>JBBSKH010000106.1:0-12202 GCA_038256495.1 Chitinophagales bacterium
AAGAATGCGATGCCGTTTTGTTCAGCGGTGGTAACCAGCTACGATTGTCCAGCATTTTTGGGGGAACTGCTTTTTTAAGCACCTTATTGGATAGGCTGGCCAACGACAGCAACTTTGTCATTGCAGGTACCTCGGCGGGTGCCATGGCCATGAGTTCTACCATGATTTATGAAGGCAATGCAACAAGGGCCCACCTGAAAGGAGAAGTGAAAATGACATCAGGCTTGGGTTTTATGGATGATGTGATCTTTGATTCCCATTTTGAAAAAAGGGGACGCTTCGGTCGCCTTGCACAGGCCGTAGCTGCCAATCCTTCATCAATTGGCGTGGGCCTGGGGGAAGATACAGGCATGATCATCACCGGGGGAAATAAAATGGAAGCCATAGGCAGCGGCCTGGTGATTATAGTGGACGGCTATGATATTAAGCATTCCAATATTGCCGATATTCCGGACGGAAACCCCATCAGCATTCATAATTTAAAAGTTCATTTCTGCGAACATGGCAATGCTTACCTGGTGGATGAGCGAAAATTCCTGAAAGCTATTCCCGAGGAGATGAAAGGAGTAAGTTCCGGCAAGGCATATAAATAAAATCATCAGTTTCTCCCAGCCTGGCTATTTAAACTTTCATTTAAGCGATAAATATTTTAACTTCCTGCCACCGCAGTTTGCTGCCTCCGGTTATTCAAAATGATAATGTATGAAATCGATTAAGCTGTTCCTTGTTTTATGTTGTGTAATACCAGCCTTGTTTGTTGCCTGTAATAATAGAAAAAAACCTGTGATCATTGTTAAGGAAGCACCCTTGATTCCGGTTGAACAATTTTTCAGGAATCCTGAAAATTTTGCCTGGCGTATTTCTCCCGATGGTGCATACATAGCTTACCTGTCGCCGTATAAAGGACATACTAATGTTTTTGTTCGCAAACTGGATGATTCCACCGCAATACCTGTAACGAATGATACTGCCAGAAACATCTATCAGTATCAATGGAAAGGCGACAAGATTGTGTATTTGCAGGATACAGGTGGGGATGAAAATTTCCAACTCTTTTCTGTGAACCGCAATGGTACCGGGCTTAAGGCGTTGACGCCCTACCCGAAAGTTAGAACAGAAATTATAGACAACTGGCGTTATGTGCCAGGCAAGGAAACGGAAATGCTGATCGGGTTAAACAAAAGAGATAACCGCTATTTTGATCCTTACAGCATAAATATTGAAACCGGGGAACTGACATTGCTATTTAAGAACGATCGTAACTATAGTAACTGGTACACCGATCATAGCGGAGTAATCAGGATGGCATCAAAAACAGATGGGGTTAATACCACTTATTTTCACCGTGACTCAGCATCCATGCCATTTGACTCAGTGCTCACCACCACCTACAAGGACAATTTCGAGATACAGTTTTTCACATTTGATAATAAGAACATCTATGTAGCCAGTAACATCGGCAGAGATAAAAACGCTATTGTAGAGTATGACCTCAAAGCAAGAAAAGAAATCAAAGAAATATATAGCAATCCAAAATTTGATGTTACCGGTTTATCTTTTTCGCCAAAGCGAAAAGTACTTACCATGGCTACCTATACTTCCTGGAAAAACGAAGAACATTTTTTTGATAAGGAAACAGAAGAAGATTATATAAAAATGAAGCTGAAGTTTAAAGATTATGAAGTAGCACTTTATGGTCATGATAATGCGGAGGACGAATTTATTGTATGGACGGGTAACGATAAACTGGCAGCCCGCTATTATTTCTACAACAAAAAAACCGGCGATACCAAATTGCTTGGCAATGCATTCCCCTGGTTAAAAGAGGAGGATATGGCAACCATGAAGGCAATAGAATACCGGTCGAGGGATGGACTTACCATTCATGGTTACCTTACTCTTCCCAAGGGAAGAGAAGCCATGGGTTTGCCGGTAGTGGTTAATCCGCATGGCGGGCCATGGGCCAGGGATGACTGGGGCTTTAACCGGGAGGTGCAGATGCTGGCTAACCGTGGTTATGCTGTTTTGCAAATGAATTTCCGTGGCTCCACCGGGTATGGCAAAGAATTTTGGTTAAAGGGCCAGAAACAATGGGGGAGAGCAATGCAGGATGATATAACCGACGGCGTGAAATGGCTGATTAAAGACAGCATCGCTGATCCTGCCAGGGTGGCCATTTACGGTGGTAGCTATGGCGGGTATGCGGCGCTTGCAGGCGTTGCGTTTACACCAGACCTTTATGTCTGTGCGGTGGACTATGTGGGCGTTTCAAATATGTTCACTTTCATGAACACCATACCAGCTTATTGGGAGCCTCAGCGGGCCATGTTTTACGAGTTGGTGGGCGATCCGGTGAAGGATAGTGTTATGCTGGCTGCAGTTTCACCTGCATTACACGCCGATAAAATAACCACACCCTTGCTGATTGCACAAGGCGCCAACGACCCAAGGGTTAACAAAGCGGAGAGCGACCAGATGGTGGCGGCTTTACATGCAAGAGGGGTAAACGTACAATACATGGTGAAGACGGACGAAGGCCATGGCTTTGCAAATGAAAAAAACCAGATAGAATTTTACAAGGCAATGGATAGCTTCCTGGCGAAGTATTTACAGAAACCTATACCGCCCATTCAAAAGCAATAATTAAAAAAAGGCTGCTCTTGTGAGGCAGCCTTTTTTTACTGATACATTTTTGGTTACTCAACTGTTACGAGGTAGTAATTCTTTTTACCCTTCTGCAACAGCAGGTACTTGTTATGAAGCAGTAAGTTGTTATCTAAGGTAAACTGTACATCAGTTACTTTCTTCCTGTTAATGCTGATACCGCCGCCCTGTACGGCTTTTCTCGCCTCGCCCTTGCTTGCAAAAATGTTATTGTCGGCCAGGAAGCTTACGATATCGGGAGATTGGGTAAGCCGCTGCAACTCGTAGCTGCTCTTTACAATGCCTTCCATATTATTCAGGTCTTCTTCACTCAAGCTTTCTGCCGACAGGTTTTGTGCGCTGAAAAGTTTCTGCGTTGTCTCCATCGCTTTTTCATATTCTTCATTGCCATGAACGAATAATGTCAGTTGCCGGGCAAGTGTTTTTTGCAGCAATCTGTCTGCAGCATTTTGTTGGTGGGTAGCTATCACCTCATCAATTTCATTTCTGCTTAAAAAGGTAAATATCTTAATCCAGCTTCGAGCATCTTCATCAGATGCATTCAGCCAGAACTGGTAAAATTGGTAAGGCGTCGTTTTTTCTGCATCCAGCCAAACATTGCCTTTTTCCGATTTTCCAAATTTGCCACCGTCGGCTTTTTTTATCAGCGGGCAGGTAAATGCAAATGCTTCCCCGCCCGTTTTCCTGCGGATGAGCTCACTACCGGTTACGATATTGCCCCATTGATCGCTGCCACCCATTTGCAGTTTGCAATGCTTATTGGTATAGAGCCAATAGAAATCATAGCCCTGTATCAACTGGTAAGTAAACTCAGTAAACGACATACCATTGGCGCTTTCCAGGCGCTTTTTCACGCTGTCTTTCGCCATCATGTAGTTTACCGTAATATGCTTTCCCGCATCCCGTATAAAATCAAGGAAACTGATGTTTTTAAACCAATCAAAATTGTTAACCATTTCAGCGCTGTTGGACGCCTCGCTGGTGAAATCAAGAAATTTTTCCAATTGTTTTTTTATACCGGCCTGGTTGGCCGCCAGCACTTCTTCACTCAGCAGGTTGCGTTCTTCACTTTTGCCAGATGGGTCGCCTACCATACCGGTAGCCCCACCAACGAGAGCAATGGGTTTGTGACCCGCCTTTTGCAGGTGCACCAGCAATAATATGGGTACCAGGCTGCCTATATGCAGGCTGTCAGCCGTTGGGTCAAAACCCACATAGCCATGCGTCATTTCTTTATTCAGTTGTTCTTCTGTTCCGGGCATGATGTCCTGGATCATTCCTCGCCATGTTAATTCAGCTATCAACGGGTTATTCATTCTATCCTTTATTAAAATATGTTTTTATACTAATGGCCTGCAAAAATGGGTAGATTTTTTTAAACTGCCGATTTTATCCAAGATTTATAAACTAAACTTCTTATTATCAGTTATATGCAAACAGGATAATTGATGAAAAATGCTTATTCAACCGTATTTACACAAAAGCCGTATATCTAGCGGCTTTATTGTATTTTTGATGAGCAGTAAACAAATTGCTAATCACACAATTTAGGTCGTATTATTACGTTTTTAGCTAAGGTTTCAGTTAATTCAACATAAATTAATCTATTCTATGCGCATCAGGCACGTCTTTTTTTCCGCTTTTTTATAGCAGCATCGTTTTTGTACGTAGCAAATTAACGTATAACGGTCCCCCAAGAAAAAAACTCCTGTAGTGACTTGAAATAAAAACTTACAAATGAAAAAAAGCTTTGCTGCTTTTCTCTTGCTTTTGGTTCTTTGTCCTGGCAAGGGCTTCACTCAATTCAGAAAATATTCCAACGAATTTTTAAATATTGGTGCAGGTGCACGTGGCCTGGCTATGGGCAATGCACAGGTTGCTTCTGCCAACGATGCTACTGCAGGTTATTGGAACCCGGCGGGTTTAACCGGTGTTAAAGACAATCCTAATGCAGGTATCATGCATGCGGAATATTTTGCTGGTATTGCTAAATACGATTATGCTTCGCTGGCAATTCCCGTTCAGGATAACAAACGCACTTTGGGATTTTCTTTGTTGAGGTTTGCCGTAGATGATATTCCGAACACCTTGTTTTTAGTTGAGCCCGATGGCAGCATCAATTACAATAATATTCAGACATTTTCTTCTGCAGATTATGCATTTCTTTTTTCTTTTGCACAAAAAATTAAAGAGACAGAAACAACCGGCGTTAGTGTAGGTGCCAATGCAAAAGTTATCTACCGCAAAGTAGGCAAGTTTGCCACGGCCTGGGGTTTTGGCCTTGATGCAGGCATACAGATGTACGGTGAAAAATGGAGGGCCGGCCTCGTAGCAAGGGATATTACCAGCACCTTTAATGCATGGAGTTTTAATTTTACCGAAAAAGAAAAAGAAGTTTTATACCTCACCAATAACGATATACCAGTAAGGTCTACCGAGCTAACAGCGCCAAGAGTGGTGCTGGGCGGCGGGTATCAGTTTAACGTGGGCAGTAGTGTAAAACTGCTTGCCGAAGCAAATGTTGATTTTACTTTTGATGGTAAACGCAATACGGTGTTAAGTGGTAATACGGTAAGTGTTGATCCGCATCTTGGGCTGGAAGCAGGCATTAAGGAAGTATTTTTTGTACGTGCAGGTATTACTAATTTTCAGCAGGCATTGGCCGATGGCGATACCCTGAATCAGAAAAAAGTATGGATATACCAGCCAAGCCTTGGTGCAGGTTTCAAGATTAATAACGTAATGCTTGATTATGCTTTTTCTAACCTGGCCAACCAATCAAATCCATTATTTACCCATATTTTTTCCCTTAGGATAAATTTCATAAGAAAAGAAAACTATTAATTTTTTATAACATCTGCTATGATGAAAAAAATACTCATTGTTGTTTTAATACTTATTACCGGGCATGCATATGCGCAGTTAAACAACAGCTGGATTGACTATAACAAAACTTATTACAAGTTTTATTTGTCTAATAATGGCCTCTGCCGTATTACCCAACCAACCCTGGTGGCTGCGGGTTTAAACAGTACTAATGCTGATCATTTTCAGCTTTGGCGCAATGGTCAGCAGGTAAGACTCTTTACTTCTGTAACCAATGCACCAATGGGCACCGCTGATTATATAGAGTTTTGGGGTGAAAGAAATGATGGAAAACCCGATAAGAACCTTTACAGGAATACAGATTTTCAACTGAATGATAAGTACAGCCTGGAAAACGATACCGCTACGTATTTTTTGACTGTGAACCCAACTACCGCAAACCTGCGATATACCAACGCTGTAAATACAGCACCGGGTGCAGGTGTGCCAGATGCTTATTTCATGCGTACTGTTGATACCTTTTTCCGAAACGTATTAAACAGGGGATATGCCAACAAAGTAGGAGAGTACGTGTATTCATCTTCTTACGACCAGGGCGAAGGTTTTTGTTCAGGTGATGTTTACCCCGCCACCCCTTTGGCATTAACAATAGGCGGTTTAAACCGCTATGCTGCTGGTCCGGCAAATAGTGTATCTATAAAGGTTCATGCTGCCGGTAATGCTGAGAACGCCCGTAATTTAAGAATAAGAGTATACGCCAACGAGATTTATAATGTAGGTATGCCTTTCTTTACTTATTCAAAAGTAAACCTCAGCAACCTGCCATTGAGTTTATTGACCAATGCAGCTTCTGTTCAGATGACAATAGGCAGCACATCATCTATTACTACAGACAGGATCGTAGTAGCAAGTGTGGGCATTACTTACCCTGCCACTTTTAATTTCAACAACCAAAAGCAGTTTTATTTTGAACTGGCACCTTCGCCAACGGGAAATATACTGGAGATCGATAATTTTAATTACGGTACTGCACAACCTATACTGTACGATGTGAGTAATGGCAGAAGGTACCTGGGTGAAGTAACATCTACGCCTGGCAAGGTGAAATTTGTGTTACCTGCTTCTACTGAATTTGTGCGACCGTTCATGCTCATCAATAATGAAGCTTCTAATATCAATAATATTCCATCGCTTAGTTCAAAAACATTTATCAATCTTACCCTAACAGCACAACAAGGTGATTATTTAATCATCAGCAACAAGGATTTGTACAACGATGGCAACAATAATAACAGGGTAGAAGAGTACCGGGCATACCGGGCAACAGCAAATGGAGGTGGTTTCAATGCAAAGAAATATGATATTGATGAACTGACTGACCAGTTTGCTTTTGGTATAAAAACCCATCCTGCAGCTATCCGGGACTTTATCCGTTATGCTGATCAGAATTTTACAGCAAAACCAAAATATGTTTTCCTGATAGGTCGTGGCGTTGACTATATTGATGCTTACAGAAACAGGGCAAATACCTCTATTTTGTCTAAACTAAATAAGCTACCAACTTTTGGATGGCCCGCCTCAGATATTTTACTTAGCTCCCAACCGGGCACAGTGTTACCAATTGTTCCTATAGGTCGTCTAGGTGCTATTGACGGAACAGAGGTAAATATTTACCTGCAAAAAGTTATTCAATACGAAACTGCCCAGCGTACCCCAAGCCCTTATGTTGCAGACAAGGCTTGGATGAAAAAAATAATGCACGTGGCAGGAGGAAAGGACAGTTCTGAAAATGACTTGTTTAAAAATTACATGGAAGGCTACAGGCGTATTGCTGAGGATACCCTCTTTGGGGGAAAAGTAGAAACATTTTCTAAAACTGCCACAGGTGCGGTGCAGCAAGCCAACAGTCAGCGGATTGAAGAATTGTTTGATGGTGGATTGGGCTTGATCGGCTACTTTGGTCACTCTTCTGCCAATACTTTTGAATACAACCTTAGCAATCCTGAAATTTATACCAACACAGGTAAGTACCCATTCTTTAATGTGAGCGGCTGTAGTGCAGGTAACTTTTTTGCTTATGATCCAACAAGGACAACCGGTAGCATGACGCTTTCTGAAAAATACGTGTTGGCAAACCAGAAAGGCAGTATTGGTTTCCTGGCAGATACACACTTTGGTATACCGCCTTTCCTAAATTTTTACAATACTAATTTTTATACTTTATTCAGTAAAACCTTGTATGGCAATACGGTGGGTAACCAGGTTAAGCAGGTATTGCAAAACCTGAACGGTGCCAATCCAAACCTGGATTATTATACCCGAATTCACCTGGAAGAAATTGCATTGCATGGTGACCCTGCCATCAGGATCAATACTTTTACCAAGCCCGATTATGTAATTGAAGAACCATTGGTAAAGATCAGTCCTAATATTATTTCGGTAGCGGATAACAACTTTAATGTTACTGTTAAGATGCAAAATATCGGTATGGCGAAAGGGGACTCTATATGGGTATCAGTAAAAAGAAAATTACCGAACGATTCTATAAAAGTGTTGTTCAATAAATTAATTCCCGGAATAAAATTCGAAGATTCGGTTAATCTTGTCGTTCCCATTAATCCCACTACCGACAAAGGCTTGAACCAGATACTGGTGGCCCTGGATTATACCAATAAAGTGGATGAACTGTTTGAAACCAATAATACGGTAACAAAAGAGTTCTACATTTTTGAAGATGAGTTAAGGCCAACATTTCCCTACGATTATTCTATCGTTAACAATTCAAATATCACGTTTGTGGCCAACACCGCCAATCCATTGGGAGGCAGCCGCCAGTATGTAATGGAAGTAGATACAACAGAACTGTTCAATTCTTCTTTCAAGAAAATATATAACACAACGGGTGTTGGCGGTATTGTTGAATTTAAGCCTGCCAACATTACCTATACTGACAGTACGGTTTATTATTGGAGGGTATCTATAATTCCTATCGGTACCAACCCGGTTATATGGAATAGTTCATCTTTTATTTATTTACCTAACAGTACTACGGGTTTCAACCAGAGCCATTATTTCCAGTTAAAGAAATCGAAATTTACAAACATCGAGCTAAGGCAGGACCGCAGGTATTATTACCCCGAGATCGCCAGGAATTTAAGTATTCGCACCGGCCTGTTTCCTTTTGTGGGTTTCGACCGGATAAATGTGAACCTTGATTTTGAACAGTTGGAATTATACGGATGTAATTATAGTTCGCTTCAATTTTATGTATTTGATACAGTGAGCCTGCGCCCTTGGGCCAATCGTAATGTGAGTGAAACCAATGCTATGTTTGGCAGTATTAAGGTTTGTCAGAACAGCGCTACGACCGATACGGCACGCTATTTCTTTGAATACCCTTATGCCAACGCTACCTACCGTAAAGCCGCAATGGACTTTATTGATATGGTACCTAATGGTATGTATGTTGCCATTACCAATCTTGGTCGTACTACCAATACCTCCTTTATTAATCAGTGGAAAGCCGATACGGCAACACTTGGCTCGGGCAATTCCCTGTATCATAAGTTAAAATCAGTAGGATTTTCTCAAATTGACAGCTTTACAAAGAACCTGCCCTTCGTTTACTTCTTTAAAAAAGGTAGCAATGCTTTTAACAACCAGGAAGTTGGTTTTACAGATACCAACCAGATTGATAAGTCTATCATCCTGAAATCGTTGATACCAGACGGCAGCATTGAGTCACCCACCTATGGCCCGGTACTTAGTTGGAATGACCTGCACTGGCGTGGCAGCAGCAACGATCCCACTAATACCGACACGGTTAAAGTGCAGGTATGGGGTATAAGAAATGATGGGTCTACCGCATTGATGGCTACTGTAGCTCCTGCAAGGGATACCAGCCTCAGCTTCATCAATGCAAAAACATTTCCTTACTTAAAGTTAAGGATGCAAAATAAAGACCCCCTTAATTTGACGCCGCAGCAGCTTACGTATTGGCGCATTAATGCAAACCTTGCGCCGGAAGGTGCCGTGGCTCCTAATGTATTGTTCCAGATGAAAGACTCGGTTGGCCAGGGCCAGAACATAGACTTTGCTCTGGCGTTCAAAAATATCAGTCAAACACCGTTTGATAGCCTGCTGAAAGTAAAATTCATCATCACCGACAGGAACAATGTGCCGCATGTGATTGATATACCAAAACGTAAAGCGCTGGTTGCGGGAGATACTTTAACAGTAAAGTATTCTATTGATAGCCGCGACTATCCGGGCAACAACACTTTGTTCATAGAGTTTAATCCTGATAATGATCAGCCTGAACAACTGCATTACAACAATGTGTTGTACAAAGATTTCTACGTGCAGGAAGATAAATACAATCCTTTGCTGGATGTAACTTTCGACGGGGTACATATCCTGAACAAAGACATCGTTGCATCCTTGCCTAATATTCTTATTAAACTAAAAGATGAGAACAGGTTCCTGGAACTGAAGGACACTTCCTTGATGAAAGTGCAGGTTCGTTTCCCTGACCAGACTATTCGTAGTTATTATTTTGGCGATAGCATGGTCTTCATACCTGCCAATCTTAATACGGGCGAAAACACGGCCAGCATCAACTTTAAACCTTACTTCCCCGAAGATGGTGAGTATGAACTGATCGTTTCAGGTAAAGATGTAAACGGAAACAAAGCCGGTGAGTTGGATTATCATGTTAGCTTTAACGTTATCAACAAGCCGATGATATCTAACCTGCTGAACTATCCTAACCCATTCACCAGTTCAACAGCGTTTGTGTTCACCGTAACGGGTAGCGAAGTGCCGCAGAATATCAGGATACAAATTCTTACCATCACCGGTAAAGTAGTAAGAGAGATCACTAAAGATGAACTCGGTCCTATTCATATCGGACGCAACATCACCGATTTTAAATGGGATGGTACCGATATGTACGGGCAAAAGCTGGCCAATGGCGTATACATCTACAGAGTGCTTACCAATCTTAATGGAAAGTCGCTTGATAAATACAGGGCCGACGGCGACAATACAGATAAATTCTTTAACAAAGGATACGGGAAGATGTACTTAATGAGATAAATTCCCCTTATCGCAAAATATCCAAAGGCCGCTTATCCAAAGCGGCCTTTTTTATTTTTAAATTTGCAGGATAATAAAAATCAGAACACTCATGGGTAAAATAGCCATCAATATAGCCACCGGAAGTTTGCAACAGGAAGAGATCATTGTAGGAATTGACTTAGGAACTACCAATAGCCTGGTAGCCATCATTCACCCTGAAACAAAAAAACCGGTAGCTTTAAAAGAGCACGACAGCCATTCTTTGGTGCCATCTGTTATTTATTTTGATGAAGCAGGCAATATTACCGTGGGTGATGCTGCAAAAGAATTCCTGGTTACCGAACCACAGCGTACCATCTTTTCTGCAAAAAGACTGATGGGCAAAAGTTACAAGGATGTAAAAAGTCATTCCGAAGTTTTTACTTATAAAGTTATTGATGACGATACAGATAGCCTGGTAAAAGTGCAGGTGGGCGATAAATTTTATTCGCCTATCGATCTTTCCTCCTACATATTAAAAGAATTAAAGAACCGGGCAGAACATATTTTAAAAACTCCGGTGAATAAAGCCGTAATAACCGTTCCTGCCTACTTTAATGATGCACAAAGGCAGGCCACCCGGGATGCAGGAAAACTGGCCGGGCTGGATGTGCTGCGCATCATAAACGAGCCAACTGCAGCAAGCCTTGCGTATGGGTTGGGAGCCCCGGCTAACTCCTCTGAAGAGGGAGAAGCCAACCACGCAAACAAGTTGATAGCAGTATATGACCTTGGAGGCGGAACATTTGATGTTTCCATTCTGCGTTTGGCAGGAGGAATCTTTGAGGTGTTGTCTACTAATGGGGATACTTACCTGGGGGGAGATGATATGGATAATGCCATTGTGCAATTTTGGGCAGGCAAAGCAGGTATTACCCAGGATGAACTAAGGGAAAATCATTCGTTGGCACAATCATTAAGGTTAAAGGCAGAGGAAGCGAAAATACATTTATCGGCTAACGAGCAATTCAGCACCACACTAAATGATGAGTCACTTGAATTAAGCAGGGCACAATTTAATGAGCTTATAAAACCATTGGTCGAAAAAACAATTACGAGTTGCCGTAAAGCGCTGAAAGATGCAAGCCTTAAAACTACGGATATACAGGCAGTGGTGATGGTAGGTGGCAGCACCCGTGTTCCATTAGTGAAAGATTCGGTAAGTGCCTTTTTTGAGCAGCTCGTAAATGATACAGTTAACCCTGATGAAGTGGTTGCATTAGGCGCCGCCATCCAGGCAGATATTTTAGCAGGAAATAATAAAGACACATTGCTGCTGGATATTACGCCATTAAGTTTGGGAATTGAAACTTCCGGCGGATTAATGGATGTATTGATACCTCGTAATGCTAAAATTCCCACAAAGGCTTCCAGGCAATATACTACGCAAATAGATGGGCAGGCAAGTATGCGCATAAGTGTTTTTCAGGGCGAAAGAGATTTAGTGGCTGACAACCGAAAGCTGGCAGAATTTAACCTGACCGGCATTCCGGGGATGCCTGCAGGATTACCAAAAGTAGAAGTGAGTTTTTTGATAAATGCTGATGGCATACTAACAGTTGCGGCAAAAGAACTGCGGAGTGGCGTTGAGCAA
>JBBSKH010000107.1:0-12123 GCA_038256495.1 Chitinophagales bacterium
AGCATCATCTCTTTGTATTCCGGTATACCTTTTTGGGCTTCCCTTATTTCTTCAAAACGGGCTACTGTTTCTTTATAATCTTTCTTATTTTTTACTGTATCCAACACAAGTTTATTGGTTTAATGTATTTTTTGCAGTAAGCTAATATGTTTTTGCCGATACCCGTTTGGGTCATAGGTTGATGCAGAAGACGCCCAGTCCCTTATTTTTTCGATAGTAGTATTGCCTTTATATTGCGAATTCCGCAAATATAGACCCAACGATGCAAGGGAAGCTGAAAACCGCATGCTTTCACTTGAAGCGTCAAATGTCTGCCCAATATCATAAATGTTAAGGCTTAAGTCCCTGCTGGTGATTTCATCTGGTTTTTTATATCGGAATAAAATTGTGAATGAAGGATTGGTTTTAAAATCAACATTTGCTTTTGGCTTTATTTCGTAGATCGCAGTAATAGTTTGACCAGCCCCAATTTCACCGGCATCTTTTAAATCATCTTTAAAATCTGAGTTTTGCAACACCCTGTTTTCATATCCAATTAACCTATATTCCTCTACAATGTCTTTATTGAATGTTATTTGAACCTTAACATCTTTTGCAACAGTCAAAAATTTATTGTATTCGTGTATAAAAACTTTTTCCATTTCTTCCTTATTATCAATGTATTCAAAATTGCCATTGCCCTTATTTGCAATTTTTTCAAGCATTGACTCATTAAGGTTTCCAAGTCCAACTCCTAAAGCTGTCAAAAAAATACCTGAATTTCTTTTTTGTTCTATCAGGCTTATCAGTTGCTCAGTAGATGATATACCTACATTAAAATCACCATCAGTTCCTAAAATAACCCTGTTGTTTCCTCCTGCTATAAAATTGTTTTGAGCAATTTCATAGGCTTTTTTTATACCAGCTTCACCATTGGTACTGCCGCCCGAACCTAGATTTTGGATGGCGGTAATTATTTTATTTTTTTGGGATCCCGGAGTTGATTCTAAAGCCACTTTATCGCTTCCGGCATATGTTACGATGGCTATCCTATCCTCAGGTCTCATTTGTTCAGTAAATTTAATGAAGCCAGATTTTAATAATTCAAGTTTGTCTGGAGATGACATTGAACCTGAAACATCAATTAATAAAACAAAATTTGCTATTGGATATTCAGCTAAAGCAACAGATTTTCCTTTCAATCCTATGCGGATTATTTTATTGCTTGCCTTCCAGGGACAAATGCTTACTTCTCCATTTACAGAGATATTTTCATTGAGCGAAGCTTTTGGATAGTCGTAAGTAAAATAGTTAATTAGTTCTTCTGTTCTCAATGCATCTTTATACTCACCAATTCCGGAACTTGTTACAAGACGTCTTGTAAGAGCATATGAAGCACCGTCTGCATCAATTGAAAATGTAGAAGTGGCAGAGTCAGTTGTTTTAATGAAAGGATTTTCAATAATTGAATCCGCCTTTCCAACATTTGATTGATAAAAATCGCCACCATTAAAACCGCTATTAAGGTCTTTATCGCAACTATTTAAGACTAAAAGAATAAGAGCTAAAGTAAATGCAAATAACTGTTTCATTTTTATTGATTTTGTAGTATGACAGCCTTTTTCAAAATAATGCTGCATTTAAATTAAAAGGTAAGGTTTAAAGCTAACTTCTTACCACTAATTATATCAACTGTTACTAAACAAAAATTTAAAATGAGCAAACTATATTTTTTAATCCAACATGCTAACGAGGCAACCGTGCAACGTAACTGGTACGTTGTTGATGGTACTAATCAAACCGAGGGCAGTATGTGTGCAAAAATTGCTGCGATACTTCTTGGTAAAAACAAAGCATACTATACACCACATGTTGATACCGATGATTACATCATTATGCTGCTGGTCGAAGCCCAGGCGGCGGCAATGATTTGGTTTTCGAGGGCCGGGTGGCCTGATGAATAACTAAACCCATTAATAATTTGCCAAAACTTCAACCTTACAACATAATGCTGTAAAAGAAAATAACGGCAAGGACTGCTTGTTGTATTGAGTATTTTACATCCGCATATTGCAAATATTTGAAGTACGATTCTTAAAAGCAGCAGGTATTTACTCACCGGGCCAATCTCTCTGGCGCTCAACCTTCAAAAGATAACAAAAAGGAAAACAAGGTGAAACAAATAAAAATGGCAGCATTATCGGCCACTTTTTTGTTTCAGAAACTAACCGCCAATGTTTTATTAATAGCTGTACTATAAAACAGCTAAAAGAAAAAGGCCGTATCAATTGGTTTTGATACGGCCTCTCACTATCATTAGTTTCTTTTCAATTTACCTGCTCTTCAATACCGAAGCTGCAGCTATGCGCTTGCCAGAACGATCAAACAGGGCTACCGTGTAAATACCAGTGCTGTAGTTTCTGATGTCAACTTTCATTAACTGATAAGCACTGTTAATGTTGTACGGGCGATTGTACACCACCGCTCCTTTGGAATCTGTGATCCTCAGCGTATATACATTTGTGCCCACGCTATGGTAACTTACCTGGAAGACACCATTACTGGGATTAGGCATAATGAATAACCGGGCAATTACAGAATCTGATATTTCTACGGTGGCAGAAGCATTGCTGCAGCCACCCGCATTCGTTGCTGTAACCTTATAGCTTCCCAGGTCGTTAATGGTAACGGGCAGAGAGGCCGTAGTAACACCCGGCAAAAGGATACCTCCTTTTGTCCATACATAAGTGTAAGTACCCGGCGGTGTTACTGTTGCCATAAGGGTGGTAGAAAGGCCCGGAAACAGGCGGGTGTAAGCACCAGCAGATAAACTTACTATTGGTTGGGGGTTAGCCGTTACTACTGTTGATGCCGAAGTAGCTGTGCATCCACTGGCGTTTGTAACGGTAACGCTGTAAGTACCCGAATTGCTTACTGTTATTGATTGGGTGGTAGCTCCGTTGCTCCATAACCACGAGCTGCCGGCACTGGCGGTAAGTGTTACATTGTTGGGCTCGCAAAATGTAGTAGCTCCCCCGGCAGCTACCGTAGCAACAGGTAATGCATTAACAGTTACTACTGTAGGTGAAGAAGTGAGTACGCAGGTGCCGTTAGTAACTGCGACCGTATAAGACCCCGAAGCATTGGCTGTAAAGGTCTGACTGGCAGCACCCGCTATGGCTACTCCATTGTTATACCAGATATAAGCAGTACCTGTACTAGCAGTTAAAACAACTGAATTACCAGTACAGAAAGTGGTGGTGCTACCGGCTGTAACCACAGCGGGAGGAGCAGCATTTATCGTTAAGGTTACTGCTGTTCTTCCACTCTGGCATCCTGAAGCATCACTGGTACTTTCAGCATAATAAGTTATGGTACCCACAGCGTTAAGAGATGGATCGGTAACAACCACCCCACCTGTAGCAGCATCATACCAGGTGATGGTATGGCCAGCCGGTACAGACGCTGTTGCAGTAAGCGTAGGCAAGGGAGCCGGCGGGCACTGGGTGGCTGATTGATCGCCACCACTCACCGGTGCTGCTGCAGCAGGACTAACTGTTACTGCAAACGATGTTGGGGGTGTTTGACAACTGCTGTTAGACGCATAAACAGTAACATTACCACTTGCACTGCCAGCCGGATAATTTACGGTAATATTATTGGTGCCTTGCCCGCTCATGATGACGGCACCAGAAGGTACCGTCCATACATACCCGGTAGCATTTGTAACCGGAGGAATGGAATAAGTTACACCTGAACCAGCAGCACAAATTGCATTAGGACCTGTTATTGATCCAACGGTACCTAAATTACCACCTGCACCAGAAACCGTAACATTAATGGCCACAGATCTTTCACTCACGGCACCGGTTATATTATTTTTTGCTACAATAGTAAACCAGGTATTGGCTGATGGGGTAAGGCCGGTAGCAACGAAGCTGGTGCCGGTAACATTTGGTGTTACCAGTACAAAAGCGCCTGCTGTACTATCCAATTGGTAAATATCATAATGGGTAGCATTGGCTACTGCCGTCCAGCTAAAGTTAACTTTACCCGGATCGCAGCTCAAACCATTGCCGGCAAACCCGGTGGTGGTGCCCAATATTTTGAAAGTAAGATCGCTTACATCGGTGAGTGAACCGCTGCTTACCCTTATTAACGCAGTAGCTGTGTTGGTGCCTGCCGGTGCTGCCCAGTTAAGGCGGGTGGTATTGGCAGCCACTGTGCTGGAAATTGTGGTCCAGGTAACACCGTTATCCAGTGAATACTCCACGGTTTGACTGGCTGTAACACCCGAATTATCCCAGGTAATAACCTGTGTAGTTCCGGGGCTGAAGGATTCTCCGCCATTTGGATAAATTACTTCTATGTAAGGTTGCTCCACATCCCAGGTGAGGGCATAGGTTTGATTGGGACCAATTGGTACGGTAGTGCCCTTCACCCTTAAAGTATAAGTGCCTGCTGCAGGACTATTAATAGTAACCTGCTCTATATTGCTTACTGTATCAACTGCTTTGGTGGCAGGTAGAGCGGGGTTAAACTTATCCAACACCCATGGCAACGTTGTATTTGCGCCATCAATTACTTCAAGATCAAGGTTGTTTACCAATGCAAGACTTACGTTGGCAGCAGCAGCAGGATCGTTCCAGGTAAGCATAACCCTTAAACGAGAAGAACCAGCCGGAACTGTGATGGTAATATCTTTTTCTGCACCGGTATTTACTGAATCAATTATATACCTGTTTTCCTCTAATATTCTCACTGCTGCCAGTGCATTGATACGGCCAAAGCCGAAGCGGTAGTCAGGCCCGGCATTACCCAGGTCCTTGGCGGTATTACAGCTAATATTTTTTATTAATGCTGAAGGCGGTAATACATTTCCGTTTAGTTGCATATAGCGTTGGGCCAGCAAAGCTACTGCACCTGCCACCCCTGGCGTTGCCATAGATGTACCAGATATAGTGCTGTAAGTATTGATGGGCGTGTAGGTAGAGAAGACTCCATCCCCCATAGCACTGATTTCAGGTTTTACCCTGCCGTCATGTACCGGGCCGAAACTGCTGTACGAAGTCATGGCTTCAAACGAAGTAATAGCGGCCACCACAAGGTTGTTTTTAGCTGCTTTGCCCGTACCCGTAATGGTACCCCATCCGCTGGCACAGGAAGTTTGGGCATTGCCTGCTGAGTGGCAGTGAAGATGATAAAGATTGTCGTTTAAATTAATATCGGTATTCCTGGCACGAAGGCTATAACCAGCCGAGGCACCTGTAGTGCCACATTGTATACCAAGGCCATCGTGATAGGAATGGTTGCTGGAAATGAGTGTATATAATGGTATTGCTGTGGTCATTTCTGTTTGCACATTACCACCGCTGGTGTAAGAATAAATTTTCGCATTGGGTGCCATGCCCCTTGCAAATGGGTTTATCAACCCCCTGGAGCCTATAGTTCCGGAAACGTGCGTGCCATGGCTACTGGGTGTGCCGTTCTCTACTATGGTTAACCTGCCCGGTGGTAAGAAGTCAAGATGCTGGCTGGCAGTTCCGTCCCATACGCCTACATTCATTCCGTCGCCTTTCAGGTTTCTTACGCCATCGCTGATGGCGCTTACCCTGTGTAAACTTGTGCCCGGAAGATTTTCAAGTACATTTGGCGGATCAATAAATTCAGCCCACTGCACAAACGGCAGGGCTACGATAAGTTTTATATTGCCGATGGGGACCCTAAGTGTATAGGTGCGAAATGCATCGGTTTTAGTCAAAATTTCTCCTCCATAAGCTGCAACAGCAGCTTCTACTTCGGGAGTTTGTATTACCTCGTAGGTTAATACAGCAATATCTGCATACCCCGGTCTGTTCAACGCATAATCCGGTACTTTACCAGCAAGCATATCCGGTACTGTTTTTTGCACATCAGTTAATGTAAAAACACTACGGGCATCGGCTGCCTGTATTACAGATGGGTTTATGCCTGCCGGCACGGCAGCAGTATAGGCAAGATGAGGTATGTAATCAATGAGTTTAATACCTGCCGCTGCCAGGTTGCGCTTAACGCCTTCCCCCGGCAATTCATTAAATTGAATTACCAGGTAGCTAAGCCCATTGAATCTTTCAGCCTGAAAAACCGGCGCATTTTGTTGCAGGGTTCTTACATTTTCTACCGGGGTAAAATTCCCGGAATTCAACATAATACTGTAGTTCTTATTGCCTTGTGCAAAAGATAAAAGAGGAACAAGAATAAATACAATCAGTGTATTTATTCCAAGGTAGAATTTTGACATTAATAGTAAAATTTAAGTGTATGGTTTTTGGTGCGGGAAGTTAGTTCAAAAATGCGGTAAAACTTTTGTAAATATTGATTATTTAAAACAACAGCAATAGGGAAGTTTTGCCATTATTATTGCTGCAGCCAACCATCGCTGTTTCTGCTACTTCCAGGTTTTCGCCACAGTACAAATCAACCCAATAAAAACCGCTGGCGAAATCCTGTCTACCGTCAAGGCCGGGGTTTCGCAGGAAATTGTTTTAATATTGAAAATAAATAAAGGCGAATACCCCGCCGGGGCTCAACGTGACGAATGCGCCAAAGTATAATTGAAAAGATCGTGGGTTTAAACGATATAGCTCGACTTAGCCAAGACCACGGCGAGTTGGTGCCGACCAAGGTAAAGGCATACCTCATGGTACTCGAACACCTGGTTATCCTGCGGCTTGCTCACGGCATCCTGAGCAGACTTAAACAAATTTATCTAAACGGGTGCTGTCTATTTAGCCTGTTGATCAAAGTTTCCAGTTCCTGCATGTCATACATTTCTGTACTGGTAATTTATTTATGCCCTGCTATGAATTATGCCGCTGGTAAAAGCCCAGGCGGCGGCATCGTCTTACGGATGGAAGGTTTAGTCGGGTAGGCAAGGGCATTTCAGTCCAAGCCTCTCACAGAACCCACCTGCAGCGATACCTTTCCCTTAGCTGTTATTTTTTGGCGGCTCCATAATTATCGAATATCTCTTTTTGGATTTTTAAATTAATGTAATTACTTTGTAGTTACATAAATATTCGTATATGGACATAGCTGTAATTTCTATAGGAAACTCAAAAGGTATTCGTTTGACAAAAACTTTAATAGAAAAGTATAATATAAAAGATACCATGGAAATTGTTCTTGAAAAAAACTACATCATTCTAAAACCAAAGACTTCCCCACGTAAAGGATGGGAGAAATCTTTTAAGAAGATGCACGAAAATGGCGATGACAAACTTTTAATGTCTGATGTTTTTGAAGACGAAAACTTTGACGAATGGAAGTAACACAATACCAGGTCGTACTTGTAAATTTAGACCCGACAATTGGAAGCGAAATGAAAAAAACACGACCATGTGTAATAATTTCACCAAATGAAATGAATAAATATCTCCAGACAATTATCATTGCTCCTATAACAAGTAGTTCAAAATCTTACCCGACCAGAGTAGTTCTAAAAAACAGTAAAGTAAAAGGATGGATAGTACTTGACCAGATTAGAACAATTGACAGGCAGAGAGTAATAAAACCACTTGCTGTTTTAACAGAAAAAGAAATATTTAATGTTAAGTCAATTATAAGGGAAACATTCGTAGATTAAAATAAGCAACAGCTAAAAAGACTTCACAAAATACGGGCAGCACAATTTTGAAATGCTTACCCATTATAGTGGCAACTAAATAATAAATAAAATAATTTGAAGGTCACGAGATGGCGCTGGTGGAAGCCCAGGCGGAGGCATCGTTTTACGGATGGACGGCTTAACTACAGCGGCAGTAAAAAAAATTCCCCAAAAAAATTCGGAGGGATTTTCTAGTTGTAGGGGCTAATCTTTCAGTCTATTATCTATTAAAAAAATAAACTTTTATGAAAAAAATAATTACTACAATAGCCTTACTTTTATTTCTTTATGCCCTGCCATGAATTATGCCGCTAGTGTAAGCCCAGGCGGCGGCATCGTCTTACGGATGGACGGCTTGCCTACTGTAGCAGTAAAAAAAATCCCCCCGAAAAAATTCGAGGGGATTTTTTTATAATATGGATATGCTTAATGCTGGTGATTATGCTGCATTGCCACCAGTTCATCAGCCGTAACATTTTTTTCTTTTGGTTTGGTTTGCGCTGCCGCAAATGCAAATACTTTCTCAGTTATCAAACGACGGTAGGTAGCATCTACCTGCTTTTCGTCTTTCATCATACGATCTATATAACTGTCTAACCAGCTCATATCTTCACCCATGTTCATCTGGCCAAAATAACGCATCACTTCGGCTTTCATGGTATCTTTTAATTCAGATTCTGTTACTTCCAGTTTGTTATCGGTAATCAGTTTGTCGCTTATCAAGGTCCACTTTAACTGGCTGCTAAATTGAGGAAATTCTGCTTCTGCCTGCTCGGCAGTTTTGGCTTCTTCGCCACCTGTTTGCAACCAGCGCTTCAAGAAACTCTCAGGAAATTCCATTTTCGTTTCGTCTAGCAGGTAATGGTACAATTGGTCGTGTATTTGGTTAGCAGCCTGGCTTTCCCAATAAGTTTCCATTTCTGCTTTTAAAGCAGTACGTACTTCTTCTTCGGTTTTGTATCCTTTACCGGGGAATATCTCATTAAAGAATTCCTCGTTCAGTTCTCTTTTTTCTACCAGGCCGATCTTTACAATCTCCAGTTTAAAATATTTATCTGCAGCTTCTGTATCATCCTTTTCAAAGCCAAGGTCCTGCAACATCATCTCCAGTTTGTCTGCTTCAAAGGTCTTTCCCAACTGGAACACAAAATGGTCGCCCACTTTCTTTCCCATCAGTTCCTTTTGCATTTTAGCAGCGAAATATTTCAGCAATACAGAATTTTCTTTGCTGATACCGGCTTCTACAACATTACCATCTTTATCAGATTCTGTAAACAATACATTCAATACATTTTCTTCGTTGTCGATGGTTTCCGGTTCGGTCATCTTACCACCTTTAATCTGCATACGGTTGATCTCTTCGGTGATCATATCATCCGTTACAGCCACTTTATGGCGGGTAAGTTTAGCTTTAGCAAGATCAGGAATCTCTACAGCAGGCTTCAGGCCAATCTCGAAATCGAAATCTACATCGGTAGGATTATTCATATCCAGTTTACCCAAATCATTGTTTAATGGTAAGGGCTGCGCAAATATCTCTGGCTTCTCCTTATTCAACCAGGTAAACAATTCTTTTTCTACAGTACGCAGTACTTCGTCGGAAAAAATACCGGCGCCATACATTTTTTTGATCATACCAGCCGGCACCATTCCCTTTCTGAAACCAGGGATATTGGCAGTTTTGCTGTATTCTTTCAGTTTTTTCTCAAAAGAGGGGAAATAGTCTTCTTTGTTGATTTTAACGGTAAGCTTGTCGTTCAATAAGCCAATGTTCTCTCTAACTACTGTTGCCATATTTGTTGTTTTTAAAAATCCCTCTCCCTATCCGCCTAATCAGGCGGGCTTTGGGAGAGGGATTCGTTGTAATTGTGCGGATGATAGGGGTCGAACCTACATGCCTTACGGCGCTAGATCCTAAGTCTAGTGCGTCTGCCAATTTCGCCACATCCGCAAATGGGACGCAAAAGTAAGGGTTTTATTCAAAAAATTAAAACTTCGGTAAAACTTATATTCTTAAAATAGTAATAAAACAGCGGCCAACGGAAACCAGGATTATTGCCCATGCCGTATTTTGAACTAAATTCGTTTATCCATGCAGGCAACAGTTACTATACCCGGTTATAACCTCTCCGACGAGGAAGAAAAGAAAGAAATTCTAAGGCAATACCGTGCCCTTTTACGTGTTTTAAAGGCCAAGGTAAAGCCAGGAGATAAGCTGCTGCTTCGTACAGCCTTCGAAATAAGTGCAGAAGCGCACAAAACCATGCGCCGCAAAAGTGGCGAGCCCTACATACTGCACCCGCTGGCAGTAGCCAAAATATGCGTGGAGGAGATTGGCCTTGGCATCAGGAGTACCATCTGCGCCTTGCTGCACGATACTGTAGAAGATACGGATGTAACCCTGGATGATATTGAACGGGAATTTGGCAGCGAGATAGCCCGGATTGTTGACGGACTAACTAAGATATCTACCGTAATGGATACCAACGTAAGTCAGCAGGCTGAAAATTTTAAGAAGATACTGCTGACACTAACCGATGACCCCCGGGTGATACTGATAAAACTGGCTGATCGCCTGCACAACATGCGTACGATGGACAGCATGAAGCGGGAAAAGCAACTGAAGATTTCATCGGAAACGGTATATGTATATGCCCCGCTTTCGCACCGAATGGGCCTGTATAATATAAAAACCGAAATGGAAGACCTGGCCATGAAATACATGGAGCCAGATACCTACCGATATATTGCCCAGAAACTGACCGATACAAAAAGGGAACGCACCCGCTATATCAACGACTTCATCAGGCCGCTTAAGGCTAAGCTGGAAAGAACCGGGCTTGATTTCGAGATACACGGCCGCCCAAAAAGCATACACTCCATCTGGAACAAGATTAAAAAGAAAGGTGTTTCTTTTGAAGAAGTGTACGACCTCTTTGCCATCCGTATTATCGCAAACTCATCACCAGAAAAAGAAAAAGAAGATTGCTGGAAAATATACAGCATCATCACCGATGCCTACAATCCCTCTCCTGAAAGACTGAGAGACTGGCTGAGCAACCCCAAGAGCAACGGCTACGAGGCCCTGCACACCACGGTGATGGGACCGCAGGGTAAATGGGTGGAAGTGCAGATACGCACCAAGCGCATGAATGAAATTGCAGAAAAAGGCCTGGCCGCCCATTGGAAATATAAAGAAGGCGCCACCGACGAAAGCCGCTTTGATAAATGGTTTCACCAGATAAGAGAAGCGCTGGCCGGTCCGGATAGTAATTCGCTTGATTTCTTACAGGATTTTAAAACATCTTTTCTTACAGAAGAAATATTTGTATACACACCCAAGGGCGATGTAAAAATGTTGCCCGTGGGAGCAAGTGCCCTCGACTTTGCCTTTAGTGTGCACACCGCCGTGGGCAGTAAATGTATTGGTGCCAAAGTAAACCATAAGCTGGTGCCCATCAGTTACAAACTGCGTAGTGGAGATCAGATTGAGATCATCACCAGCGCCAAACAAAAACCCAACCAGGAATGGCTGAACTTCGTAGTAACCAGCAAGGCAAAAACCAAGATAAAGGATACCCTTAAAGAAGAAAAAAGAGCCATTGCCGAAGAAGGCAAATACATACTGCAACGCAAACTGGAAGGCATAAACGCTGTAATGAACCAGGCAAATATGGATGACCTGGCAAACTATTATAAACTTCCCAGTTCGCTGGACCTGCTGTACGAGATCGCCATTAAGAAAATAGACTTGAAGGAGCTGAAGGAGTTCACCGTGCACGGCGATAAACTCCTGGCACCAAAGCCCGTAAGGCCCGAGGAGAAGCATCATGAAGAACCGTCTCAAAAGCAACAGCAGCATGCAAAAAAAGAGGCAGAGCTCATTATTTTTGGTGAAAGCAGCGATAGGATTATGTACACCCTTGCCAACTGCTGCAAACCTATACCGGGTGATGATGTGTTTGGTTTTGTAACCACCGGCGAAGGATTAAAGATCCACCGCACCACCTGCCCCAATGCCACCAGGCTGATGGCCAATTACGGCCACCGGGTAGTAAAAACCAAATGGGCAAAGAACAAAGAAATTTCATTCCTCACCGGCCTTAAAATCATCGGCCTTGATGATGTGGGCGTTATACATAAAATCACCAACCTGATAAGTGGTGAAATGAAGGTGAACATCTCCTCTATGTCCATAGAAGCAAGGGATGGTATTTTTGAAGGGAATGTAAAAGTTTTTGTACACGATAAAGACGAGCTTGATAACCTGGTGGATCACCTGCTGAAATTGAAGGGAATTGAAAGGGTGGACAGGTATGATGTTGAGTGATGAATTATGAATGTTGAATTATGAATGATGAAATCTGGGATGTGATTGCTCCGTAGGAGCAAAATCTTTCCTAACGCCAATAATAATATCTCTTTAAATATAACAACGTTGCCGCCGCTTGGGCTTCGACCAGCGGCACCGCAAGTACTATCCATTCTCCTAATGCCAA
>JBBSKH010000108.1:0-11934 GCA_038256495.1 Chitinophagales bacterium
ATAGTGCTGTTGCATCGCCCGAGATAAGGTTTGGGAAATTGATCAGCGAATTAGTTGTGGGTTTAATCCATAACTCCTTTGTATAACTGCCTGCTAATACAAATGGGAGGTTAGCCCTGTTGGTTGAACCATCAAAATCCAATGCTCTTCCTGTTTGAGCAAAAGAAGACTGGCTAACGCATACAAAAGTTAAAGAAAAAAGGAAAAAAATAAAAAGCCTGATAATAGCAGGGCAAACATTTTGCATTATTTTTCGCATGTATAACAATTATTAGCTATGAAGAAATTAAAAGAGTTGTTACACGGATATTGCCGATGTTTAAAGCAATCATTTTGGAACTTTAAAAATACAATTATTTGTTAAAGGGAGGAATTTTAAATGTGAATTACTTCGGCCATAGCATTTCTTCCTGTTGTATGCTGATATTACACATGCTGTTGTATTCTGATAGTACACATGTTCATACATATTTATATAAATTTGTTCGTAATACACTTGCTGTTAATAAATAAATTCCAGTAATTGGAAAATTATCAATTGATTGCATTCTGATCAAAAATTTACAGATCCGGCGAAGCCGGATTTCTATTAACCTAAAACATGTAATCATGAAAAAACTATGTTTCGTAGCAACATTTGTTGCGTTCACCCTTATTGCTTCTGCTCAGGATGGAGCCACACCGCAGGCTTTTAAATTTGGTTTGGGAGCTGTATTAGGAATACCAGTGAATAACCTTGATTTTACTAGTATCGGTGCCGGTATCGATCTCCTTGGGCAATACGGTATCAGCGAAAAAGTAGCGCTTACTGCAGATGTGGGCTATACTTCTATGTTTGGGAAAGATGGGGCTCCTGATTTTTCTATTGTACCCATCAGGGCAGGTTTGCGTTTTTATGCAACACCGCAGTTCTATTTAGCAGGTAAGGCTGGTGTAGGAATCACAAAGTTGAAGGGGTTCAATTCAACTACAGCCACGGCATATTCTTTCGGTGCCGGTTATTTTATCAACCCTAATATTGATGTGTCTGGAACCTATGACGGTTACAGCAAGGATGGGTCAATTGGTCTTGTTGCCATCCGGCTGGGCTACACATTTGGTAATAATTAAGAAAAATTTATTTACAGGCATGGAGACCATTTAACTTTGAGTGGTCTCCTTTTTTTAACCAGGTAACATTTATTTCAATACCAATACTTTAAAGGATAATTTTTATTTTATGAGATTAATTGTTTTAATAGTTTGCCTGTTGGGTGCTTTATCCGGCGTTTTTGCTCAAGACGTAATAGTAAAAAAATTTAAACCTGGGGTAGGCATCAGTCTTGCAATACCCGCCAGTAATTTAACCACCAATACACTTGGGGCCGGTATTGATCTATTTGGGGAATACGGCATTAGCAATACATTAGCGCTTACTGCAGATGCAGGTTATACCGCACTTTTTGCAAAGTATGATCTGCCGGTAACAGGCGTAATTCCTTTTAGAATAGGTGCTCGTTATTTCCCGGTAAGTAAACTATATGTTGCTGCAAAAGGCGGCCTTGGCCTGTACACACTTGCCACAACCAGCATTAGCTATACGGCTTATTCGCTGGGTGCAGGCTATATACTGAATAAGGCTTTTGACGCCAGTGCCACTTATGACGGGTTCGTGAACAACAACAGTTCTTTTGGCTACATGGCCATACGGTTGGGCTATCGCTTCAAATAGCTGGCTTAAGGAGCAAAGCCTATCGGAGACAGCATTGCTGCAGTATCCCTGAAATGAAAATTGAGAAAGCTGCATCCGTTAAGCCTTTCAAAAAGTTTGAATTGCACTATTGCCAGTTTAAGCAATCTGGTTATCTTGCCGCCAATCAAAAAAAAATTAATGAAGCATTTTTCCACTATCTTAAATGTAGTGCTCATTCTTGCAGTTGCATTTCTGTATTACCATGCTTTTGGAAAAAAAAACGGGGCGGTTCCTGCCATAAAAAGCGGTACTTCGGCTGTTACAAAAAACAGTCCTCAAACTACCATCGCATACGTAGATCTTGATTCCCTGAACGAAAAGATCATCTTTATTAAAGAGAGAAGAAAGGAACTGGAAACAGAGCAAAAAGCTATTGAAACCGAATGGCAGAGTGGCTACCGGAACCTGGAGGCACAGAAAAATAATTTTCTCAAAAAGGGTAATGCAATTACACAACAAATGGCAGAAGAGTTTCAGGGAGAACTGATGCAGCAGCAGCAAAAGATTGATGAAAGAAAGCAGAACTACGGCCAGAAGCTTACAGAGAAGAGTTATAAGTTCATGGATGATATCCAGAAAAAATTAAAGACTTTCCTGGAAGAATACAACCAGAATAAAAACTACCAGTACATTCTTACGACAGGTACCGGCCTGGATTATATGGTATTTAAAGATTCAACTCTAAATATTACCAATGATGTAATTAAAGGGATGAACGAAAAACTAAATAAAGGCAACTGATCACATATAGATCAATTTAATTATCTTGAACCCGGTCGGCAATGCTGACCGGGTTTTTTAAAAGACTACCTAAACTATAAATTGCTGTATGGCTGAAACAACGCATGCGTACAAGCCCACTCTGGGGCTCTTAGATGCTACTATGATTGTTGCCGGATCAATGATTGGCTCCGGTATTTTTATCGTTAGTGCCGATATTACAAGAAATGTTGGCAATGCCAGCTGGCTTATTGCAGTATGGGTGATAACTGGCTTTATGACCCTTACTGCAGCACTTAGTTATGGCGAGTTGAGTGCTATGTTTCCCAAGGCCGGCGGTCAGTATGTTTATTTAAAAGAAGCGTTTAATCCATTGGCAGGCTTCCTGTATGGCTGGAGCTTTTTTGCAGTTATTCAAACCGCAACTATTGCAGCCGTAGGTGTTGCTTTCAGTAAATTTGCCGGCTACTTTATTCCGTCGCTGGAGGTAGTGGATGATAATATCATTTTCCAACTTGGCAATTTTAAACTCTATCCTGCCCAACTGGTTTCTATCGCCATGATCAGCTTTCTCACTTATATAAATACAAAAGGTATCAGGGAAGGCAAACTCATACAAACAACTTTTACGGTCATTAAGTTATTATCGCTTTTCGGTCTGATCGTATTTGGTTTTTTTCTTGCGGCAGATGCAGGCATCTGGCAGGCAAACTGGGCAGCCGGCTGGGAAATGAAAAGCCGTGCTGCAGATGGCAGCATTGTTGGCGGCGTGGCCGGAAGTGCAGTATTGGGAGCTATTGCAGCTTCTATGGTTGGCTCCATTTTTAGCAGCGATGCCTGGAATAATGTAACTTTTATTGCAGGCGAAGTAAAGAATCCTCAACGCAATATTGGCCTGAGTTTATTTTTAGGTACGTTGATCGTTACCATTATTTATGTTGCGGCCAACCTGATGTACGTTAGTGTGCTACCCATGCAGGAGATTGCATCAGCACCGCAGGACAGGGTGGCGGTTGCTGCCAGTATTCCCATATTTGGGCCGATAGGTGCTTACGTAATTGCAGTAATGATTATGATTTCAACTTTCGGCTGTAACAACGGGCTTATTCTAAGCGGAGCAAGGGTATACCATACAATGGCAACCGATGGATTATTTTTTAAACGAACCGGCACGTTAAATAAGAACAATGTTCCGGCCTTTGCGCTTTGGGTTCAGTGCCTGGTGGCAAGCCTGCTTTGTTTAAGTGGTAAATACGGCGACCTGCTGGATATGATTGCATTTGTAGTGGTGCTTTTTTATGCAATCACCATTATTGGTATTTTTATTTTAAGAAAACAACGTCCCGATGCAGTAAGGCCTTACAAAGCTGTTGGCTACCCGGTGTTGCCTGCTGTTTACATAATTATGGCCATTGCTTTTTGCATCTTGCTCATTTATTACAAACCAACGTATGCAGGCTGGGGATTAGGAATTGTGCTGGCGGGAATTCCAATTTATTATCTTGCACTCGCAAATAAAAATAAAGACCGGGCTAATGTATAATATCAATTTTGATGAGCTGTTTTCTTCTTTCGCTTCGGTTAACGTAGGGGTAGTGGGCGATGTAATGCTGGATACCTATTGGTGGGGTAAGGTTGATCGTATTTCCCCGGAAGCACCGGTTCCTGTTGTGTCAGTTACAAAGAGGGAGCAGCGCATTGGTGGTGCAGGAAATGTGGCTTTGAACCTGCAGGGGCTGGGCGCACGTGTAAGTGTAATAAGTGTGCTAGGCGATGATAGCGATGGTGCACAACTTACACAACTGATGCAAAATAATAATATTGATACGAGTTACCTGGTAACAAGTGATGAAAGGGTTACCACTAATAAGATACGCATCATTAGCCGCAACCAGCATATGATGCGCCTTGATGCAGAGATCACCAATACGCTTACACAGGCAGATGAAGACAAATTGCTGGATGCCGTGAAGGCCTACATTGCAAAAGAGAAACCCCGGGTTATTGTACTGGAAGACTATAACAAAGGTGTGTTAACCGCTTCCGCAATTGAAAGAATTATTGCATTGTGCAAGGCCGAAAATATTATTACCACAGTAGATCCAAAACGAAAAAATTTCTTTGCTTACAAGGGCGTTGATATCTTTAAACCCAACCTGCAGGAAGCCAAAGAAGGGCTTAATATAATTGCAGAAGATGTTACTGAATCTTTGCTGGATGAAATTCACCAATACTTGCATGCGCAGTTGCAACACCGCATTTCGCTCATTACCCTTAGTGAGAAAGGCGTTTATTACCAGGGCGAAAAAGAGCAATCGCTGATACCAACCCATATCCGTAGTATTGCAGATGTGAGTGGTGCCGGCGATACAGTAATTGCCGTAGCCTCGCTGGTGTATGCCGCCACACAAAATAAAAGACTGATGGCCGAAATGGCCAATATTGCCGGCGGGCTTGTATGCGAAGAAGTAGGTACCGTTGCCATCGACAAACAGAAATTACTACAGGAATGTAAACAACTGTTGTAGTGCAATTTTTCTCCCTTTGTTGCTGGCATATAGATGCATCCTAATAAACAGCAAGCTTCCTTAATGTACATTCAACCTTATCCAAAAAATCTTAGAATTTTTGTGGCAGTTATTTGAATAGTTTTGCAAGTAAATTTTACATGCACATGCACCCATTCTCTTTAGTAATACATGGCGGCGCCGGCACCATTTTAAGAGGCGATATGACCCCGGAACTGGAAGCTGCCTACACAAGGGCGTTAGAAGAAGCGCTCAGTGCCGGCTATGCTGTGCTGGAGGAAGATGGTACTGCTACCAATGCAGTAAAAGCAGCCATCGTGGTGTTGGAAGATAACCTGCTATTTAATGCAGGCAGGGGATCGGTGTTTACCAAAAAGGGCGTGCAGGAAATGGATGCGGCCATCATGGAAGGGAAGGGCAGGGAAGCAGGTTCCGTGGCCGGCGTTCGCAATGTGCGTAACCCGATAGAACTTGCAGAAGAAGTGATGCTAAACAGCAACCATGTTTTTTTGAGTGGAAAAGGTGCCAATGATTTCGCCATAAAGCAAGGCATTAAACTGGAACCTGACGAATATTTTTTCTCACAGTTTCGCTACGACCAATGGAAGGTTTTACGGGATAGCGATAACTATTCGCTTGATCATACACACCAGGGCCTGGAAGAATTGATGAAAGATAAAAAGTTTGGAACTGTGGGTGCAGTTGCCTGCGATGCCATGGGCAATATTGCTGCTGCCACAAGTACTGGAGGTATGACTAATAAGAAATATGGCCGCATTGGCGATAGCCCTTTGATAGGAGCAGGCACTTATGCCAACAACAATACCTGCGCCATTAGTTGTACGGGCCATGGCGAACCTTTTATTAGAGCGGTTGCTGCCTACGATGTGAGCTGCCTCATGGAATATAAAAATATGAGCTTACAGGAAGCCATGCACGAAGTAGTAAATGTAAAACTGGTGGGCATGCAGGGCGAAGGCGGCATGATTGGCGTAGATGCCAAAGGCAATACGGCCATGGTCTTCAACAGTGCAGGCATGTACCGGGCCATGCGCAAAAGTACAGGCGAAGCTATTATTGGTATTTACAATGACAATAATTAAGCATCATTATCTGCAGCATTGCTTTAATTTTGTGGATTAACATAAACGTTATTCATGAATAAATATGCAGTTATTGTGGCTGGTGGTATTGGCAGCAGGATGAACAGTGCCGTACCCAAACAATTTATTTTACTAAAGGGCAAGCCGCTTCTCTATTATACACTACAAACTTTTCTCCATTCATACGACGATTTAAACATCATCCTGGTTTTGCCGGAAGAATACGTGGCAACCGGCCAGGAGATCATTGATGCCTGGTTCGATTACAAGCGCATAAAAATCACTATTGGTGGTCGTACAAGGTTTCACTCGGTACAAAACGGCCTAACGATGGTGGAAGGCGAAAGTATAGTTTTTGTACATGACGCAGTACGTTGCTTGCTTACCACTGATTTAATACACCGCAGTTACAATGCCGCCTTAGAGTTTGGTGCAGCCATACCAGTAGTAAATTGCAATGATAGTGTTCGATTTGTTTCTGAGCAAGGCAACGAAGCACTGGAAAGGAGAAATATCAAACTGGTGCAAACGCCACAGGTTTTTTTAAGTACCATTTTATTGCCTGCATTTAATATCGATTATAAGGATAAGTTTACAGACGAAGCCAGCGTGGTAGAATCTTTTGGTATGAAAGTACACCTGTTGCCGGGAGAAGAAACCAACCTGAAGATCACCCACCCCACCGATCTCATACTGGCCGAAAAAATCCTGGATGAAAGAGCTGTTTAAATCAATATTAAAAAGTATTGGCTTATACCATCCTTTACAATCCTGGTACAGGCAAATGCTTTTCAATAAAAGGCTTCAGCAAACACGGAAGCTGTATGCAAACTTCCGTGGTGAAGGATACACCTGCAACATTTGCCAGCAATCATATAGCCGTTTTGTACCAGATCAGCCTTCTCCTGAAAACAAGACTGCTATTACTAAAAACGAAATGATTGCAGGCTATGGCGAAAATATTCTTTGCCCCAACTGCCTGAGTACAGCAAGGGAGCGGCTTGTGGTTGCCCGGTTGGCCGAAATGGATCTAACAGGAAAAGAAGTACTGCATCTTTCCCCGGAAAAAAACGTCTACGAATTTATTGAGGCAAAGGCAAACGTAACTACTGCAGACCTGTTGCCTGGTTTTTACAGAACCATAGATGGCCTGGTTAGAAAAGAGGATGCCACCAGCTTTAGTTTTGATAACGCCAGTTTCGACATCATAATTGCCAATCATATCCTGGAGCATATACCAGCAGATATACTGGCCATGAAAGAAATTTACAGGGTGCTTAAACCGGGCGGCAAGGCCATACTGCAGGTTCCCTATTCAGAAAAATTAACTGCTACGCAGGAAATGCCGGGGATAAATGACCCGGCCAGGCAATCAGCGCTTTTTGGACAAAAAGACCATGTGAGGAACTACGCACTAACGGACTACGTTAGCCGATTACAAAACAGCGGCTTTATAGTATCGGTAATTCCATACTCAGCTTTGGCTGCATATTATACAAATGCCATACAGGAAAACGAATGTTTTTTTGAAATTGAAAAGCCCGTCAGCGCTTAAACAGCCGGATAATCGGATGTAGTTTGTTAACCTTTATGTAAGGATAACGTTGGTTAACTGTTGCAAACTGCTGGTAAAAAAATGCGATACCGGGCTGATCTGATCCCTCAAAATCGATACAATAATCTTCAGTACAAAACTCTTGTATTAGTTGGTCGTACAGGTAATAATTAACCCTTTTCTGGCGGCCAGCCGGCGTTATGCAGGATATCATATTGTATAGCCTGTTCCCATGCCGCAGCAGTAATATTGCCCCCAGCACTTCATTGCTGTTTTCTGTTACCACCTGCCTTATTATGAGGTCTCCGGTGCTGGAAAACTTTTCACATATACGAGAAAAATTTGCGAAGTCGGTATCGGAGAAAAAAGGCAGCCGTGAATGATACAATGTTTTGTAAAGTTCAAGTACTTCACGGTAGTTGTCGCTTGATGTAAACAAAGGCTGTTGTTTGGATGCCCGCTTGATATTTTTATTGATGCCGTCGCTGTAAGTTTGCCGGATAGTTTCGTAGGGCTTGTTAAGCGGTAATACAAAATTATTTCTCAAACTAAGTTTCCAATCATTGGCTGAATTTAAGTTGTTGGCATAATTCAGGGTAAATTCTGCAAACTTAAAATGTTGGAATGCCAGTGTTAAAAACGCTGCGATCAGTGCTTCAGGCAATTCACTAGCAGTGTATATTCCACCCTGTTGAGTAAAGGCGGGTTGATACAAGTAGTTTATACCCCATTTGTTTCGCCATGTTAGTGGCATTACTGCTTTGTAATCGTCCATCACAATGCCATGCCAATTGTCTGCCATGGCGTCTAAGTAAAATGACTGTGCATATATCAAACGGTTGCTGGCATTATGTACGCAATGGTCCCATTTTTCTTTATCTATATTTTGATATGTCAGGTATTGTAACGCCAAACTTAAAAGGGTATTTGCGGGAATAGTTTTTGTGTCGTAAGATTTTGAATATCGATACTAAATGATATTGTTTTCAGGAAACGCTTTTCGGTAATAGTACTTTTAAAATAGTTGCTGTACACTTTACTGTAAATAATGGGCAAGTAAATATTCAGAGTATTGCTGAAGAGCGATACCTGTAAACCTGCGTCGAATAAGAACCTTGAAGTGCCTGCATCTTTTTCCCATGCTTCTGCATATGTACCAATATCGGCAAAAACCTTCAACGGAATTTTTAAAGGAGTTAAGGACAGCGGGTTTATATTTTTCGGTACTGTAGTTGTGAAATTTAATGCGGTCAACCAGTTATCTGTTTTCCCAATCTTGCTGCTAAGCAGGTCTGTTCGCACTTTAAACGCACCATCCCTTATCATTATTTGCTGGTTGGAAAAACCTTCAAATTCATTCCTGCCAATAAAATAATTGCTGTACGTGTAGTCTTCGTATCCCTTTGGCCCGGTCATATTCAGGTGGTAGCGGTCTGTTTCATATTGGGTAAGAAATGTTTTGTCTCCTGTGTAAAAAAACTTCCCGGCAAACAGCCTCACATTCATACCACCTCCTGATGCGTAGTTGAAAAAATAATTACCCGTGAATCCTGACCTTACAAAGCCCTTGCCCTGGTCTACCTGCAATGTTGCATTATAGGGATATAAGGCTCGTGCATTTTTTACTACGAAGCGCAGTTGGTTTACATAACGCTGCTGTTTGGGGTAGGTAATTATTTCTTCGTTTGTATTGTTGTCCCTGGTAAACAAGAGGCCTGTTTCGTTAATAAGGAAAGTTTTAAACTGCAGGTACCTGGTAATGGTACTTCGTGGATTTTTTTCAGCAAAAGTAAATTTTACTGCAGGTACCAGTTTTGAGAAAGGCTGAAAATTTTTCGTACCTGTTGAATCAGTAAAACTGTCGCCTGTGAACCTTGCTCCGGCCAGGGTGAAAGTTATTTTCTGACCATTATTACCCGGGAAAAAATTATATGATACAAGGCCAAGGCCGTTCAACTGTTTTGAACCAGTGGCATATAAAGGAGCTGCAAGGAACTGAAGTTTTGGTAATGGCAAAGTGTAATTGTGTACGACCGCACCCAACATCAGTTTGTCGTAATAATTGTAACCGAGCGCCGGCGCTACAAACAGGTAATTATATTTGTCGGTGTCTTTAAAACTAAAAAAGCTTTGCAGCTTCATCGTCTTCTTTTGAACCGGTTCTATATTTCCCTTCTTGTAAAGTAATCCAAAAAGTGAATCCAGGTTCTCATCAGTATAGGTTGAAGCCAGCTCTTTAAAATCTTCCGGGCCGGGATGTTTAAATTCATATTGATCATAATAGGCATGCATCATATCATCGAAACGTTGCCTTCCTAATTTTTGCTCCAGCAACTGCATCCATTGTGCTGTTTTGGTATAGGCAACAAGGTTATAATTCAATTGAGAAAATGCAGCTGAAGAAGTAGCAATCGGCTGATCTTTCTGTAATCCAATAACTGTTTGAAGTAATACAGACTGAAAGTCGTCCGGCTGCCGTTTTTTAACAAATGGCTGATTGCTGTTTACGAAATCAACCCCGCCAGCGCCATATTTTTTTGTAAAATATCGCTGATCGTAGTAACTGTTCATTCCTTCATCCATCCATGGGTGAAGCCGCTCGTTGCTGGCGAGTATACCATAAAACCAATTATGGCCTACCTCATGATAAATAAGGTATTCCAGCAATTTTTCGTTGTTGGTTTTAGATACCAATGTGATAGTAGGATACTCCATACCGCCGCCAGTTTCATCGCCTGCCCTTTCTACAACCGATACCACCGGGTACGGGTAGCCGCCAACCAGTTCAGATTTTGACCTAATGGCAGCCTTGGTATAATTAACAGCGTTTGTCCAGTATGCAGCATTTTCTTTCTTATAATAGACATACACATCTACCGTTTTTTGTGCCAGTTGTAAAGTGTCATGCTTTACTTCAAAGGCTTCATCGGCAAACCATGCAAAGTCGTGAATATTTTCTTGCTGGTACTGCAAGGTTTTTTGTGTGCCTTGTACCGATGAATCTTTCAACAGTCCGGTTGCAGCCACTTTATATTTTAATGGTAGCGTAATCTTTACATCAAATGTTCCAAACTCACTATAAAATTCACCCTGGTCAAGGTAGGGAATAGGGTGCCAGCCTTTTTTATCATATACAGCAGGTTTAGGATACCATTGCGTAAGCTGATACGACTGGTCAATATGCCCGCCCCGTGAAAAGTTCTTTGGCAGTTTAACATGAAATGGGGTAATGAGCATCACCTGCTGCTCAGGCGGTAAAGGGTTGGGGAGTATCAATTTTACAATATCCTGGTGCTGGGGATGATCTTCCATTTTGGCTAATATGCCATCTGCAGTAAAATTGAGGCGGTTGATATATCCTTTATCACCTTCTTTGCTAAAGTAAAAATCAGTATTCCCGTTTTCCAGCAACTGATCGCTAAAAGCAGTACGGTCGTTTTTATAAGCGTTAGGCCATAAGTGTATCCAGAAAAAATGCAGGGTATCCGGCGAATTATTGTAGTAGTTCATTTTTATCATCCCATCAATAGAATGATCCTGATCGTTTAGTGTTACCTGTATATCATTGTCCACCTTTTGTTGCCAATAATTTTGCTGTTGGCAAAATACTAAACAGGGAAGGATGATCAGGAATAGTGCAGCTAGTAGTTTTTTCAAAACGATCTTGTTTTCTCAAAAATAATGAATAAAACAGCGTAAAGTGGTGCCGGCATCTATTTACCTTTTCCTGCTAAAATAATCCGGATAGTATGAAGCAATATTTTAAAATCCAGTCCCAGGCTGATGTTCTCCACGTATAGCAGGTCGTATGGCAGGCGCTCAATCATTTCTTCCAGTGAGGAGGCGTAGCCGTACTTTACCATGCCCCAACTAGTGAGGCCTGGCTTTACTTTAAAAAGATATTTGTATTCCGGGTTGTAGGCAATCAATTGGTCAATATAAAATTTGCGTTCGGGGCGTGGACCAACCAGGCTCATTTCTCCTTTCAGGATATTCCATAACTGCGGTAATTCATCTAGCCGCCACTTGCGCATTACTTTTCCCCATGCAGTAATCCTCGGGTCTTCTTCGCTGCTTAATTGAGGTCCCAGTTTTTCTGCATCAACATACATCGATCGCAGTTTATACATGGTAAAGGGTTTGCCTTTATATCCTATACGCTCCTGCTTATAAAATAAAGGACCTTTAGATGAAATGATAAGTCTTATAACTACATAAATAAACAATGGAAACAACAGTATGATACCAAAAAAAGCAATCAGGATATCAATGGATCTTTTCAGGTTTTGTTGCCAG
>JBBSKH010000109.1:0-11620 GCA_038256495.1 Chitinophagales bacterium
AAAATTCCATGGCATCTTTGCCTGTAGTGGCCGTGCCCTGTATGTTTAAATAGCTTACCCCTTTCAGCATCATTGCAATGCCGCCGGCTACTAAAGGATGGTCATCTATAATAAGTATGTTTATCATTTCTGAAACAAATATAAAGATTAAGCATTTCCGGAATCTTCATTTATCAAAAACTCCATCAATACTGTTGTGCCAACGCCGGCTTCAGAATCAATGGAAATATTTCCGTTCAGGTAATTTACACGGCTCTTAATCGTTTCTAAACCTATGTGATTTTTTTCTTTCAATTCCCTTTGATTAAATCCACGCCCGTTATCTTCTACGGTTACTGTAAGCTGGCTTGCTTCCCGGTTAAATTGTACAATTACATTGGTAGCCTGCGCATGCTTAATGATGTTGTTTAATAACTCCTGCACAATCCGGTATAACATAATCTCTGTAGATTCACCCAATCTTTTTTCCATGCCATAAGATTGCAGTTTTACATGAAGCAGTTTGCCCGCAGTTATATTGCTGCACATATCCTTCAATGCGTGCATCAACCCTAATTTCATTAAAACTTCCGGCATCATGTTGTGTGCAATGCGGCGAACCTCTTCGCTGGCCGTGTCAATCAATTCATAGCTTTTGGTAAACAGGGCATCGTTTCGCAATGGCTCCTGCTCATGTTGTAAGGTGCTGAAATACATTTTTATGGTGCTAAACAAACCACCCAACCCATCATGCAAATCCTTCGATATGCGGGAACGTTCTGTTTCCTGCCCGTTTAACATACTCTGAAGTGACACTACCTGTTGCTGCCTTTCCAAAAATTTTATATGTTCCTGGTTCAGGATATTTTCATTGGCTGCCAGTAGTTGCTTTTGTTTGCTGTTGCGGTAGAGCAAAGCCAGAATTACCAGGAGCGATAAAACTGCTATGCTACCTCCTGCCAAAAATCTGTTACGCTTTACAGCTTCCAATTCCTGTTCGGTATTGGCAATGGTAAGCTCAGCTATTTCCTTCTCTTTTTTCTGGCTTTGATATTTTTTTTCTAAGCTAAGTGTATTTTTTTGTGTGGCTTCATTTGTTGCACTGTCAGCATATTGTCTATTAAGTTCGGCATAACGTAAAGCATCTTTATAATTACCACTGGCGATAGCAATTTCCTTTAATACGTTGAAGCTGGTGGCAGCTACTCTAAAATGTCTCAGGCGAATGCTAATGGTATTGGCTTTTTCTGCGAATGGCAGGGCTTCACCAAACTTTTTTTGCTTCAAAAGAATGTCCGCTACATTATTTGCTGACTCTGCTTCCAGGTAATCATTTCCAATTTTTCCGCATAGATCGTAAGACTGCCGGTAGGCCGCCAATGCAGCATCATAGCTGCCAATACTGTAATAATAAAATCCCTGGGTATTAAATGTGAGAATATCCACAATAACATTGTCAAGCAGGTCATTTTCCTTCACAGCATTTGTAACGTATTCCTTTGCCGAATCAAAGTTCCGCAGTTTTATATACGCATCGGCTATATCCAATTGCAACAAAATCCTGAAACGTTGCTCATCGGTATAATTGGTAAACTGCAAAGCCTTTTTTCCATATTCAATTGCCTTTGCTAATTGATTTTCTGCAACCAGGCTATTACCAATATTCAGATACAGCATGGGTATCAACTTAATTATGGAAGAGTCAGATGAACGTTCTGCAATAGTGGCCCCTTTTATTGCATAGGAAATTGAAGTGTTGTAGTCTGACTGGTAACGGTATTGAATGGCAAATGTGTTGTAGCAATTAACAAGCAGAAAAGAATCACCTGCCTGCATGGCCGCTTTTTCGGCAAGTTCTGTATAATGTTTTGCGCTGTCGTACATCGTAAGGTTTGAGCAAACTGTACCCAAATTAAAGTACGCCTTAGCCAGTTCCTTTGTATCATTCATTTTTTTTGTAAGCGCTATCAGCTCTTGTGCATACTTAAAAGTGGAGTCGTATTTGCCGGCATTAAAAAAATTGCGCTGAATAGTCTGAAATGCTTTAACGGAACTGCTATCCCCGTCTTTTTTATAAGCTACTGCTAAAAGGCTGTCTTGTGTTTTATTAGCCTGCCCGTAAGATACCGGCACGTACAAAAAAAACATGACTAACAAAAGAAGGTATAAGGTTATTTTTCTCAATGGTTATTTTTTATGAACGTACGCAATTTTTGCAATTATTCTTCTACCGGAATGCAGGTAGTTTTTACTGCTGATATTGGTTGTGGGCAGGTATTACAAATACCTGCATAATAATGCAACTTTATCACTTAAACATTTACAAATAAATTATTTTGAAAACCGTCATCCTTTTTATGGCCTTCGTTTTTAGCTGTAACATTGTTGCTTTCTCAACAACTTTATCATACAGGCTTTGCGTAAACGGCCTCAGCAAAGGCACTACCTCCAATGAACAAACGCCCGTACAATTTTTAAAGCGTTTTAAAGATAACAAATATAAGACAGCCTTCTCCTTTAATATAAAAGGAATGGCCAGCGATGCCATGTGGTTGTTTGATGTAAAAAGAATCTTAAACGAAGAAACCCTATCATTTAATATTTAAATAATCGGTTATGAAAAAAATAATATCAATGCTGTTTCTGTTTACAATGCCATTTGCTTTACAGGCACAGCTTAATAAAAGAATTAAACGTGCTGCAAAGCAAACGGTAGAAAATAAAGCAGCACAAAAAACTGCCGAAACAGTAGATGATGGTATTGACAAATCTATTGATGCTGTAAAAGGCCTTTTCAGTAAAAAGAAAAACGATAGGGATACAGGTGAGCAAAACGAGATGGCGGATAAAGAACAACCCGGCGGTAGTAGCAATGCCAGTAGCCCTGCGGATACTGCCATTAATGACTTTGCCGTATTTAGCAAGTTTACTTTTATACCTGGTGATAAAGTTCTTTTCTACGACGATTTTTCCTTAGACGCTGCCGGAGATTTTCCGGTGAACTGGGAAACCGGCGGCTCTGGCGAAGTAGTAAAGCTGGGTAATGACCCGGGTAACTGGTTGTCGTTACAACGCCGCTCAGGTTATGTACCAACTATGCCTGCAGCACTGCCGGAAAATTATACTATTGAGTTTGATTTAGTAACAAACGGTTACGGCAAAAGCGGAGCCTCCAGCAAGTTACACCTTGGCTTCGTTGTCAAAAAAGCCTACAGCATGGGCCAGGCAGGAAGTTCAGCAGACATAGAACTTTTACTATCCAGATATTTTACAGTAAACAGGGTATCAAATTTTGGAAGCGAAGCCAAAATTAAAGTTGGTACCAACATAGTAAGGCAGTTACCTGAATTAACAAATGCCCGGATGCATATTTCTATTGCAGTAAACAAGCAGCGCTTAAGGTGCTGGATAAACGAAGAAAAATACGTGGATGTGCCTTCAATTTTACAGGGGAATATGGGCAAATATTTTATCATTGAGGCCATGGACGTACGCCCGGAGAATGGCCAATTTGCCGCCATCAGCAATTTTCGTATTGCAGAAACAGGCGAAGACCTGCGAAGTAAATTAATGAAAGACGGCAAGTTTTCAACCAGCGGTATATTTTTTAATACCAATGCCGCCATGGTTAAAAAAGAATCCTACGGGGTGATGAAATCTATTGCCAATTTATTGAAATCAGACAACAATATCAAACTACAAATTGTGGGGCATACAGATGATGTAGGCAACAACGCTTCTAACCAGGAACTCTCTGTACGCAGGGCTGAAGCGGTTAAAAACATTTTAGTAAAAGAATTTCAAATAGAAGAAAGCCGCCTGCAGTTTTCGGGTAAAGGAGAAACAACTCCTATAGATGACAATACCACCGAAAAAGGCCGGGCAAATAACAGAAGAGTAGAATTTATAAAATTTTAAATAAGCGTAAATCAACATCGCATGATAAAACATTGTATTGGTTTTTGCCTCTTGTTGTTATCATTTGAAGGAATGGGGCAGCAGTTCTCCGGGAAACTCATAAACGCCAGACCCATAGCAATGGATATAGTGGTATTTCCTTTCGGAATGGATTACCCGGTAAAAATAGGCACCGTTGATAAAGCCGGGCAGGTAGCAATTAACCTGGCTGCTGCAGACATTAGCAAAATCCCCGACGATACCAAAGCACTATTTCTTAGCCGGCTTAGCGATCATTTTTTTGCCAAATGTGATTACTCCGATAGCCTGTTTGCAGGCGAAAAAGTGAAAGCCATTAGCTGCGAGATGCCGGCACTCTGGCACAATAAGCAATGGAGTGCTGCCTTATACCTTACTTCAGATGAAAAATTGCAACCCTGGCTGGAAGACCGCTATTATAAGGAACCCGTTAAAGCCTCTTTTTTTCAACTGCTATATGTAGACGATGATATAAAACTGCAAAGCAACTGCAACACTACTTATAACCTGGAAAAAGGAAATGTACCAACCTTAAACAAATTCGACTTAACGCTGAAAAAGGGATTCAACATGGTACAATATGTAATAGAAGCTATTCATACAACCGACCCTGCAGAAACATCATCTATACCCAGCCGGCTTCACATTATTAATATAACCGATTACAGCAGCATCCGGTGGATGGTAAAATATTTTTAAACATGGTTATTGAACTAACCGGTATAAAATAAAAACACAATGAAAAAACTAGCCAGTTTATTTTTGATATTGATTTTGCCGTTATTTCTTTTTGCAGCACCTCCTACTACACCTGCAGGTAATTTAAACAGCTCCAACGTAGAAGGCAATTCCATGTATTTGAGTGTTACCAGGGGAAATGGTGCAACAAGGATAGCCGTAATTAAAAAAGGTTCACCGGTTACAGGCCTCCCACAAAATGGCAGCAGCTACCTTGCCAGCAGTACTTTCGGCACGGGGCAGGAAATTGCCCCCGGCGAATATGTTGTGTATAATGGCGGCGGCAGCAGTTTTGGCATCAGCAACCTGGTGCCCGATACGGAATATTTTATTGCCGTATTTGAAGTAAACGGCTCTGGCATTAGTTCAGAATTTTTAACCAGTTCTTTTTTAAGTGGCAGTATTTTCACACAGGCAGAACCTAGCCTGCAACCCACGGCTTTTACAGCAACTGAAATAACGGGCAACAGTTTGAAATTAAGCTGGACACCAGGCAATGGCGCTAATCGTATTGTGCTGGCAAAAAGAGGTGGCCCGGTAAATGCCAACCCGGTAGAACTAACTTCCTACAGGGCACATCCAAGAGTAGAATACCGTGGCTCCAACAGCGGTTCCGTTATTGGCGATAATAATTTTGTAGTGTACAAAGGAACGGGCAGCAGTGTTTCACTTTCTGAAATGTATCCCGACACCACTTATCATTTTGCCATATTTGAATACAATGGCAACAGCGGGCCCGTGTACCTTACCACCAATCCCTTGCGGGGCAGCGCCCATACACTTCCTCAGCCTACCATTGCATCTACGGATATCATTGTATCGCAGGTGGAAGCCGACCGTTTTTCTTTGCGCTGGACGGCAGGAAACGGAACTCGTCGCATTGTGGTGATTAGGGAAGGAGCTCCCATTACGGCACTACCTCAAAAAAATACGACATATGGTTTTAACGCAAACTTTACCTTGGCTCCAGAAATTACGCCAGGCCATAAAGTAGTGTACGATAATGTAAATAACAATTGTACGGTTAACAATCTTACGCTGGGCACCACCTATTACGTGGCCGTATTTGAATACAGCGGTTTGGGTAATTATGTTGGCTACCTTACATCAACCTACGCAACTACCTTACAAACTACCCAGGCCATACCCGCTATAAATGTTAGCAATATAGATACCAGTTACGTGGGCGCTTACAATGCAGACCTGAACTTTACGCCTGGTGATGGCATGAGCAGGTTAATTGTGATGAAGCAGGGCACGCCTGTAGATTTTGTTCCCAATAATTACCAGGGTTATAATTACAACAGCCAGTTCGGCTCTACCTACGGTAACATGGGCAATGGCAACTATGCAGTGTATAAAGGTGGAGATTCAGCAGCATACAATATAAAGCTGCAACCTAACACTACTTACCATGTTGCGGCTTTTGAATTTAACGGCAGCAATTATCCCGCTTACAATACCAGCAATGTGGATACTTTTTCTTTCACCACAAAACTGCCGCCGCCTCCGGCTATCCCTGCCCGAAACCTTTCCTTCTCTGGCATTGAAGGCAATTCATTCCGCATACTATTTACAAAAGGCGATGGAGAACGGCGCATTGTAATTGTAAGAAAAGGAGCTGCTGTTACGGCCGTTCCGCAAAACGGTGTACAATATACCACTGCCAACAAGGCCTTTAACCTGGCACCAGAACTGGCACCCGGGCAAAAAATAATTTACGACGGCACAGCAAGCTATGCTGATGTGGACAGCCTGGAAATTGCATCCACCTATTATGTGCAGGTAATAGAATACAATGGCACAAGTGGCATCACCAGTTATTTAATAACGGATGTATTATCCGGTTCCAGCGCTACTTTAAATGCTCCTATAACGTCAGCATCTAATGTTCATTTTCAATTAATAACGCTTGATAAGTTGCGTGTACTCTGGCAAAAAGGAAGCGGCAGCAGGCGCATCATACTGGCCCGCAAAAATGCACCTGTTGATGGCGTACCACAGGATCTGAAACCGTATAACGCTTCGTCGAATTTTGGCGGTGGTTCCGCCATAGGCCAAAGCACCGTAATATTTAATTACATAGGGAGCATTGCTTCGCAGGATACGGTGTACACCGAAGTATCCAGCATGGAGCCCGGCAATACCTACTATTTTAAAGTATTTGAATACAACGGTGTAGGTGGCCCGGTTTATAAACAGGCCGATCCTGCCGAGGGTTCTTTCTACATCAGTTTTGAACCGCTTACTGCCACTACGAATTTTCGTTCTACTTCTTCAGATGGAAATACACTTGGCCTGCAGTGGACACAAGGCGGTGGAGACAAGCGTATTGTTATTGCAAGGGAAGGACAGCCGGTTGATGTAGTGCCGCAGGATGGTGTTGATTATGCAGAGAATAAAAACTTCCGGCTGGCAGCAGAAATTGCGCCCGGACAAAAAGTGATATACGATGGCAGCAGTTACTTTACAAACCCCGAAGCATTAAACCCCGCCACTACCTACTATTTTAAAATATTTGAATATGGTGGTACGGGTACCAATATCAACTACCTTACAACTGTGTACGATTCTGCAATGGGCAGCACCAAATCTGCACCAGCCATACAGGCATCCAGCGTAGCAGTAAGTGGTATTACACCAGAATCTGGCAATGTATCCTGGACAAATGGAGATGGGGAAAGAAGAATAATTATAGCCCGGAAAGACGGCCCCGTTTCTGCAGCACCAAAAGATACCACCTACTATAATTCAAATTATTTTGGCAACGGCTCCAACCTTGGCGATGGTAACTACGTAGTATTTAAAAACACAGGAAGTAATTTTTCAATGCAGCAATTGCAGGGCGGCACCACTTACCACCTGGCAGTGTTTGAATTTAATGGTAACAGCGGCCCTGTAATTTTGCGTCCCGGCGCAACCACGCAATTTACCACCCTTGGGCCACCCCAAGATAATGCAGTACCCGGCACCACTACTAATATTACCAACAACTCATTCCATATACATTTTACAGCAGGCAGCGGGCAAAAGCGCATTGTAGTAATGCGGGAAGCAAGCCCCGCAAACACCTCCCCTGTTGACAATAAAAAATATATTCAAAATAGTTTTTTTGGCGCCGGCGAAGAATTGGGTACCGGCAATTTTGTACTGTACGATGGCGAAGATGATAATATTGTGGTAACAGGTTTAAAGCCTGGCACCGAATATTATTTCAGCATTTTTGAATACAATGCTTTTAGTGGCGGAAACATCATCAACTACCTGCGTCCATCAACTGCCAATGCCATGGCCACTACTTTGGGTGTGGTGCCGGTGCAATGGCTTTCCTTTACCGGCAGCCTTCATCAAAATGTTGTAAAACTGAAATGGGAAACTGCTTTCGAACAACACAACAGTCATTTTCTTATTGAGAAAAGTTTGAACGGGCTGAACTTTAGCCCCGCAGGCAAAGTGCTTAGTAAAGGAAATTCGGTAACCAAACAATCTTATTGGTTTGATGAGCTGGTTACAGATCCTGCTTTCATGAATGCTTCGCAATTATTTTACAGAATAAGGCAGGTAGATCTTGATGGCAGCTCTACATGGAGCCCGGTAATAAAGTTGCAGATGCAGGAACAGGATCTGGTAAGTGTTTATCCTAACCCGGTTAAAAAAGGCAGCCTGCCGGGGGTTTATATCAAGGATGCCAAAAATATGAAAGTCCGCATTTACAATGCAACCGGACAGATGCTGGCAGAACAAACTTTAAATGACGGATACAATGTGTTGAAATTAATTGACCATTCAACCGGCTTACGCTTTTTAAGACTTGTTAACGCAGACGGAAGAATTCAAACCTTCCCAATCATAATTGAATAGTGTTGTGCAAAGGCGGGTATGTACAAGGATATGGCTGGTCTGTTAAAAAATGTTGCAGTAATAACAGGGTCTTACTCCAGGTTCATCCATGCTGAAGATAAAATTTGTAATTAATCCTGTGATGCTTTAAAATGTTACGCTAAAATTTTTCCACCAGCTTTTTCAGTTCTTCATAAGAGCTTACCGGTTGCGCCGTTTGTCGCATGTTAAACGTGAATGACAAGGTGGTTAATTGAATATTCGCTTTTGAAAAATCTTCGTAAGTGAAATAATAAAATACTCCACCCGAAATACTCCACAGCATATTTTCTCTGCCGGGAATAACCCTCAACAGGTCGGAAGAATACCTGGCAAGGCCATTCAGGCCCTTGTATACAACGGCTACCTGTTTTAATGCAAGGCTGTCCCCATTTGTATATTGAAAACCAGAGATCAATGGTATAGCTTCTCTAAATATCAGTGGCTGGTCGCAGTTCCATATACCAAACCTATTGATGGAGAAGGTTCTTATGATCTCTTCGCTCTTACTAAAGTCTTGTGCATACTTCTGCTGTTCCCTCCTTATTTCCTCCATGGAAAAAACGCTGGCTTTTTCAGTTTGCAATTGCCGGCGTTCCTCCGTTAACTGCCTGGCTGCAGCATATCTCGCCCGCTCTTCCATCCGCTTTCTCATCATCCTGTTCCGCTGCTGTATCAGTGCATTCAATGCTTTGCTGGCTTCGTTCTCTTTCCGCCACTGCTGTTGTTGTTTTTTATTAGCCGCAGTAAGGCTGTCAGATAATTGCTGCTCAGTGGCCAGCCTGGTTTTTAAAGCCTGCTTGTATAAACTGTTTTTCTGGTTAAACAGTTTAAGGGCCGCTTCATAGTCGGCTCCTTCAAGAACGGGCCGCACCTTATAGCTAACCGATCTGCGGGTATTGGTGAAGGTTATGGTATAGATATCTTCCTTATCCGCATGCTCCAGTTTAACATTGTCCCAGTGTTCTTCTGCATCCGAAGGTTTATAATTGCGTTCATCCATTACCTCCATTTTTACGCCATCGTAAGCAAACAGTTCTTCAAAAGATCCCGGGTCTATTGCTATGCTGAAAGAAGGACGGTTGCTTGCCCTTGCCGGTGGCACCGGCTTTACAGGCATCGCTGTTTCCTTTACGGGTACTGTTAATGTAGTGGCCTGCGTTGCTGCAAGATCCTTTACGGCAGTTACAACATCCTTGCCTGTATAACTCCATTGGCGTTGTACGGTATCCAGGAAGTAAACATTGTGGAGGCTACTTTTATTGGTACCTGAAAGATGTATAACCGGGCTGGCAGCAGGATTTACAAATAAGGGCTTCCCATCCTGAAGGGCATTTACCTCGCACATGCCAGAGGATTCAAACTGGTATTTACTGCCTGCCGAATCATAGTCCATCGGCATACCGGATACAAAGAAATCCAAAGGATTTGCAAATTCCCGGTAACGGATTTCTATCCTGCCTTTTACCGGTTGGCCATCCTTATCTACAATAGCCGTCGGTGGAAAATATATCACTGAACCTGTATGGTGATAAATAGTGCCTCCTTCCTCCCCTTCAATAAAATAGCTGGTTACCGGCACATCCAATGCCTGCGATGGCGGATTGATAAAGGCTGAAGTGCTGCGGGTGGCCACAAGTACCGTTGTGCTGATTTTGCTAACTGCAACTGGCTGCATGTTTTTGTAAATAACAAACGTTGCTACCAGCACCAGCACTACCACAATGAAAGTGATCAATCGCCTTGCCAGCAGCCGCTGCCACCATGCCCTGGCAAACGCTGCCTTAATGCCTGCATCAACAGCGGCATCCATTACCTGCTGCTGTATAAATAATTCCTGCTGCAAGGCCGGGCTGGCTTTCAAGTCAGTTTCAAACAATGCCCTTTCTGCTGCATCCATTTCGTGTTGCAGGTACCGGCATATTTTAATGGTATTATTATTCATGGGTGCCATTGTTTGAAAGTGATATATAATATTCCTTTGCTTTTTGCAGGCAGCGGTATTTTTGGTTTTTGGCTACCTTTTCATCGTTGAACCCTAGCGACAGCGCTATTGTTTTGAAGCTTTGCTTTTTAAAGTAAAATGCTACAAGCAGTTCCCTGCACTTTTTGCCCAGCCTGCTAAATGCAGCATGAGCAACAGCCATCTGGTCCGCATCATCTGGCTGGCTATCTGCAAAATCATCTCCGGCATCAGCAATAGGTAGTTTCTTTCGTTGCCTTAACTCGCCATACCAACACCTTTTGGCAATTGCAAAAAGGAAGGCACTTAAATCGCCGCTTAGGATAAACCCATGAAGGTTTACTTTTTTATAAAGAATAACAAGGGCATCCTGGAAAATATCCTTTGCATCATCTGTACTGCCGCTGTTTTGATGGATGTGTTTTTTTACCAACGGAAAAACGCTGTACAAGGCCTCAAGGGCAAGTGAATACCTATTGTGCTGTAAGTGGGTAATGATTTGCTGGTCGGTCATATAATTGCTTGCTGATAATACTTAATGTCGTTTTTTATAAAAGGTCATCAAATTAAATTTAATTTTTTTTATAAAGGCCGGTATTCTCTGCGCCCCTGCCCGAAAGGCCGGTTGGCAAGCTGAAAGGCGACAAAGAAAACGCTTTTAAATATTATCTGTTGACAGAAAAGTATGGGGACGAGCAAGCAAAGCAACAAGCAAGACAAGAAATTAAAAAATTGAAAAACTAAATTGGACAATATTCAACAACCAACTGCTATGCTGTCTGGACTCTGTTACAACCGGCTGCAAGTCTTTATAAGCTTACCGGCCGGCAGGCAGGAGTTTCGGCTGAACGTCCTCTCGTTAGCTATCAAAAGGCTGAGGTTCCGGGCTGACAAGCATTGAAAACCTGCACAACTGTTCCCGCTCTACGGGAGCAGCCGTCAGCGCCAGTTGGCAGCCTCTTTCAAATGAGAGAAGTGTTGTAACTTCGAAACACTAAAACACCATAATAAATGACCACAGCCAATTTAAAAATTGATTTAATTAGAAAGATAACTCAACTAGAAGAAAGTCATATTATCGAAGAAATCAATCGGATTGTAGATTTCGAATTAGATAAGGGTATT
>JBBSKH010000110.1:0-11466 GCA_038256495.1 Chitinophagales bacterium
CCCCTTGTTTCAAGGATTTTAATTCAGGAAAGAGATTTACGGGAGCAGCTCAAACAAATTAAAGAAAGGATGGGTGAGCATGATACACAGTTAAGCCAGTTGTATGACGCTATTGAAAATTTATTGGATGGAAACATGGCACAAAAGAATTGGGAAGAGCGAGAAAGAATTGGTTTTAAAAAATAAAGAAGTCAAAAAAAAAATTATGTCAGAAACAACATCAGCGTCCAAAACAACAGCAACCCAAAGCTCTCCTTCAGGGGCGGGGGAGCAGATCATCCAGAACAACCAGGACTATACCCTCTTTAGCTGGAGCAAACAAAAAGGAACGAACCCTCTTGCCATCAAAAGGGCAGAAGGTGTATATCTCTATGATTATGATGATAATAAAATCATCGACTTCTCATCAGGTTTAATGAATGTTAACATTGGTCATGGCGACCAGCGTATAACCGATGCAGTTGTTAAGCAAATGCAGGAAGTAAGCTATGTAACACCAAGCTGTGTAACAAAAGTAAGGGGTGAACTTGGAAAAAAACTAGCTGAGATATGCCCCGGCGATTTGAATAAAGCATTCTTTACACTATGCGGCACCTCATCGATGGAGAATGCTTTGAAACTTGCCCGCCTGTACACCGGCCGGCATAAAATATTGAGCCGGTACCAGAGTTACCATGGTGCTTCTATCGGCGCCATGTCTGCCAGCGGCGATCCCCGCAAGTTACCGATGGACGCACAACAGGCTCCCAATTTCATTCACTTCGATTTGCCTTATGCTTACCGTTGGGAATTTGGCGACGACAAATTGTTATCAGAATCAGTTGCCCAGTTGGAACGCATGATTGCATACGAAGGACCGAACAATATTGCAGCCATTATTTTAGAAGGCGAATCCGGATCTTCTGGTTGCCTCAAATACCCCGTTGGTTATTTAAAAGCGGTAAGAGAAATTTGTAACAAGCACGGCATCTTAATCATCATGGATGAAGTGATGAGCGGCTTTGGTCGCACAGGCAAATGGTTTGGATTTCAGCATCATGATATTATTCCTGACATGATCTGCATGGCCAAGGGGCTCACCTGTGGCTACCTGCCTTTTGGCTGTTTGATGGTGAGCGATAAAATTGCTGCTAAGTACGATGATCAAATGCTGGCGCTCGGCCTCACTTATTCTGCACACCCTGTAAGTTGTGCGGCAGCTTTGGCCACCTTACAAATTTATGAAACCGACAACCTTATTGCCAATGCGGCTGCCATGGGGAAATATGTAGAGCAGCAAGTGGAGTTGTTAAAACAAAAACATCCTTCCATCGGCGATTTTAGAAATACGGGTTTATTAGGTTGTATAGAATTAGTAAAAAACAGGGATACCAAAGAACCAATGGCGCCCTTCAATGCAAAGCCGGATGAAATGGTAGTGATGAATAAAGTGGCTGCAAAGATCAGGGAGTTAGGCATGTACACGTTTGTGCGCTGGAGTTATATTTTTATTGCACCGCCATTATGTGTTACCAAAGAACAAATAGATGAAGGACTTGCAATTATTAGTGAGGCGATAAAGATTGCGGACGAAAACACACGCCCCCTCTAACTCCCCCAAAAGGGGAGAACTATCGTAGCGGAGAAGTGGCCCCCTCTAGCTCCCCCGAAGGGGAGGATTACCAGAGCGAAGAAAAGTGAGAAGGTTTTTACAATTGTTGGGTAATGCTTTAAAGATGATTTGGATGTTGTTATGTTCGGCGGTGTTTTGCTGCACTGCTCCCTTTCTTTCGGGAAGGGTCCAGATTGCTATCGGGAGAGGGTTGGGTCGATTGGGCTAAGTTTGTTTACCAAAGATTAAATGTTGATGGGGAAGAATAATAGTTTATCAGAGAACAATGGTGCCGCTCCCTCTCTACGGGAGAGGGAGTTGGAGGGAGAGGCTTCTCTCTACAACGAAGACCTTGCACCCATACCGCAAAGCAAACGCACATGGGGTACCTGGAACTATGCAGCGTTGTGGATCAGCATGAGCCTGTGCATACCTACGTATATGCTGGCCAGCTCGCTCATTGAAGGTGGCATGAACTGGTGGCAATCTATTCTAACGATTTTTATTGGCAACACTATTGTATTAATTCCGATGATATTGAACGGGCACGCCGGTGCCAAATACGGCATACCATTTCCTGTTTTTGCAAGGGCCAGTTTTGGAACAAGAGGTGCAAATATTCCTGCCATTTTAAGAGCCATTGTGGCCTGCGGCTGGTTTGGTATTCAAACCTGGATCGGCGGATTTGCTATGTACCAGATGCTGCGGCTATGGATACCATCGCTGGAAACACTCCCCCAGGTTTTCCCTGACTCATTTGATCTGCAAACAGGTCCTGCTATTTGTTTTTTTCTTTTCTGGTTATTAAATATGCTGGTGGTTTACCTGGGCGTAGAGAGCATTAAAAAATTGTTGCTGTTCAAAGCTTTCTTCCTGCCATTTGCTGCGCTGGCTTTACTATTCTGGGCTATCAAAGCAGGAAATGGATTAGGCCCCATATTGTCGCAGCCAGCTAAATTACAGGGGCCGGCATTCTGGGCGTATTTTTTCCCGGCACTTACCGGCATGGTGGGCTTTTGGGCAACTCTCTCTTTAAATATTCCTGATTTTACCCGGTATGCAAAAAGCCAGAAGGCACAGATCAATGGACAAATCATCGGCCTGCCACCTTCAATGACTTTGTTTGCATTTATCGGCGTGGTGGTTACCTCTGCAACTTTTTTAATTTATGGTGAAACCATCTGGGACCCTGTTGTGCTAGCCGGCAGGTTCGATAGTAAATTACTGGTGAGCTTTGCGATGATCGCCGTGGCGTTATCAACGCTGGCAACCAATATTGCAGCCAACATAGTAAGTCCGGCTAATGACTTCGCCAACATTTCACCAACAAAAATAAATTTCAGAACCGGCGGTTATATCACCGGTATCATCGGTATCCTCATTTTCCCATGGAAGTTGATTGCCGATCCTAACGGTTATATTTTTACCTGGCTGATTGCATACAGCAGTTTGCTCGGTCCGGTGGGTGGCATCATGATAGCCGATTATTATTTTAACCGCAGGCAGCAATTGAATGTGGATGAACTTTACCAGCACAATGGGCAATATGGTTTTAACAAAGGATTCAACTCAGCAGCCATCATTGCATTGCTGTTAGGCATCATGCCAAATATTCCCGGCTTTTTGCTGCAGGTAAAATTAATATCTGCTACTGCGTTTCCTGTTTGGATAGCTGAGTTGTACCATTATGCATGGTTTGTTGGATTCTTTGTGAGTGGTTTGTTATATTTAGTGTTGATGAAAGGGAAGCAACCCAAGGTGAGCATCGCTAGTCAATAAAAATTTGATAACAATAAATTCAACATAAAACTTGAAATCACAGCATGTGATGACAAGTCATCTGAAAAAAAAATAAAAGAGATGACGACATTAATTAAGAACGCACACATCATAGGTGCCGCTGAAGATTTCACCGGTGATATTCTTATCAATGGAGAAAGTACTGTTGCTGTTGGTAAAAGTCTTGATGTAGAAGCTGACAAAATCATTGATGCAACAGGGTTGCTTGCATTTCCCGGAGCCATCGATCCGCATGTGCATTTGCAGATGCCATTCATGGGTACCTTCAGCAGCGATGATTATGAAACCGGTACCAGGGCTGCTTTGTATGGTGGCACCACTACTGTTATCGATTTCATCCTGCAGAAGCAAGGTAATTCTTTGCAGGACGCTTATAAAGAATGGAGCGGCAGGGCAGAAGGCAATGCCGTGGGTGATTATGGTTTCCATATGGCGGTTACCGATTTTAATGACGACACCTGCAAGGAGATCGTTGACATGGTAGAAAAAGAAGGCATCACTTCCTTTAAAATCTTCATGGCCTATAAAGGTGCATTGATGATTGATGACAAGCAGATGGTGGGCCTGATGAACGAAGTGAAAAAGCGTGGCGGTATGGTAACCGTTCATGCCACCAATGGCGATGTGATAGATTTTCTCATCGCAAAAAATTTAAGCGAAGGAAATACTTCACCCTTATTTCACTATTTATCACAACCGGAAATAACTGAGGCAGAAGCATCGGAGCGTTTTGCTTCTATTGCAGGCTACACAGGTTGCCCCGGCTACATTGTACACATGACCTGCGAAGGTGCATTAAATGCAGTTCGTGACAACAACCGCCACAACCAGAAAGTATTTGCAGAAACCTGTATTCAATATTTATTGCTGGATGCATCTTTATATGAGAATGATTTTGAAGGAGCCAAATGGGTGATGAGTCCGCCCTTGCGGGAAAAGAAAGACCAGGAAGCTTTGTGGGCCGGCATTAACCAGGGATTGATACAAGTAGTAGCAACAGATCATTGCCCTTTTAAATGGGAGCAGAAACTGATGGGAAAAAATGATTTTTCAAAAATACCCAACGGCCATCCCGCCATAGAACACCGGGTGGAATTGTTATATAGCGAAGGTGTTCGAAAAGGCCGCATCACCCTGAATAAATTTGTAGAACTGTTAAGCACCAACCCGGCAAAGATCTTCGGCATGTTTCCACAAAAAGGTTGCATTGCTCCCGGTTCTGATGCAGATATTGTTTTGTTTGATCCGAATGAAGATCATACCATCAGCGCAGCAACGCATCATATGAACACGGATTATTCTGGTTATGAAGGATGGAAACTTACCGGCAAAGTAAAAACAGTTTTATTAAGAGGACAGGTGGTAATTGATGATGGAAAATGTTTGGTGAAAAAAGGGAACGGGAAGTACATCAAAAGAAATAAGTTACTAGGGAAAATCTAATCAATTATAAATGTTGAATGCTAAATTTTAAATTAAACCGTTCATTCAACATTAAAAATTCAACATTTAAAATAATAAGAAATGGCTAGAATAATCAAATCAGGACTAATACAAATGTCGCTTCCTAAAACAGAAGGTGAAGGAACCATCCCCGAAATTGTAAATGCGATGGTGGAAAAACACATTCCGCTTATTGAAGAAGCTGGTGAAAAAGGTGTGCAGATACTTTGCCTGCAGGAAATTTTTAATACGCCCTATTTCTGCCCGGGGCAGGATAAAAAATGGTATGAGAGCGCCGAGTCTGTGCCCGGCCCCACTACCGACCTGATGGCCACTTATGCCAAGAAATACAACATGGTGATTATTGTACCTATTTACGAAAAGGAACAGGCCGGTGTGTTGTACAATACCGCTGCTGTGATAGATGCAGATGGCACCTATTTAGGTAAGTATCGCAAAAATCATATTCCGCATACAAGTGGTTTCTGGGAGAAGTTTTTCTTTAAACCCGGTAACCTCGGTTATCCGGTGTTTCAAACCAAGTTTGCCAAAGTTGGTGTATACATTTGTTATGACCGTCACTTTCCGGATGGCGCACGCTGCCTTGGTTTGAATGGTGCAGAGATCGTTTACAACCCGTCTGCAACAGTTGCAGGCTTATCTCAATATTTATGGAAACTGGAGCAGCCGGCTCATGCCGCTGCCAATGGCTATTTCATGGGATGCATCAACCGGGTTGGCGAAGAGAAGCCCTGGAACCTTGGTAAGTTTTATGGCAGCAGTTATTTTGTTGATCCCCGGGGACAAATTTTTGCGCAGGCCAGCGAAGACAAAGATGAATTACTGATTGCCGATTTTGACCTGGACATGATTGAAGAAGTAAGAAGCACCTGGCAGTTCTTTAGAGATAGAAGGCCGGAAACTTATGGTAAAATAACGGAACTTTAGAACGCCGGCCCCCTCTATCTCCCCCGGTGGGGGAGGAAATGGAGAAGATCGAATAGAGATTAAAACATTTATCATTATAAAAGATCCAACTTCGAGTTCCCTCTCTTTTGGAGAGGGGTTGGGGTGAGGTCAAAATAACATGGCAATAGAAAATAACAAATTATCTAAAAATCAATACGCCGAAAACTTCAGCGATATTCACCCGCCGTTTGAAACAAAAGATGCTGCGTTGGTAGAAGCCAACCGCTGCCTGTTTTGTTATGATGCGCCGTGTATGAAAAGTTGCCCCACCAGCATTGATGTACCAAAATTCATCAAACAAATAGCTACAGAAAATATCAAAGGCTCTGCCCATAGCATTTTCGTTAGCAATATTATGGGTGCCGGCTGTAGCAAGGTTTGCCCGGTAGAAAAACTATGCGAGGGTGCCTGCGTGTATAATTTCCTGGAAGAAACGCCTATTGCCATTGCAAAATTGCAACGCTACTCAACAGAAATTGCTATGAAAAAAAACTGGCAATTATTTGAAAGAAAACCTGCTACCGGCAAAAAAGTAGCGATCGTTGGTGCCGGCCCGGCTGGGTTAAGTTGTGCCCACTCATTGAGCAGAGAAGGTATTGATGTAACCATCTTTGAGAAAGAAAGCAAAGGTGGTGGACTGATGACTTACGGTATTGCTGCCTATAAGGTAACGCCGCAATTTTGCGAAGACGAAGTGAATTATATTTTAAGCATCGGCGGCATTGAAGTAAAATACAATCAGGAACTCGGTAAGGATTTTATGTTGACGGATCTGCAAAAAGATTTTGATGCGGTTTACCTTGGTATTGGTGTGGGCCTTGCACGCCAACTGGAAATCCCTGGCGAAAACCTGGAAGGTGTAGTAGATGCCATCAGCTTTATCTATGATTTACGTTCAAATGATTTTAGCGAAATTCCTGTTGGTGATCGGGTGGCAGTAATCGGCATGGGAATGACCGCCATTGATGCAGCTACACAGGCGAAGCGCCTTGGCGCTAAAGAAGTGACCATGTTATACCGTAGAACACAAGATGAAATGCCCTGTACCCAACACGAAATGGATATTGCCATGCTGGATGGCTGCAATATTACCTGGCTGGCGGCGCCCAAAGAAATTAAGGGAGAAGCAGGCAAAGTAACGCAGCTCGTTTGCAGTAAAATGATATTAGGAGAACCCGATGCCAGCGGCAGGAGAAGCCCGGTTGATACAGGAGAAACATTTACTTTGGATGTTGATATGGTTATAAAAGCCGCGGGGCAAATGCCGTTTGAGCAATTAATAATGGATAATGAAATAATGAATAATAATGGCAAGATTACAATTGATAATAAATCATCCACAAACCTTACAGGAGTTTTTGCAGGTGGCGATTGTGTGAACGGTGGTAAAGAAGTGGTAGATGCTGTGCAGGCGGGGAAAGATGGCGCAGCAGCGATACTAGATTATTTTGAATGCTAAATGTTGAATTTTAAATGAAAACAGAAAATGTCATACTGGAAAAGTCTTTTGATTTTGCGTTGATGATAATCAACTTGTACAAAAACTTAATCATCAATAAAGAATATGTTTTATCAAAACAATTGCTCAGAAGTGCAACAAGTATAGGTGCGAATATAGAAGAAGCAACAGCTGCGCAATCGAAAAAAGAATTTATTTCAAAGATGTCCATCGCATCAAAAGAAGCATGAGAAACAAGGTATTGGTTGAAACTATTAGACAGAAGTAAATTAGTTGATGTAGACTATAAAGAATATTTAACAGATATTGACCACATCATCAATATCCTTACAAAAATTGTAAAAACAAGCCAGGAGTCTCTTTCTACATAGACTTCGGTATTTGCACAATGCTGCATTTACATTCAAAATTTAGCATTCAACACTTAAAATAATTAATATGGCCTCTCTGCATTCAAACTTCCTCGGTATCTCATCTCCCAACCCGTTTTGGTTGGCGAGTGCGCCGCCTACTGATAAAAAGATAAACGTACTCCGGGCTTTTGAAGCCGGCTGGGGTGGCGTGGTTTGGAAAACCCTCGGCAGCCAGGTGAAGAATGTTTCTTCCCGTTATTCGGCCGTTAATTTTGGAGCAAAAAAAATGATGGGCTTCAATAACATTGAGCTCATCAGCGATCGGCCGCTGGAACTTAATTTGAGAGAGATCACAGAAGTAGTGAAACTATTTCCCGACAGGGCCATGATTGTTTCCCTGATGGCAGACAACGACCGCAACTCCTGGCACGAACTCATTAAAAAATGTGAAGATGCCGGCGCCATGGGTTTTGAGCTGAACTTTGGTTGCCCGCATGGCATGACGGAAAGAGGCATGGGTGCAGCCGTTGGCCAGGACCCGGAAATTGCCCGTATGGTTGTGGAATGGGTGATGGAAAAAGCCACCATACCCGTCATTACCAAATTAACACCCAATGTACATTCACCGGTACCTACGGGTAAAGCCTGCGTGGAAGCCGGAACAAATGCCCTGTCGCTCATCAATACCATACAATCAGTAACAGGGATTGACCTTGATACGTTGGTACCAAATCCGTATGTGGCCGGTAAATCGGTTTTTGGTGGGTATTGCGGACCTGCGGTGAAGCCGATTGCCTTAAAAATGCTTACTACCATTGCGCAAGATCCGACAACATCCAGGGTTCCCATCTCAGGAATTGGCGGTGTAAGTACCTGGAAAGATGCGGTAGAATTTCTGTTGCTTGGCGCCAGCAATGTGCAGGTGTGTACCGCCGCTATGAACCATGGCTTCCGCATTGTAGAAGATATGATTGAGGGCATGAATAACTGGATGGACGAAAAAGGTTTTAAAACCCTGGAAGATTTTATTGGTAAATCGGTTGACAAGATCACACATTGGGAAGACCTGGATATCAACTACCATCATATCGCCAAGATTAACCAGGACAAATGCATTCATTGCGGCCTATGCTTTATAGCCTGTGAAGACACTTCGCATCAATCCATCAACCTTGCTTACGGCAAACCCTATAACACTTATACCATTAAGGAAGAGGAATGTGTGGGCTGTAACCTTTGCCAGTTGGTTTGCCCGGTTAACGATTGCATAACCATGGAAGAAAACCGGGTTGCCCCGGAATACCTGAACTGGATACAATTCCAGGAAAAAGGCCTGCCATTAAATGATCATTGATATTAATTTACAAAGGGCGAGGCCAAACATTATTTATTAATTGAATAAACCAAGGCCGGTATTAACATTTTATCTACGCTGTTTTATATTTGCTGTTGGATAAATCAGTAATTTTAATATCTATAAAACTTTGAACCATGTCAATATTTAAATCGGGTAACCCTACCCTATCTGAAAAAAGATTCAACAATACTGTTATCAGCGATGTGCTGGTGCACGATGAAAATGCCATGACCATCAATGGCACTTTACAAAAATTTGGCTTCCTGTTCCTGATGGTGATGGCTACTTCATTTTATTCCTGGAAAGAATATGCAGAAGGTGGCAACGTAGTTCCTATGATTTGGACGGGTGCTATCGGCGGTTTGATCGTCGCCATTGTACTGGTTTTTAAGCCTAACTTAAGCCCTTACCTGGCACCGTTATATGCCTTGCTGGAAGGACTTTTTATAGGTGCTATATCATCCATGTATAATACTGCTTTTGCCGAAACTGCTCCCAACATTGTAATTAATGCAGTAGGGCTAACCTTTGGTGTAGCAGCAGCAATGTACCTGTTGTATAGTTTCAAGATCATAAAAGCAACGGAGCGATTTAAATCAATAATTATTTCCGCTACCGTGGGTATCGCCATTTTCTATGTGCTGGTCATGATACTAAGAGCATTTGGTTTTGATAACATGCCTTTTCTGCACGAGGGCAGCCCGCTGGGAATTATCTTTTCCTTATTTGTAGTAAGCATTGCAGCGCTTAACTTAATTCTGGATTTCGATATGATAGAAAGAGGATCAGAAATGGGTGCGCCAAAATACATGGAATGGTATGGAGCGTTTGGCCTGATGGTTACTATGGTATGGTTGTACCTCGAAATTCTGAGACTATTGTCAAAAATCAGTAGCAGGAATTAAAAAAATATTATTCATAATAAAACCCCCGGTGGCTTCACCGGGGGTTTTATTTATAAGCCGCTGAGCAACGATTGTACTTTCTCTTTTATAAAGTCTCGCACTTCATTAAAGGCTGCCGGCTCCATATTTTTTGGATCAGGTATTTGCCAGTCAATAAATTGTTTGGCGGGCATCCAGGGGCAGGCATCGCCACAGCCCATTGTTACCACTGCATCAAAAGGTGCGTACAACTTAACTTCTTCCAGGCTCTTACTATCATGAGTGCTTAAATCATAGCCCAGTTCTTTCATAGCCGCAATTGCTTTGGGATTAACGATACCACTGGGTTTGCTGCCTGCACTATATGCCGCCACATTCTCACCACCAAGTATTTTTGCAAATGCCTGGCTCATTTGTGAGCGGTTGCTGTTTTCGATACATACGAAGAGGAGTTTTTTGGCCCCTTCCAACTCCCCCTTCGGGGGAGGGTTATCTAAGCGATTAGGTGATGGTGTACTCATAGTGATTAAGTATTTAGATGTTAGTATAAAGTATTTAGACTACAGCCGTTTGCTTGCTATAATATTTTTTGCGTAGCCAAAATGCTACATTCACCAGCGCAATCATAACCGGCACTTCTACAAGCGGACCAATTACCCCGGCAAAGGCCTGGCCGCTGTTGATGCCAAATACACCAATGGCAACGGCGATGGCTAATTCAAAATTATTACCAGCTGCTGTAAAAGCGATGGAAGTATTGGTTGAATAATCGACCCCCATTTTTTTGCCAATAAAAAAACTTACTACAAACATGATGGCAAAATAAATAACTAATGGAATGGCAATTGTTATTACATCCAAAGGTATCTGCACAATCAGTTCTCCCTTTAGACTAAACATTACCACGATGGTAAACAGCAATGCGATTAACGTAATGGGAGAAATAAAAGGAATAAATTTATGTTGATACCAGTCTTCGCCTTTTGCCTTTAATAAAAAATAACGGGTTAAAAAACCTGCGGCAAATGGGATACCCAGGTAGATGCCAACACTCTTTGCAATTTGCCCGATGCTGATATCAACAACAGAACCCGTGATGCCAAACAACGGAGGCAATACCGTAATAAAAACATAGGCATACACGCTGTATAACAATACCTGGAAAATGCTGTTGAGCGCCACCAGTCCTGCCGCATATTCCCGGCTGCCATCTGCCAGTTCGTTCCACACAATTACCATGGCAATACAGCGTGCAAGGCCAATCAATATCAAACCAACCATGTACTCAGGATAATCATGCAGGAAAATAATGCCCAGCAAAAACATTAGTATGGGACCAATTACCCAGTTTAAAAATAGAGAAATACCCAACACTTTGGTATTTTTAAACACCTCTTTTAATTTGTCGTAACGTACTCTAGTAAAGGGTGGATACATCATTAATATGAGGCCTATGGCCAATGGTATATTGGTAGTGCCGGTAGAAAATGAATTGATAAAAGTAGAAGAAGAAGGAAAAAAATAACCGAAGCCCACTCCTATAGCCATGGCTAAAAAAATCCATAACGTAAGGTAACGATCCAGGAAACTGAGTTTTTTTCGTTCAAGCG
>JBBSKH010000111.1:0-11345 GCA_038256495.1 Chitinophagales bacterium
GGCGCACGAAAATGCTGAATGGTTAAGGAAGCAAGGTATTACGGTAGCGCTTGGCACAGCATCTTTTTCAGGAGCGGATAAAATTGTGGTGGCAGGTAAGCAGTACAAGGGTGAGAAAATTGTGATAGCCACCGGGTCCCGGCCGAGGAAACTGGAAGCGCCCGGAATTGAAAAGGTTGCCTATTATGATAATGAAAATATTTTTAAACTGGAACAGTTGCCGCCACGTTTATTGGTGATTGGCGGAGGCCCAATTGGGATAGAAATAGCCCAGGCAATGAGCCGTTTGGGAAGCAAGGTAACGGTAGTTGATAGGGGCTCCTGTATTTTGGAACATGATGACCTGGCCATGGCCAACCTTTTAAAAACTAAACTGGAAGAAGAAGGAATTGAATTCAAACTGCAATCCTCCGTTGAAAAATTTTCATCTGCTACAGAGGCTGGGCTGAAAGATAAAGAAGATAAAACTGCTATCATCAATTTTGATGCGGTGTTTGTGGCAATAGGAAGGGAATTGAATATTGAGAAATTACAATTGCAGGAAGCCGGGATAGCGGTTGAAAAAGGAAAGATCGTTGCAGATAAATACTTGCGCACAAGCAATAAAAAAGTTATGGTTTGCGGTGATGTTGCTGGCTCATTGCAATTTTCGCATGCTGCAGAATTTCACGCCAGGATAATATTGAATAATCTTTTTTCGCCTTTAAAGAAAAAATTGAATAATGATCACATGTCTTGGGTAACTTTTACCGATCCCGAGCTGGCTACATTCGGGTTAAATGAAAAACAATTAACAGAAAGAGGAACCAGTTATGAAAAACTGGAAGATGATTTTAGTGAAGATGACAGGGCTGTTACTGATAATTACCAGTATGCAAAGGTTAAGCTATTCATTTCTGCGAAAAGTATTTTTCGAAAACAACGAATATTAGGCGGCACCATGCTGGCGCCCAATGCAGGAGAATTAGTACAGGAGTTAATCCTGGCCAATTCGGCAGGATTGAGCATTAACAGCATCTTTAACAAGATTTATCCTTACCCGGTAGCTGCCCGCATCAACCAAAAATTATTAGTTACCTACAAATCAGCATCACTCACCGGCACGGTTAAAAAACTTTTGAAGGTGCTTTATAAAATATTTAATTAATGGAGTTATGGGAAAGTTTTAAAGTGTGGTTTGTTGGCCTGGGAGAAAGTTATGGGGTGAACCCATATGTTTTCGGGAGCATTTATATTGGGGCTATCCCCTTGTTTTTTCTTTGCATCAGGTGGACAGTTTCCAACATCCGCAAAAAGAAGCCTATTCTACTGCCAGTAATGCTTACCGGACTTTGTTTTATATCTGCTTACCTGTACCTTATTATTGCAGGAAAGAATATTCCTGTGTGGGTTTATATTTTCATAGGCTGCATGGTAATATATGGAGTTATTTCAACAGTAAAAAAGATTAAGACTAAGACTGCAGCCAACGGCAAACATCCTGGTAAAGAATAATTTACTCACTTAACTTGTTCTTGTTTAGCGCTTCAATTTCGCCATCGGCTCTTTTTAATCTTCCTCCCCACGGCCTTGTTTTTTTGAAAGGAAGTTTTAGTAGCTGCCCTACCGTTAGTTCGCCTGGCTCGCTGTAAGAAGGCACGCCCGTTTTAACCATCTGCTGGGGTACATTTAGCCTGATGGTATGATGTAAGCGATCCCAAAAGGAAAATATTACCGAATAATTACTGTCTGTTTCTTCTTTAACTACGGAGTGATGTATGCCATGCATGCGGGGCGTTACCAGCAGCAGGTTAAGTATCCTCTCCAGTTTGATGGGCAATTTCCAGTTAGCATGATGAAACTGTGTGGCTGCTTCAAAAATAATTTCGTAAATCAGCACAAGCAGGGGAGAAGCACCAGATAAAAAAACGACGGCACCCCTGGAAAATACTGACCCTATCATTTCTCCAAAATGAAAGCGGAAGGCAGTAGTTATATCTAAGTCGGGGTCTGTATGATGCACCAGGTGGTACCTCCATAAAAAAGGTACCTTATGATTCAGGTGATGCCAGAGGTAATTGCCATAATCAAGCAAAAGGAAAGCTATGAGATATTCAACCCAGCCCGGTAGTTCGTACAAATAATTCAGCCCAAATTGCAACTGCATATTTTCGTTTGCCAGCCACACCATTATAGGTAGAAGCATAAATCTTAATAACGTAAATGCCGGGATTGACACAACTGAATTAATTACTATTCTCTTAAAACGAGGTTGAAACATTTTTCTTAATGCCAGTTTTGTTTCAAGCAAAAAAAGTAACAGAAACAACACAACCAATATCGGCACCCCTTTCAATTCGAATATTTGATGGATCATATGTTTGTTTTTATTTCAAACTGTGTGCCTGTAACATAGCTAAAGTTTGTTTTGTTTAATTAAGGAACGGTAGGTATTTAGAAGGTGCTGCTGAGAAAAACCCAAACGGTACATAATATATATTAAAAAGAATACAGCCTGTGTTTTAAAGACACCATGTTCAAGGTATTTACGGGCTGAAGTGGTCACCGGGTTCCTGATAATGGTAAAGGCACAAATTTTCCTGAGGCGTTTAATGAATTCCTGGTCTTCCAGCACGATATGTGAGGTATCAAATCCACCCAAACGCCTGAATAACTCGTGGGTTACAAAAAGGCTCTGATCGCCAAAGCGGAAAGCGTTTACATCAAACCTTGTAAACCAACAATTGGCTTGCAAAAACCAATGGCGATGGTTAAAAGTTAACGTAAAGCAGCCAGCTTGATGGTTATTGTCTATGGAATTTTTAATGGCTGATGTAAACCCGGGCGGCGGAATGGTATCGGCATGAAGAAAATATAAGACATCTCCTGTAGCATGTGCCGCCCCAAAATTCATTTGATTTGCCCTGCCTTTTTCCGGGCAACGAAGCAATTTAGATGCATTACTACCTGCATTTACAAGGGTATTATCGGTGCTTCCGCCATCTGCAACAATAACTTCTGATACAAGTTTTGCTTCGTCATGCAGCAATAATTGCCGAATGGTAGATATTATACAATCTTCTTCATTGTAAGTAGGAATAATTACGCTTATCATATTTGTGAAACAACCAACACCGGGTTATGCTTTTCAAGATAGTGTAAAAGTTCTTGTTGCTCCGGTAGCGCCGCAATTAATATAGCAGTTAGTGATTTTGCAACCGGGTTCAGTTAAAACCAGCATTCTTTATAGCAATTCCAATTGTAGTGGTTTGTACTACAAAAAATATTGACATTAATCTACAGCCTTCATAATCCTGCGGGCACATATTTACAGCCTGATCCATCACTCTAAAAACTGCCTACTCCTCTAAAAGAAACAAAGTTTATTTAATACCAGAACGCACCGTAGAAAGATTCCATTTTTTAAAAGTACTGGGTACGAAGGTTTTATAACATGCAGAAATCAGCTGGTGATGCCAGAGTAATTTCCGAAGCATGTTTAAAGAGGAGTTTTCGCAAAATAAGTGAAAAACTTTTCCGTTTGTATAAGCAAGGCTGCCCTAACAGCCAGGAAAATACGAGCAAACACTTATTCACTCTTTACTTTACGAATTGGTCGTTTTTCTTCGGGTTAACTAATCATGTTTTTCAACCTAGGGAGTGAAAACGCAACTATAAATTGCTAATAACCTAAAAATTTCAACGTTTATGCAACGCAAATTTTACTCACCAATTACAGCACGATGCCTGGCACTTTTTCTTTTTTTTACGGCCGTAATCAGCAGCGTAAATGCACAACAATTTTTAACTAAAATTGATGGCTGGAACGCATATGTGCACCTGCCGGCAGAGTACAATGACAGCGTTACCAAAACTTACCCGGTAATTATTTTTATTCCTGGTATTGGGGAAGTGGGCACAGATCCTGCCAAACTTATCCAAAATGGTCCGGGCTATTTTCTTGCCAGTGGTGCCAACATGGAATTTATGGTTAATGGTAAGCTGGAAAAGCCCATTGTTATTAGTATTCAGCCTATAGATGCATGGGCACCCAACCCGTATACTATTAACACCAAGATAGATTCAATAGTAGCTCGCTGGCGTTGTGATCCCCGCCGCATAAATGGCACAGGTCTTTCAATGGGCGGGCAAACCTGGCAGAACTATGTAAATACCGGTAACTCCATTTTAACAAACAGGTTGGCATCTATATTATCTATGAGTGCGCCTGCTCCAGATAATGGTGTGAGTAATATGAAAAACTTTGTGCTGGCAGGTGGCAAATGGTGGGGTTTTGAAGGTACTAACGACTATAGGGGTATGGACCAGATAAGAGATGTGATGAATGCCAACATTCCAGGATCTGCCCGGTATTATAAATATACAGGCGGACATTGCTGCTGGAATACCTGGTACAACCCTACCTGGAAAGAAAACGGTGAAAATATTTATACCTGGATGTTGAAGCAGATTCGTCCTGCCGGGGCTAATAATGCTCCTCAGGTGGATGCAGGTGATGATATGCAGTTAGGCACCACGCTTCCAACTATAACGTTAACTGGCATTGCAAACGACCCTGATGGTAATGAAATAAACTTTAACTGGCGTAAGATATCTGGCCCGGCCAGTGGAACTATTGTTTCGCCGAATGCAATACAAACAAATATTACTGGTCTTATAACAGGTATTTATGAATTTGAGTTTGCAGTAACAGATGTGTTAGGCGCAGTTTCAAGAGACACCATTACCGTTAATGATGGCGCAGTAGTATTACCTGTAACACTTACAGGGTTTACAGCAACAGAAAAAAATGGGCAGGTGTTACTACAATGGACTACCAGTACTGAAAACAATAGCAGTCATTTTGAAATAGAGAAAATGACTGGCTCAAATGCTTTTGCAAAAACGGCGGCCATTACAGCCCGTGGAGGCAGCCAGGAAAACAGGTACCTGTTTACTGATACGGATCCGGTTGCCGGTATCAATTATTACCGGTTGAAAATAATAGATAAGGATGGCAGTTTTGTTTACAGCGATATCGCAACCGTTAATGTAAAAAGGAATTCGAAATCAGCATTAAACATTATTTCGGTGCTGGCTAAAGATAATTTGATTGCATTGCAGGTTGATGGAACAGAGATGAAATCTGCACAATTAATAATTGCAGATGTGCAGGGAAGGGTAATGCATTCATCAATCGTAAATATCAATAAAGGTATTAACCAGATAAGCAGGCCAGTGAACCTGGGTAAATCGGTGTATTACGTTAATATTACTGCGGGTGTTGAAAAAATATCCAAAGTAGTGTTGGTTGAATAGAAGATAACAAAATGACATTTAAAAGGAGGTTGAATAAGCAATTATTCAACCTCTTTTTTTAAGATAAGGTCAGTTACCAGGCCGTAATGATCGCTACCACTACTGATAACACGGGTAGTTTGCAAGGCTTTAAAATATTGGTTTACTAAAATGAAATCTATCCTCAGGGTAGGTGAAATATTTTTAAAAGTACGGCCAATTCCGGTGCCGTTTTTAAGCCATACATCGCTCATATCCTGCTTTATAAGATGATATGCATAACCGGTAGGAACGTCATTCATATCGCAGGTAAACACTATGGGCCCTTTAGTTTTTTGAATGATGCGGGCAATTACATTTGCCTGTTTGCTCCTTTGGTAATATGCCTGTTTCAATTTCCTGGTGATAGTCTTAGATCCTCTGAAAGCTTTGTTATCGGCTGTTTTTATATTACTGATCGCCTGGTATTCGTACTGCTTAAATTTTACACTCTGCAGGCGGGTAGTAATAATGGTCACAGAATTGCCGTCTATATTTAGTGTAGCCTTTATAATGCCCTCTTCCCATGGCGGGGGGAAGGATATACGGCTTATCTCCATTATGGGGTATTTGCTGAACATTACAGTGCCGCTATAATAATCCCCGTTAAAAAACGGATTGTCCTGTGAGAAATAGTGGTAGGGATAGCCCTGGGTTCGGGCAATAGAATCAATGAAATCCAGGTGGGTGCCTTTGTGAATGTTGGTAAAAAACTCCTGTAAACAAATAATATCGGGCTGGTATTTTGCAAGGTTATCTAATATGACCTGGTTTTCACGTCGGGCAGTCATCGTATCTGGTGAATCAAAATTCATCAAGCCTACATTCCAGCTCAATAGTCTTATGCTGCCTGGCGTTTTTTTTAACTCAAATTCAGGAGAACTATTAAAGGCAAAAGTATGCAGTGTTGCAGGTATGCTTAGCAGTATGATTACTCCAGAAACAATGGCATTCTTTGGTTTTACAAGCAGCCAGAAAACTAAATAACAGCAATTAATTGCCAGCAATACCGGGAATATAAGTCCCAGCAATGATATGATCCAGAAACCTCTCGGGTCAATAAAAGGCGACAGGATGCTGCCAGCCAGGAGCAGCACAAAAAAAATATTACTATAGAATATGAGTTTTCGCCCTATATTTTTCAATTTGCTTTTCATGATGTTTACGCTACTTTGCAATGCAATCTTAAGCTAATTAGAAAAGTAAACCGCAATTGTGCCTTAAAGATTTAAAATTTACTTTAGGTGTATAACATGCCCAAGCAAGACATATTTCCATATATTTAACCTATTCAAGTTTTAAAACTAAAATTCATCTTAATGGAGTGGATCAGTATTCTGAAGTGTCCTATTACCGGCAATGAGCTTCGCAGGTTAGACAGTCAGGAATTGGCTTCTATCAATGAAAAGATACAAAGCAAACAAGTTTGGCAGGCAGATGGGACTGCGATGAGTGAGCCCACTTCAGACGGGTTGATAACTGCTGATGGATCGTACATCTATCCCATTGTCGAGGAAATTGTGTTGTTATTGCCAGACCTTGCTCTTACTTTAGATAGCGATAAGATACTGGGAGATAGCTTGAGCGATGACAAAAAGCTCGTGAAGAATTTTTACGACAACCGCGGCTGGCATACTACAGAAAAAGGTGATTATGAAGATGCCGACATATTTGAAGACCTGCGGCCTTTTGCACAGGATTACCTTACAAAATGCCATAACAGGGTCAGCCGTTATTTGCAACCCAGTGGTAAGTATATGATGGATGCGGCCTCAGGTGCTTTGCAGTTTGAAGATTATCTGCAATATTCAGCAAACTACCAGTACCGTATATGTGTAGATCTGTCATTCCAGGGATTGCTGGAGTGCAAGCGCAAGTTGGGAGATAAAGCCATTTGCCTTTTGTGCGATATGACCAACCTGCCCGTAAAGGATGCTGTTACAGATGGGTTTGTTTCGCTTAACACAATTTATCATATTCCCAAAGACGAACAGGTAAAGGCCATCACGGAATTGTACAGGGTGATGAAGCCGGGAGGTAAGGGCGTAGTGGTGTATGACTGGTATAAACATTCCCCGTGGATGAATATATCGCTGCTGCCATTCAGGGGTATTGAGTTTATCGGCAACCGGCTGAAAAGCTTTTTTTCACGTGCTGCTGGCAAAGGAAATCCAGAGAAAATGTTGTACTTTCATGCCCACAGCTTCGAGTACTTCAAAAAAAATTTACCGATGTCTTTTGAGCTTGCTTGCTGGCGATCGATAAGCGTTCCATTCATGAAAACATACCTGCACAAGGGATTGTTTGGAAAGCAGCTATTAGATAAGATTTATTTAAAAGAAGAAGCGAAACCAGTATTATGTGGTTTGAAAGGAGAATATCCAATGTTCGTGTTTGAGAAGAACCCTTAAGTAACAACACTTAATTTTCTTTCGGTATGAAACATCTTATAGATCGTATTCAGGTTTACTCCTTGTATTTCTGGGAGTACATCAGGTTTGGTGAAGTTGCTACGCTTGGCCACGCTATTATGTACATGCTTACACGTAAGTCTTACGCTAGTGGTAAGATCATAGAGACGAGGATGGGACGTTTTGCCACAAGGCCAAATACACTCGATTTCCAGTACATCAATTACGCTTACGAGCTCCATATCAAAAAGTTTATAGAAAAGGAGCAGTTCAATGTTTTTATAGATGCAGGTGCCTGTTTGGGAGAATATAGCATTTGGCTTGGAAGAAAAGGAAAGAGATGCTTTGCTTTTGAGCCAGTAAGCCTAAGTTTTCATGAAATAGAAAGAAATATTGAATTAAATCAAGTAAACAAAAATGTCACCGCATTTAATTATGGATTAGGTTTAAAACATTCAGTTGAATTTTTTGAAAAAAATGATATCAACCCGGGGGCCAATAAGAAAGTTGATGGGCCAGGAATTAATACAGAAGAGTTTGAAATTAATTCCCTGGATGAAAAACTGCAGGGTTTTGATTTGGATAAAGATAGCAGGATAATAATGAAAATTGACGTAGAAGGTATGGAGCTGGATACGATAATGGGGGCAGAAAAATTTATAAATCGGTTTAAAAATATCGTTCTTATAATTGAAGAAAAATTCAGCGGTGCTGACAACATCAAAAAATGTCTGAGCAAAATGGGTAAATTCGAATTCGGTAAAATTGATGAATATAATATGTTTGCGAGAAAAATTTCATATTCTTAATTTCTAATTCCCTTAGGTATCCAATTATCACGGTAAGAAAGCTTTATAATCGCTATTTAGCGGGATAGCCTATTTTCAGATGCCACTTCTAAACTTTTAAGTAGTATTATTGAATACTGCTGTTCTTCAACCTGCTTTGTAACTTTCCGAAAATAAAAAACATAAACCAGCTTGCCATTATTAGCATGAAAGGTTGCACGGGTATGGTATAGCGGGTAAGCGCAAGCATCATGGTATGTATAAATGTAACCACCACAAAAGGAAAGATTAGTATGAAAATATCAAACTTTCTCACGTTAAGCAACCAGCCCCAAATACCGAATAAAAACAGAAAGATATTCTCTAATAACATCGCTAATCTTGAGTATATACTTCTGCTTCCATCAGAAGAAGATGGCATTCCCCATAATTCCCACAAATTGGCAGTTCTTTGTTTTAGATATATGAGTGGTTCAGACTTCATATGGTCAAAGTATTTTTCTACAGCATCATTCTTCGTTTTTATTTCCGGATGTTTGTCAATATAATCCCAATCGATATCACTTCCTGCAGCCGTAATTGAATACATGATATTTACTTTACTATGGCCGGCCAGCGAAAATTCACCTGTTTTATGCTTGCTATATGAACAAACAAGTAACAATGGAATTAAAAATGCAAGCATGAGTCCAAAATTTAGCCTTCTTAAAGTTATCAGCTCAAAAACTATCAATAATATAAAAATCAGTAGTATTTCGGTTCGTATAAAGGTGCACATGGCAAAGAAAAGCCCGCTCGATAAGTATTTTCTATTCAAGTAAAAGAGATATGCTCCGGTTAAAAAAAAGGCGGTAGGCACTTCAGTTATTAGCCATCTTGTTATATTAATTTGACTGGGAAAAATGGCAAATATCAGTGCCGTGCAAAGAGCCAAGCCCGCATTTTTGAACAAGTGATTACTTATTTGATAAACAAAGTATGTTGTAGCAACCGCAAAAAAGATATTCAACCACAATAGTGCGCTTACTGTATATACTCCAGAAAAGTACTTAGTGAAAGCAATGATCAATGGATAGCCGTTAGGAAAATAGTTAATGTAATTACCAGCCAATATAGCATCAGCCTGTTTTAAATAATCGCCAGAATCTCGGTGAATATTGGGTAAATGGCTGAAAAAGGAAATGTAAATTCTTAGCATTGCTGCTACCAATAGAATACAAAAAAGTATGAATTTTGGATTTCTAATTAATGGATTGGGCACGAATGCGATATAATCATGCTGTTGGATGGGTTGTGAAAATGCTTTCATTATCGCTTTTTTAATTATATGCTATCTTTTAATTTTTCTATACTTTCATGATGAGTGTGTTCCGTTGCTATTGAAATTTGGTTTGCTTTTTTTACTTTAAGCAGTGATGCTAATTGATGAAAAATAAATTTCGGTATATACAAAAGAGACTTGTATACACGCTTGTCAACATCAGACATAATTAAGGCAAGAAGAAATCCTAGTGTAAAAAGAAATAGAAATCCTATCCATATTAAACCAACTTGTGTAATAAGGAACAAATTAACTATAGTGATTAAAGCTGAAATAGTAAGTAGTATAAACAAGGGAGGCCTGATAAGGACAAATCCGAAAAGGAGCGGGTTTATGGCTGCATTTTTTATTCCCTGAAGCATAATTGCAAATCCGAACTTGAAATACCTAAACCAGGTATTATTCCACCGGGCCCGTTGCTTAACCAGTTGTTCAGCATTCGCTGTTTTTTCATCGTACACTATAGCTTCTTCGGCAAAGGCAATGCGATGCCCTCTTTGTAAGATTTCTTTTTGCAAGATCTTATCAAAGCCGGCACCGGTACTTTTAGAACTGCCAAGGCAATCCTTGTATAGTTCGGTAGTAAACGCCATGGCCGATCCGGAAAGCATGCAGGATGAACCGATCGTGAACAGCACTTTTCTGTCGTAAAAAAGATAATAAATTTCCCCTACTGCATCAATACTTGCATAATGGGTGTTTAAATTTTTTGCTTTTCTTACACCTTGCACGGCCTTATAGCCAGCGTTAAAAAAAGGGTCAAATGCCTTCAGGTAACCGGGGTGCACAATATTGTCGCTGTCGATGATAGTAATAAGTTCATGGTCTCTTTTAAAATTCCCGATAGCAAAAAAGTGAGACTTCAACTGGTTAGAAAATAATTCTGCAGGCTTCAGGATAACTACTCTCGGATCGTTGAAACTATCTTCAAACTCAGGGCAACCGTCTGCCACCACGTATATGATAAAATTATGGTGCTGCATTTTCAGCAGCGAGCGGATAACATTATCCAGATTATCGGCGTTTTTATAGGCTGTAACAATGATTCCGTAATCATTTTCAGGAAGGTTTCTAATGGTGCTGAGTTTATTTTTACTGCAAAAGAGATATACGATAAATGATACAACGGGAAACAGGAGCACAGCGGCCACAATTACCTGGATGATCATCCATAAATTATAAAAAACAGAAAGGCTCATTAATATCCAGTATTTACCATGGTTAATTTAATTATTAATTCCGAATGCCCATCACTTCATTGTATATTTTCAAAGTTTTTATGGCTGCATTTTTCCAGCTAAATCGTGCAGCATTTTTCAATCCGGCCGCTTGAAGTTTTTTATACAGATCATTATCACCTGACAAGGTATGTATTGCATTCGCAATCTCGCCTGGCGTTGCTGCATTTACCAGTAAGGCAGCATCGCCTGCTATTTCCGGAAGCGAACTGTTGTTGCCAGTAATTACAGGTGTGCCACAAGCCATAGACTCTATCAGCGGCATACCAAA
>JBBSKH010000112.1:0-10882 GCA_038256495.1 Chitinophagales bacterium
GTTATTTTTACCAGCAATAAGGTGATCAATTTTTACCGCAAAACGATGCCAGATGTTAACTTTAGCTTTAGCAGCGTCAAAGATTCAACCCATATTAACCCAAAACAGGTCAATGTCTATAACTGTTGGGAAGAGGATGGAGAGATTGCTCCAGGCCAGCTTACTGCTGATGCGGGAAACAACGCTGTTATAAGTTTAAAGGTTGCAGCAGAAGCGTTGAGGGCCGGTAAATTAGATGGCCTCGTTACAGCGCCCATCCACAAAAAGAATATACAGTCCGCCGATTTTAACTTCCCTGGCCACACACCTTATTTAAAAGAATTGTTTGATGTAAAAGACGTGGCCATGTTTATGGTGGCAGCAAATATGAGGGTGGCCCTGCTAACGGAACATGTTCCGCTTAAAGACGTGGCACAACATATTACCAAAGAGAAGATCATTAGCAAACTGCACGTGCTGAATGACAGCCTGCGGGTAGATTTTGGTATTATCAAACCAAAGATAGCTGTGCTGGGCCTTAACCCACATGCCGGTGATGAAGGACTATTAGGTAAGGAAGAAGAAGAAATTATAAGGCCGGCCATTAAAGAGGCCAAGCAAAAAAATGTTTTTTGCTTTGGACCATACCCGGCAGACGCATTCTTTGCCAGGGGCAACCACGAAAAATTTGATGCTGTGTTAGCCCTTTACCACGACCAGGGATTGATACCCTTTAAATCGCTGGCATTTGGAGAAGGCGTTAACTATACTGCCGGCCTTGCTGGTGTACGTACCTCGCCCGACCACGGAACTGCATTTGATATTGCAGGAAAAGGTATTGCCGATGAGTCTTCCTTCCGGCAGGCACTGTTTACCTGCGTAGATATCATTAAACAGCGCCGGGAGTTTTTAGACCAATATAAGAACCCACTTAAAAAAATGAGTGCTGCCTTACTAGCCAACGCTGTAGATGAAAAAATGAATATTGATGAGAGTGAATAAAAAAAGCCATTTACCGATCTTAGTAAATGGCTTTTTTATCGTACTGTTTTCACTTAAATATTCATAAAACCTTGGCAAGCTTCCATATCACCTATTATAAACTGCATTCCTGCATCTCTGTATACATCAGACTCTACACCACATTGTGTTGGCCAGCCGCCAGAACTTACGCAAGACCGAAACATATAGTCTGAATATGAAAATAAAAGATCAATTCGATTTAATGCTATTGAAAGGCAATCTTGTGGATTTACTATTTTATTATCCTTATTCTTTTCAGACTGAATTTTAACATCAGTTAGGTGAGTGCTTATTAAATGCTTTTCGCCAACACTTGCATAAACAGAGCCTGTAATAATATTCATTAAGAAAATGAATAAAATTGCGTGAATTATTTTTTTCATTTCAACTATTTTGAGGATGATTTAAAGTAGTATTTATAACCTTTTTGAAATAGTAGCTTTCGTTCATCTTGAGATAATGAATCAAAGACAGGGTATTTAATTCGTATAATCGCAAGACTCTCTGAAGCTTGTTTGTATGAATCATTAATATTCTCAGGTACTTTTAAAGCTAATAGACGTTTTTTCTCCTCAAAGGAAATGCTCCTGTCCCTTAAAATAGTCGAATCTTCAGGCCGCAGCCCTTCGATACTTTTATTAAGCATTTGAACCGATTTCTGTACAGATTTTAAATATTCTAAAAATTGAGGTTCTTGCTTTAATTGGCTAAAGAGCAACCCAACTTTGTCGGGAGCTTGAACTTCCTGTAAGTTTTTATTACATGCACCAAAAAGCAGGAGTACGAATAGCAAATAAAAAATGTTTTGTTTCATAAACTGTAATTTAAGAAGTAAATATATATATATATATATATCGAAAAATCTACTTTTATTTCAAAAAACTAAAATATAATTTGAATTTTTTTAAAATATACAATCATAGTTATGCCAGACATTTATTGGAAATTTCAGTAATGTTTTGGAGACTTGTTATACTAAATATATTTAGTGGAAACAAAGAGTTTCCTACTAATACAAAAAATATTTGCCAAAAAAGGGTACCATTGTATTGTCCTTTACAGCAGATGAGAAAATGAATATTGATGAAAGTGAGTAATTACAAAAACATGGAGTTAGGCACACCCTTATTAATAGTGTAAGCGTTGAAAGTTATTTCTGCTTTTCCCTTTTTGTTTTTGGCCCGATCGGCCGGGGTCTTCGTGGTACCATCATCAAAATCGAAGGTTACACCTTTTGGCAACTTATAATCTTTGGTATTAAAAGAAAAAATGATCTTATCAGGCAGGCCATAGGCTGCATATCTTCCATAAAACATTTGTAACTCAAAAGTGCCGTTATCCCTTGTAGTGGTTTTTGCCTTAGTGATCAGGCTGCTGGCTTCATCAATATACACGGTGCTCAGTACTACATCACTATTATCATCTTTGGGCAACAGTTTGGCTACCCTTACCGTAGTGGCTCCAATTTTTTCTGTGCCGGCATCTATGATCGTAAAATCGCCTGAGCCAATAATATTATTAAGGTTAATGCTCACGGCGCCTTTGGGAATAAAGGAAATTCCCTTCTGGCTTTTAATGGCCAGCTTATCGGGTTTGCTGAAATAGACTTTTACATCAGCCACAGGCACTTTCAGGAATGCAACGTTGGTTTTCATGCGGCCACTGGCTACATAATTATTAACCTTATCAATTTTTTGTTTGGCTTTTGCTACAAGTGTATTAATATCCTGCTGTGCAAGAGCGGGGGCAACCAATGCTCCCATTATTAAAAACGCTATTATCATTTTAATTTTCATCAATATTATCTTTTGTGGAAACTGCCGTTGGCGTTTCCCTGTTCTTAGGAAAGAATATCTTTCCTGTTAAAAACTATTGTAGCTGCACCTAATAAAATCACTACATGCGCTACCAATATATATAAACTATTCCTGATGGCCGGCCAGTTCTCAATACTACCTTTTATAGGGATCCCGTCCGGCGTAGTGCCAATGTAAAAGAAACCCTTCCACCCCACCAGGTAAGAAGTAAACAGCCATGGTTTCACATTCCTATCTATAATAGGCACATTTATATTGCTGATAACCGTACAAACAATAACAATACAAACGGTTGCAATGATAGGACCGATTGAATTCTCTGCAAAAACCGATAACAACAATGCAAGTGCCGCTATCACCGTTAGTGCAACGGCTGCATAACCGAATGCTGCAAAATACCGCCACATAATATCATCCTTGGTTATTTGCATTATCTGCGACTCATCCCCTTTTACCCGGAAAATGAGCATATCATCTGCCCCGAAAATAAACAGGCTGAGGAATAAAGAGATCAGCGCCATCCAAACCAGTAATAAGATGGTATAAATAAGCGACGCTGCAAATTTCACCAAAATAACTTTGGTTCGGCTCATTGGTTTTGTTAATAATAAACGCAGGGTTCCCATATTGGCTTCGCCAGAAATGGCGTCGCCCGCTACCAACGCCACCAGTATAGGCACCTGTATCAACAATGTGTTCAATATGATGTAACACATGAAATACCCGTTAATGGCTTTCGACTTATCTAATGAAAAAGTATCCTGCACACTTTGCAGCATCAGGTTCATATAACTGCCGCCATCTGCTTTAAATGCAAACTGAAAAATGCCCACTATGGCTGCAATGGCAGCAAAGGCAATATAAGTTCGGGGACGCTTGGATATTTTATATAACTCAATTTGTAACAGGCTCCACATAGGTTGCAGGGTTGGTTAAATTCAGGAAATAATCTTCTAAACTGTGCATGGGCTTAATGGCCAATATGGCAACATTTTGCTGCACCAGCCAATTGCTTAGCTGTGGAATATGGTTTTTGTTCATCTTTAATTTAACAACGGGATGAGACAGCATCAATTTTGTAGCCCATTCAGATTGTTGCAGCAACTGAAGCGTGGCTGCGTTATCCACCGTATTTAGTTCTACGATGGTGTCTTCCGGGTTCAGCAGTTGTGCCACTTCGCCTTCTATGATTTTTTTTCCTTTATGAATAATGATCATCCTGTTGGCCACCTGCTCTATTTCCGATAACAGGTGCGAAGAAACGATAACTGTTTTGCCCTGCTCTTTGCTAAGGCTGATGATGAGTTTACGCATATCTGCAATACCCTGCGGATCTAAACCATTGGTAGGTTCATCCAATATGATCAATTTGGGATCGTGCACCAGCGCCACCGCAATACCCAAGCGTTGGTTCATGCCCTGGCTGTAGGTTTTTACTTTGCTGCTGCTTCTGTCTGCCAGGCCCACCCTATCCAGTTTTTCCATAAGGGCTTTGCGGGATAACTTTAAGCCACTAAGGCGTGCAAAAATGGAAAGATTATCGTAAGCAGAAAGGAACTTGTACAGGTCAGGACGTTCAATAACAGCACCTACCTGTTGCAGAATTTCGGCCCGGTGGGCGTGCAGCGATTTACCAAAAATTTCTATTTGCCCTGAAGTGGGTTTAATTAAAGTAAGCAGCATGCGGATGGTGGTAGATTTACCGGCGCCATTCTGCCCGAGGAAGCCATACACATCGCCTTCATGCACCTGGAACGAGAGGTCGTTCACAGCTTTTAGTGACCCGAATTCCTTAAAAAGATTGTTTACTTCCAACAAATTGCTCATACTGTAAAACTAACAGTATCTGCGCAATGATTGTTTAAGCTTATTTAAATATTTAACGGTAAAGGCCCATCAAGCAGTTGTGCCTTCAGCACCAGGATTCATATAAGACTGAAGGGCTTTTACATAATCTTCAAAAGCCTGTATACCTACCTTGGTGATCTTGCAAAGTGTTTGGGGATAATTGTCTTTAAATTGTTTGCTTACATCTATGTAACCCGCATCTTTAAGCTTGGTCATCTGCACACTAAGGTTACCGGCGGTGGCGCCGGTCTTTTCTTTAATGAAAGTAAACTCTGCTTCCTTCACACTTATCAATAAGCTTATAACGGCCAACCGTAGTTGAGAATGTAATATGGGATCCAGTTCTTTAAACATGTGCAAGCGCCTCTTTCTTTTTTGTTTGCGTGTACTCTTTCTTCATGAGCAGGCCGGGAATAAACCATGCCATGATTGCAGAAAGGGCAGTTAACAACAGGTCAATTTTAAAATCAGTATAAACTGTAATGATACTGCAGGCCCAGCAGAATAATCCACCCCACAACATGGGACGAAACCTAAAAGAAGCCCCGGTTATAAAAGTGGGTAACCCGTATAAGATCAGGAATAGTGGCGCAATAAATTCACTTAGCCTGAAGGCAGGATTGTTGCCAGTAAGGGTTTTGTATTCTCCGGCCACCGGTGCCCAGGAATCGAATGCAAGATTGATCACATGTATCAACAGGAAAATGCTAATACCAAAAGCCAGCCATACAAAGTTGTTGAAACGGTCATCATAGGATCTTACCTTCCGCTCCCTTCTTTCTCTTATGGTTATGAAAATCTGCGGCACCAATGCTGCCAGCGTCAGCAGGTAAATATCGAAGGGTAGCCTGAAATCAAAATAGATTTCAGCAAATCTTACCAGCGAGCACGTTGCAATAACAGCGCCCCAGAGCATGGCACCAATACCAGTATCGTGGTAAGAGTCCTTTGCCTTATTTATCATCGTATTGATGAGTTGCAGACTTTCCTGGTAACTCAGTTCTTTATCTTGCATAAGATATAGGTTGTTTTAAAAATTTATTGCGAAGAAACATTCCGGGAATGATCCATGCTACTATTACAGCTACGCTGATCAACAGGATGTGGTATTCAATTGGAATAAATAAACTTACTTCAGCCAACACCCAACAAGCGATACCTCCAATCACCAGCGGGCGTACTTTTAAGATAGCCCCAGACAGAAAAGTGGGTATGCCGTATAATACCAATATTACTGTATTAATTAAAGTGAAAGACTTGCTTTGTATCAGCACAAACAACATTACAAAAAGGCATACTATAAAACATATCCATACATAGCCGAGTATTTCATCAGTATATGTTTTTACTTTTACCCGCTTCTTTTTACGGGCCAGGAAGAAAACCTGGTAAAAAAATACGCCCCATGTTAAAAACCAGATGTAATAAGCCTGCTGGTAATTGAAAAATTTAATGGCGATGAACTGTGTTACACTACATATTAAAATGGTAAAGCCCCACACGAGGTAGAGCGTTCCAGATTCGCTGTAACTATTTTTTGCCTTATTGATCATTGAGTTGATCAGTTGCAGGCTGTCCTGTTCAGAAAATTGTTGTTCCATATAAATATATTAAGCATCCTGCCGTGGCAGGATGCTATGACCGAACGTTTATTTTTTACACTCTTCCATCAACTGTACCACCTGCTCTTTACCCCAGTTTGGATGCAGCTCTGATGCCGGCTTAAAGGCTTCATATTTAGCCATGGCTGTTTCCAGTTGCGGCATCGCTGTTTTGCAGCCACCACCAAATTGCTCCGGCGTATACTTTAGCGACTGACCAATGAGCATATAAGGTCTTGGGTTAGCAGGATCCTGCTGCTTGGCAGCTTCCAATTGTTTGCTGCTTTCGGGCTGATATTGCATGAAACGCTGCATTGGATCTACCATCATATGGCAACTGGCAATCATACTCTTCATACAACTTATCTCAGAGTTATTAGGGTTGAGCGCATCGGCTTTGTTGATCAACTCCGTTGCTTTATCGGCCACGGCATCTGTTTTAGATTTATCCTGATCCATAAAGCCAACATTCACCTGGCATAAGGCAGCATAATAGTAAGGCAACCATTGGTTTTTTTCGGCCTCCGCAATGCGTTCAAAATTGTTGGCCAATACCAGCAGGTTAGCCGGGTTCTTAAATGCTTCGCCCATCTGGGAAAGGTTTTTGGCCATAGCGTTGTTGTATTTATCGCTCTGTGCGGTGGCAAATTGTGCAGCACATAACAGTACTGCTGCAAAAATTATCTTCTTCATGTTTGTTTTTTTTATATGTTGATTTATTTTTTACGTAGTTTTTCATATTCACTTTCTACAGAATTTGCTTTGGGAAAAACGTAGGCCCCTGCAAAATGAAATGCCAGCCCTATACCCCAACCAAGGGAAGCCCAGGCAGGCCATGGTAATCCATTTGCAGAATATCCATCCGAACCAAAATACCATAACCCCCATAAAAAAGCGTTAACCACGAGGTAGGTTATCAAGTGACTTTTAAAACTGGCCCTGCGTTGTGCTATTTCCCACAAAACAGGATCTTTACCTTCTGGTGCCGGTTGATAGTTTGACATGTTTTTTATTTTTAGTGTTTGTTATATAAATGTTATTGGTAATTGAGTATTGCTTATTGGTCATGGATTCATTGTGTTTACTTATTAGATATTTAATAGAAAAACCGTATGGGCTATAATAACAAGAAATTAATTAATTGAACGCTTGTTAATTCATCATTCATAATTTGTAATTCATAATTCCAATATGCTTTCTACAAATTATTATTAATAGCATCCTGTGTTCTGTCTACCCCAAAACTTAAGAAACAACCTATGAATGCAAATCTTTTTGATGTAGGCCCGATGGGCTGCTTTAGGTTATTAACGCTGCCATAATTGTAATTAAATACCTGCGTTTGTCCCAGCACATTACTTACTGATAATACCCACACTATAAAAACTTTCTTACCCGTTTTACCCAGGTTGGGCAGGTAGTTCAGGCTAAAGCCAAGGTTATTGTAGTTGATGGTTTTACCGGCATCTGCCACCAGGTATTTACCCTGATTGTTATCGTAACGAAGGTTATAGTAAGGCCTTCCGCTGGCAAAATTATAGCTGGCGTTAAAACCGGTTTTCCATGGCAGCACAAACTTTTTCACCACCAGCGATGCCGTATGCTTTGCAGCAAAATTCGGCGCCATTTCCATAGGGAAATTCAGGTAATCTCTTTTAGTATCCAGGAAGGAATAGGATATCCAGTAATCAAGATTTTTCAACGTTTTTTTATCACGCCAGAAAAACTCAATGCCTTTTGCAAATCCTGAACCATTGTTGCTGGTGGCTACTTCCCTCCCAAAATTGTCGAAACCGGTCTTAAATAAATTATCATACTTTTTGTAGAATACCTCTGTTCTAAAAGTGCGCAGTTTATTTAAACGCTGGTATTGCAGAATGTAATGCGTGGCTTTTGCATAACCTATACCTTCTGTCACCGGCTGGTAGCGGCTTTCGGGGTTCTGGTAAAACATACCATAAGCAACTGATGCCTGGCTGTTGTCTTTAAATTTGTAAGCCAGAGATGCACGGGGTGCCAGGTTCCATTCGCCCATTACCTGCGAATGCTCCAACCTGGTGCCAAGCTTAGCAGCAAGGTTATTAGAAAGGTAGATATCCGTTTCTGCAAAACCGGCATACAGGTTATCGGTCAGCTTTGTATCATAAGCAGTGCCGTTATATAATGTATAGGTAGCATTTTCTTTGCTGTAAAAGTAATCGGAGCCGAACCGGAGGACATTCAGTCCCTTCAACCTCTTTTCAAAAACGATTCTTGCCTGCGCATACCTCGACTTGTTGAGGACCTTGTAATTCTTAAAAGCATATCCCAGGGGATTTGTGATCACCTGCTTCTTATCATCCGAATCCTGCAGTTCATTTTTAATATCATCTTTATTGGTGCTAAAACTTAGTCCGCCCGTGAGTTTCCATCCGCTGCCTATATTTTCCCTAATGTTGATATTCTGGTAAGTGTTCAGGTTTTTTAATGTGAAGGCATTGTTTAGTACGGAAGAATCTATGTCCGCTGTACGAAAGCCCACATCACCCACATTCCAATAGCCGTAATATTTAATCATACCACCATTTTTGGTTCTTGCCCTGAAGTTGGCATCGCCTTCGTGAAAAACGGGATTTTGAAAATAGTCCTGTTTTTGCTTAATAACGGCAAATGCCGGACCCAGGTGGCTGAAATTATAGGTAACACCCCAGGAAGCTTTTTTATTCTTTGACAGTTTCTGAATGCCAGCACCCACACCAATTACGCTGAGCGACAGGTTGGCTTCTGTTTTATCTGGCAGATCGGTACTTTCAAGAATGAGGGCAGCCGAAAGTGCCTGGCCATACAATGCTGAGTAACCACCTGAACTGAAAATGGTTCCTTTGAACAGGAAGGGATTGAACCTCCCCCGGGCTGCTATACCCGGCGCACTGCTGTAAAAGAAATTATTTACCAGGTTACCGTCTATATATATCTTGCTTTCTGTGGCCGTGCCACCCCTAACGAATAAGCCACCTGTTTCGCCCACCTGCTGGGTGCCAGGCAGGGTTTTTAAAGCACCGGTGATATCTCCCTGGGCGCTGGCAGTGGTAACAATGTCTAATGGGGTCAATACGGCCCCCTTGTTCTTATCGCTGGCCTCAAAGGCACCGGCTGTTATGATTACCGCCGTTAGTTGGGTGATCAGCTCCTTTATTTTGATCGGGATCAGCAACTCTTTGCCTTCAAGTGTAATATTTTCGATATATGTGCTATAACCTGATACGGTAGCTTCCAGTATGAATTTGCCCTTTTCCGCCGTAGAAAACGAGAAATTTCCCAGCGAATCGGAGGTAGCCCCATCGTAGGTATCCTTTAAAACGATGCTGGCCCCAGCCAGCGGTTTGTCCTTTGTATCGGTGACAGTTCCTTTAACTAAAACCTGGGCATTTGCACTTGCAGCAGCAGCTAATAACAGTAAAAACAACAAGCGTTTCATCCTTTCTAATTTTGACACAAACGTAAAGTAGTTTATTTTATAAACCAAATTATTTTTATTTTATTTTTTTGAATATGTCCCTGCGGCATGGGGCAAAAAAGATGGGAATATCACCACAACTATATGATTAATAACATCTTGAATATTTACTTAAATCCAGACCCATTGATACCCTAGTGTTTTAAAACTTATCAACATCGGAAAATATAATTTTTTATTGTGGACTCAATTTGTAATTTAGCAATAGAATTTAATGGGTTAGTAAGTATTAGGGTCAGCAGAAATGCTGGCCCTTTTGCTTTGTACCAATCTCCAAAAATTTGCAAACAGGTTTTTGTTTTTTCTTCTCCATTTCATTTTGCATTCACGCAGTTTCATCTTTTTTATTTCGATAAAATTCGTCTTGCTGTTTCCTGCTTTACCTTTACAACATGAGTAAAACCAAGTCAGCTTTTTTTTGCCAGAACTGCGGATATGAATCAGCGAAGTGGGCAGGTAAATGTCCTTCCTGCAATGAGTGGAATACATTTGTTGAAGAAGTAATTGTAAAAGGAACAGATAAGAACAATGGAAAAGAGAACTGGAATGATTTTGCCGGTCTCAAAAAATTAAAGACGGTTTCTATAAATGATGTAAGCAGTGCCGAAGAGAAAAGGATCATCAGCACAGACCCGGAATTAAACCGGGTGCTTGGTGGTGGCATCGTGATGGGGAGCATTGTGTTGGTTGCCGGGGAACCAGGCATCGGCAAGTCGACACTTTTTTTACAGATAGGTTTACAATTGCATGGCGTACGCACCTTGTACATTAGCGGAGAAGAAAGTGAACAACAGATAAAGATGCGTGCAAACCGGGTGGGCGTTAGCAGCGATGATTTTTACCTGCTTACAGAAACCAATACCCAAACCATTTTCCAGGAAGTAAAAAAACTACAGCCGCAACTGGTCATTGTAGATTCTATTCAAACCTTACAATCTCCTTTTGTAGAATCATCGCCGGGCAGCATTAGCCAGATTAGGGAATGCGCTGCCGAACTGCAACGCTTTGCAAAGGAAACCAACACGCCCGTTTTCTTAATTGGCCATATTACCAAGGACGGCAATATTGCCGGTCCTAAAATTTTAGAACATATGGTAGATACTGTTTTGCAGTTTGAA
>JBBSKH010000113.1:0-10841 GCA_038256495.1 Chitinophagales bacterium
GGTAACTACAACACTGCCGTTGGAGACAGCGCCGGGTATAATAGCACCGGAAACAGGAATGTCTTTCTTGGCAGCCGTGCGGGCTATTATGAATCTACAGGTTCAAACAAATTATACCTGGCCAATGACTCCAACAAAACCATGATTTACGGTGATTTCTCCACAGGCCAGTTGTAAATGGGTAATACAAAGCCAACAGGGTACGTTTTCAAAGGAACAAGAACATTGAATGTTTTGGGTGGCATTATAGCCGACAGTGTGCGGGTTGCCCTAAGCAGTGGCTGGTCGGACCATGTTTTTGCAGATGATTATCCATTAAAGCCATTAAAAGAATTGGATCAATTTATAAAAACAAATAAACACCTCCCCAATATTCCTTCTGCCTCTGAAGTGGAACGCAATGGCATTGAACTGGGTAATATGAATGCGAAGTTCCTGGAAAAGATCTAAGAACTTCACTTGTATATGTTGCAGCAAGATAAAATAAATGGGGAGCAACAAAAACAAATAGATGAACTCAATAAATCACTCGTATCAATAAAAAAACAATTGCATGAATTGTAATAAAGGCAATGACCCGCTACCTGCAGTTTTCCCGGCTATTAATATAAGGACTGCAGCTGTTAAACAGGTATAACTGCCTTTAACTCATATATTTTTCTAAATCTTCTTAATAAATGGTTTGAAAACTGTTCTAACCCGATCACTAAATACAAGTTCGGGTTTCAGCCAATAAAGCCCTTTTTTGTTTCCCTTAATTTAGACACAAGGTAATTCTTAGAAGCTTTTTTTGACATCGTGGATGATATTTCTGTAAAAGCTACCTTTACTTAATTAATTTTTGGCAGGGCCAGGTTCCTACTTTACACACTATTCTTCCTCTTTTCCTTTTCCCGCAAAAGTCAACGTCATATTCGCAAACCAAATTCCTTTGGAAACTTTCTTTTTGAAGCCTATCCACTTGGGGATAAATAGCCCTTTGCTTGATTCTATTTCCCGGCATGTTATTATTAAAAAATTACTTGTACTTTGCAATACGCTCATTTCTACTATTACAAACTTAACTGTGATCAATAACACCAGCCATCTCCAGATATTTAAAGCCTCCCCTTTTGTAGGGTTGATTTTACTAACCGACTATCCGAGGTTTACCATTGCTGCGGCCACTAATGAGTATCTTAAAGCATTTAACAAAAAGGAATCAGCTATTCTGGAAACTGGTTTTTTTGAAATCTTTGAGCATTCAGATAATGGCGATGAAATAAACAGCTTTTCCACACTTCGTTCCTTGTTGTCTTCGGCGTTGAAAGATGGAAAGCCGGCGAAGCTTGATAATTTTTATTGTACGTTAAAAAAAGACGATGGTTTTCAATTTGAAAGAACCCATGTGGATGTAGAAATTACTCCAGTATTGAACGAAAGTGATTTGCCGGTATCAATTATTGTATCATTTAAAGAGACTGAAAACAAAACAGTTTCTAATAACCTGGATCGTAATAATAGTCAGGATTATCGGAGCATTGTCGAAAATTCTTTAATTGCTTTTTTTCTTACTAAACCCGACGGTACCATCTTAGAGGCCAATAAAGCTGCCTGTGATTTGTTTGGTTACTCACTTGAGGAGTTAAGGCAAATTGGGCGTGAGGGAATCATTGATCATAGTGAAGCGCATATAATAGAAAAAATCAAGGAAAGGAGAGAAACGGGTAAAGTAAAAGCAACGCTTACTGGAATTAAAAAAAATGGCGAAAAGTTTCCAATTGAGGTTTCCTCTTTCATATTTGCAGATGTAAATGGAGAAGAAAGGACTTCAACTTCTATTATAGACATTACAAAAAGGAAAAATGCAGAAAATGCATTGCTGAAAAGTGAATATCACCTGCAGGAGGCACAAAAACTGGCCAAAATGGGTAGCTGGAACTTTGATTTCGAAGCAGATAAGCTTAGCTGGACAGATGGACTCTATGATGTATTTGGAGCAAATAAAGAAACTTTCCTTGAAACACATGGTTCATTTGTAAACCTCGTTGCAGCAGAGGATCGTGCGTTAGTAATGGAAACAAGCCGCCGTTCACAACTTACCGGCGAACCTTTTAATATAGAATACCGTATTACCACTCCCGGCGGAGAAAACCGGATTATTGAAGAATTTGGTTACAGCGAAAAAAAGGCTAACGGAGATATTGTACGTTTGTTTGGTACTGCACAGGATATTACAGAGCGCAAGCAGGTGGAACAAGTATTAAAATTATCTGAAAAGAAATACAAAACCCTTTTCAAAGAAAATCCGCTACCCATGTTCATCTGGGATTTTGAAACGCTTAATATCATCGATTGTAATGAAGAAGCGCTCCTTAAATATGGCTATACAAGGGAAGAGTGTTTACAACTAAATATAAGGGATATGAGCCCTAAAGAAGATATCTCTTTAGTTGATGCAGCTACAAAAAGCGAAGCTTCATACAGACAAATAAACAAAAATATTTGGCGTCATTTAAAAAAGAATGGCCAATTGATACAAATGGAAATTACGGCTCACTTAATGGATTATGGTGGAAGACGGGTATCCTTGGCTTTGTTAAATGATGTAACAGAAAAACTGGAAACACAAAAAGCTGTATTGCTAAGCAATGAAAGATTTAATTATGTAAACCTGGTCACCAATGATGCTATCTACGACTGGGATGTGGTGAATGATTCTTTTACATGGGGAGAAAGTTTTAACCGCATTTTTAATCACCCACCGCAGGCTGATAATTTTACTTTAGCCAGTTGGATAAAACTAATGCATCCAGATGATGTAGAACCTGACAAAAAATCATGGGAACTTTTTTTAGCAGATAAAAACCGTTTTAAGTGGGAACATGAATTTCGTTTCAAACGTGGAGATAACAGCTATGCATTTGTAGAAGAAATTGGTTATCTCGTAAGAGATGAAAATGGAAAACCCAAGAGAATGATTGGGGTATTAAGAGATCAGACGCAGCGTAAAAAACAAGAGCAGCAGTTTAAATTACTAAAATCTGTAATCACCAATACGAATGATGCCGTCTTAATTACCGAAGCAGAACCTTTTGATGAACCCGGGCCAAGAATAGTATATGTAAACGAAGCCTTTACAAGGATGACAGGCTACACAGCCGATGAAGTAATCGGTAAGTCACCACGTTTATTACAAGGGCCAAAATCAGACAGAAAAGAACTGGCCCGTTTAGCAAAAGCAATGCGTAACTGGGAATCGTGTGAAGTAACTACAGTTAACTACAAAAAAAATGGAGAAGCATTCTGGATTAATTTTTCTATTAGTCCTGTAGCCGACGAAAAAGGATGGTTTACCCATTGGATATCAATTGAACGGGATGTTACCCAACGCAAAAATGAAGAACAACAAAAATTACTGTTAACAGAAATAAGCAGGCTTTTCAATCAGCCTGTTTCACTTTCTGAAACACTCAGCCAGGTACTGCAGTTCATTGTTGCTACCGGTAATTATTGCATGGCCGAGGCATGGATGATAGATACCGATAAAAAGAACATGAACCTATTATCCAAACATGTAGCAGGAGATAAAATAGAATTATTTTATGCCGGAAACCCTGATATTAGAAACTTTGCTATTGGCGAAGGACTTCCGGGAATAGTGGGAGAAACCCAAAGCATCCATCAATGGAACGTGAATGAAGAAAATGAATATTTTCTTCGTAAAAATGAAGCGGTTAAAGCTGGGATAAAAAAAATAACCGGCATACCCTTACTGTATAATGAAACCATTATTGGGTCGCTTTTATTAGGTAGCAGCTCTATTGAGAATATGCAGAACGATTTTATTTTTCAATCCCATGATTTTAGTGTGCACTTAGGCGCCGAAATAAAACGTAAGCGATTAGAACAGGAACTAAACCAGGTATTTGATTATTCACAGGACATCATCTGTATCGTGAACTTTAACGGGTATTTCAAAAAGATAAATCCTGTAGCCTGTACCTTACTGGGCTATACAGAAGAAGAATTGCTCAACATGCCTTATCGTGATTTTGTACATCCCGATGATCTGAATGTAACCACAAAAGAATTAGAAACGCTTCGTAGCGGTGAGCCTACTCACTATTTTGAAAATCGCTATATCACTAAATCCGGCAAAACCATCTGGTTCGCCTGGAGTAGCACTTCGTCTCCTAAAGAAAAATTGATATTTGCTGTTGCGAAAGATATTACCGAAAAAAAGAACCTTGAAGTTTTGCTCAACAAGGCAAACAGGCTTGCAGCTATTGGCAGTTGGGAAATAGATGTTACTAACGGCACCGTTTACTGGTCGGATATTACCAAAGAGATCCGGGAAGTTGACACGGATTTTGTTCCTGATTTATCGATGGGTATTAGTTATTTTAAAGAAGGTGAAAGCAGAGAAACTATTTCAAACCTGGTAAAAGAATGTATTGAAAAAGGAACACCATGGGACGAAGAACTGCAGATTATTACCCACAAAGGAAACCTTAAATGGGTACGAACCATTGGTGAAGCAGAAATGGCAAATGGCAGGTGCATCAGGGTATATGGCAGTTTCCAGGATATTGATGAAAGAAAAAAAGCAGCAATCAAACTGGCGGAGAGCGAAAACAGGTTTCGTACCATTTTAGAAGCTGAACCAGAATGTATAAAATTGCTGGGGCCCGATGGCGAATTATTAATGATGAACCCGGCTGGCCTGGCAATGATTGAGGCGGATAATGAAGCACAGGTGCTAGGTAAATCTGTGTTAGGAATTATTTTACCCGAACAGAGTGCGGCGTTTTCAGCTCTTACAAAAAATGTTTTTAAAGGTGAATCCGGGAAGCTTGTATTTGAAATAGAAGGATTAAAAGGAACCCGCCGCTGGATGGAGACGCATGCTGTTCCAATGAAAAATGAGCAAGGCGATATTATTTCTTTATTGGGAATAACCAGGGATATAACCGAACGCAAAAAGGCGGAAGAAAGCGTAAGGCATAGTGAAGAAAAAAACAGGCTCATCATGAACTCGGCATTGGATGCAATAATTTGTATTGATGTAAATGGGAATGTGATATTCTGGAACCCACAGGCTGAAAAAATATTTGGGTGGTTGCAAAATGAAATAATGGGGCAAAAACTTTCTGATTACATCATACCAGTAAATTTGCGGACCAGGCATGACAACGGTATGAATCATTATATGAAAACCGGGGAAGCTAAATTAATCAACAGCATTGTAGAACTTTCAGCAATTAATAAAAAGGGAGACATATTTCCTGTTGAATTGACAGTGATTCCTATTAAGCAAGGCGTGGAAGAATTTTTCTGTGCTTTTATACGGGATATTACCGAACGTAAGAAGGCTGAAGTAAGCATCCTCCAATCCAATGAACGTTTTGAAAAAGTTACCCAGGCTACCAATGATGCTATTTGGGACTGGGATATAGTTAATGATAACCTTTATCGTGGTAATGGTTTTAACACGCTGTTTGGCTACGATGTAAATAAAAATATACAGGCTGAGAATTTTTGGCAGGATAAATTCCATTCTGAAGACTTATCCTTGATAAAAGAAAGTTTGCAAAAGGTAATTGAAGACCCCACCGCAACACATTGGCAACAGGAGTACAGGATCACAAAAAATGCGGGTAAAACTGCAACAGTTATAGACAGGGGTATCATTATTCGTAGCCATACCGGAAAAGCAATTCGTATGGTAGGTGCTATGACGGATATTACTTACCGTAAGGAATATGAAGATTCTCTTAAACAACTGAATGAATCATTAGAGCAACATGCACAGGAACTGGCTGCTTCCAATAAAGAACTGGAGCAGTTTGCATATGTAGCTTCGCATGATTTACAGGAACCTTTAAGGATGGTGACCAGTTTTTTAAGCCAGTTGGAAAAAAAGTATGGCGATACCATAGATGATAAAGGGAAACAGTATATCTACTTTGCAGTTGATGGTGCCAAAAGAATGCGTCAGATTATTCTGGATTTGCTTGAATTTTCCAGGGTAGGCAGGCTGGAGAATGAGGCCGAGCAAGTGAATATTAACGAACTGGTTACAGATGTTATTTCGCTATATACAATTCAGATTCAAGAATCAAATGCCAGCATAGAAGTGGAAAACCTGCCAGTAATAAATACCCATAAAACACCCTTAAGTCAGGTTTTTCAAAATTTAATCGGTAATGCGCTAAAGTACCGGCATAATGAAAAAGCACCACTAATTAAAATAAGCTGCAATGAAACACCCGGTTACTGGATGTTTAGCATTAAGGATAATGGTATTGGAATAGACAAAGAATATTTTGAAAAAATATTTATCATCTTTCAGCGGCTTCATAATAAAGAACAATACACAGGTACCGGGATAGGGCTGGCTGTAGTAAAGAAAATCATCAATAACCTTGATGGGAAAATATGGGTAGAGTCTGAGGAAGGTAAGGGAACAGTGTTTTATTTTACACTTCCCAAATAACAAGAAAATGAAATTCTGGAACAGCTATACCCACTTGATTAAACGTAAAAGTGCCAGCAGGCTGAAAGCAAAAAAAATCTACGATATTGGCATTAATATCTAGCCGGAATACAAGTATAATTAATTACCATAATTAAGAAATTAAAAATGAATACAGAATGCTTAAACCGCCATTGCATAAAAAACAATACCCGGAGTTCCGGTTGCCGATAGGTGGCCCAGACGGCAGTAGGTTTAAACATACGCCTTGCATACTATTGCACAATTTCTATAACGCCAGGTTTATTTTTGCAGCTTTTCTTTTCCTCGATATTGCTTTCTCAATTTCTACCGCAAAAAATACAATTGTTGAAGCTACGCCAACTCCTAAGAACTCGTAAAGGGATAATGCTTGTGTTTTAAAAATGGATTGTAAAAAAGGCGTATAGGTAACTACAACCTGTAGCACCAATGTTAATAGTACCGACCCTAATAACGGCTTATTGGAAAATATGCCAATGCTGAAGAGTGATTGTTTTTCTGAACGGATGGCCATTACGTGTGCCATCTGGCTTAAGCAAAGCACATTAAAAACTATCGTTTGCCAATGTAATTCATAACGTATGGCGATCGCCTGTGCACCTAAGGCAATGGCTGCCATCAACATACCCACCCAAATCATGTGCAGGCCCCTTCCATCGGCAAACACCGTTTGCCCAGGTGGCCGCGGCGGGCGGGTCATGATATCTTTTTCTGCTTTTTCGAATGACAAGGTAATGGCAGGCAAACCATCTGATACCAGGTTTATCCATAAAATATGAATGGGCAACAAAGCAATGGGTAAACCAAGCAGGGGGCCTACCAATAAGGTCCACAGCTCCCCGGAATTTGTTGTCATCAGGTATTTGATGAATTTTAAAATATTATCATAAATCCTTCGCCCTTCCTTTACGGCCTTTACAATGGTAGAAAAATTATCATCTATCAAAATCATGTCTGCAGCCTCCTTTGAAACATCGGTACCAGTAATGCCCATAGCGATGCCGATGTTCGCTCTTTTTAAAGAAGGGGCATCATTTACACCATCACCAGTCATAGCTACATAGTGCCCTTTTTTCTGCAGCATTTTTACAATTTGTAATTTTTGTTCCGGCGATACCCTGGCGTATACTTTTATCTTTTCTACTTTAGCCAAAAAAGCATCCTCATCCATTGCGGATAATTGCTGCCCGGTTAGTACCAGGTCATTGGAGTTGTTTAAAATACCTATCCGTTCAGCAATGGTCTTTGCAGTCAGCGGATGATCGCCGGTTATCATGATGGGTACTATTCCTGCAGTTCTACATTGAACAATTGCATCAAAAACTTCTTCCCTTGGCGGGTCTATCATACCGCTTAATCCTAAAAATTGTAAATCATTTTCAACCGTTTCACTATCCCGATTTTCGGGCAATTTATCCCAATACCGATACGCAAAGCCCAGTATCCGCTGCCCTTGTGAAGCCATCTCATCTACCTGATGCTGCATTGCCGGCACATCAATAGCTACGCATCGCTGCAACAAAATGTCTGGCGCTCCTTTGGTAAATGAAATAACTTTTTCTTCATAGGCATGAAATGTAGTCATCAGCTTTCTTTCTGCTTCAAAAGGTATTTCAGCCAACCGCTCCCAGCTATCCGCATTTACATTTAGTTCATTAGCTAGTTCCAGCAAAGCAATTTCGGTGGGGTCGCCTTTGAGCGTTTCTCCATCTACTGTGGCATCATTATTTAAAGCAAAAGCACGTAACAATAAGGAAACATTTTCTTCCTGGCTGATGGACGATAAATCTTTTCTTTCGTGTAATTGCCCGCCTGTCTGTTCGTTAGGCAGGTTTACAAAAGCCTGCTCTACATGCATCTTATTTTCGGTAAGGGTACCCGTTTTATCGGTGCAGATATAAGTAACAGAACCTAGTGTTTCCACAGCCGGCAATTTTCTTATAAGACTGTTCTGACGGATCATGCGCTTGGCCGCCAATGCAAGGGATATCGTTATAACTGCTGGCAATGCTTCGGGTATTGCAGCCACAGCCAGCGAAATACTGGTCATGATCATTTTAAAAACATCTTCGCCCCGTAACCATCCGGCTACAAAAAATAAGATACATAAAAACAATACCAGCAACGACAGCTTTTTACCAAAGGATGCCATGCGTTGTTGTAAAGGGGTAAGCACTTCATCCTCTTGCAACATCTTTGCAATATTGCCCAGCTCTGTTTGCATGCCGGTGCCGGTTACCACACCGGTGCCACGTCCATACGCTACAAAAGTTCCTTTGAATGCCATATTCTTTCTATCGCCCACCGGCAAATCATCCTGTTCCAATGCTTCTGTTATTTTATCAATGGCCTGCGATTCACCCGTAAGTGCGGCTTCATCAATTCTTAAATTTACAGACTCCGTTATACGAATATCGGCAGGTACAGCATTGCCGGCTTCTAATATCACCACATCACCAGGTACCAGTTGCACAGCAGGATGCTCGCTTACATGGCCGTTACGCATAACCTTTGCTTGTGTAAGGGCCATTTGCTTTAGAGCCTGCATAGCTTTTTCCGCTTTGTATTCCTGAAAGAATCCAATGAAGGCATTTAATACAACAATGATAAGAATAACGATGGTATCTGTGAGATCGCCAATGAAACCTGATATGATTGCAGCAGCCAGGAGAATTAAAATCATCACATCTTTAAACTGTGCCAATAACATTCCGGCTATCGTTCTTTTCTTTGCCTCCACCAATTGATTGTACCCGTACTTCTGCAATCTATCTTCTGCCGAGGAATCAGATAAACCCTTGCTATCGGTATCCAACTTTTCAAAAACTTCCGGTATGCTCAATCTGTGCCAGGTCATATTAACGGGGTCTAAGGTTATACAATAAAATTAAGTTGATAATAAATACAAGCAGGATGAGAAAAGTATCTGCCGCAAGAAAGAAATTTTTTTTTGCTTTACTATGATAATTAAGCCCTGCAATGGCAATGGCTGTCATGATTACAACTGAAAAAACAGAAATAAGGTTACTGTCAGATGTATCTTTTAATAAATGACCTTTCGCATAAAACAAATCATCGATTGACAATATGACGACATTAAAAATGTTGCTGCCTAAAAGGTTGCCCACTGCCATATCTATTAACCCTAAACGCACTGCCGAAAATGAAACGGCAACTTCAGGGAATGAGGTGGAAGCCGCCAGGAAAAGTGTGCCTACAAATGACTCGCCTAACCCGGTTTCGGCAGCAATTGTTTGAGCAAAACGGGGCAGAAAAATTGCAGCGGTTAACACTACACCTGCATTTAAAATATACAATATTATTGCCTTTTTAAGGCTTACGGTAAGGTAGGTATGAGGCTGGCCGGGCGAAACATTTTCAAGCATCAGTTTTCTTTCATTCTTAAAGATCATCCTCATCGCCGCAAAGTACACTACAATAAAAATAAGACTTGTTACCCCTATCCATGGTGTAATGATAATATCTGCCGGAAGAAATATGGCGGCCCCTGCAAGTGTAATTAAAATTATGCTCATAGAAGCCGCCATTACATGACTACCCGACACCGTTGCAAGTAATGACTTGTTTTTTACAAACAGATCAAGCAATGAAAGAATGAATAAATTAAACACACAACTTCCCAATACATCACCCACTGCAAGATCTGCCGATCCAATAATTGTAACAGAGCTGATGCCAACAGTCAGCTCCGGCAAAGAAGTAACAGATGCCATCAGAATCATTCCTATCCATGCTTTTCCTAACCCAAGATGGTCGGCAATGATATCGCCGTATTTTGCCAGGTATTTTCCGCTGAAAAAAATAAACCCGGTGCAAACAGTAAATCCCGCTATAGTTAATGCGAATTCAGACATGGTTTTAATTATTAACCAATTTACTTAATCTATTCAGCACCTGATTTTCTTTTTTGTGCTGTCCAATAAAAGTATCTGCAATTTGAATTGAAACTGGCCATGATACTCCGTGTTCAATTGGTTTTCATTTTAATTTCAGGAACTTTTTAATATCAGCCTGTACAAATGTTCTGCAGCTTGCAATCTGCACAATTCAGTACCGGGGTTCATAGTGGCTGCGGTACCGCAGGCTACCCCATACTGAACCGACTCAACAAGGCTTTTATTCTTTGATAAACTTAGCACTATACCGGCAACCATACTGTCTCCTGCACCTACCGTACTTTTGCGCATCACCGTAGGTGGTAGTATTTGTTGAGACAATGTTTTTGTTACCAGCATTGCCCCGGCGGGGCCCAAGGAAACGACTACTGCTTCACAATTCCCTGTTTCAACTATAATTCGGGCCAAATCATCCACCAATTCGA
>JBBSKH010000114.1:0-10806 GCA_038256495.1 Chitinophagales bacterium
TCACTATTGTCCGACTACAACGCTACCCAATGGTTTAAATGCTAACTGCTTAAGGGTTCTAAACCCACCTCTTATCGGAAAATCCTCGGCCTGGGTTCTTGTCTTCACGAACCCGATCCACGAGTTCGAGGGCATATCGCTGAATTTAGCAAACACGATTGACCAGTTTTGGTTGAACACAGAGCCGGTGATGGCACAAGATCCTTTGCTATTCGATCCTATGACTGTTGCGTTACCTGCAGCATCTCCTGGCAGATCCTTCGCTCTACTCAGGAAGACAGCCGCCATTTTTCGTTAGATTAATTATCAGCATTTGATGATGCGAGGCTCTCAGCCTGGGTTCATGTCTTCACGAACCCGATTCACGAGTTCGAGGGCATATCGCTGAATTTAGCAAACACGATTGACGAGCTTTGGTTGAACACAGAGCCAGTGATGGGACACGATCCTTTGCTATTCGATTTTATAACTGTTGAGTTACCTGCAGCATCTCCTGGCAGATCCTTCGCTGTACTCAGGAAGACAGCCGCCATTTTTCATTAGATCAACAATGAGCATTTGATGATCACGCCAAGGTTTTCCGAGGCATTTCTTGTTGTTCGCTGGTTGTTAAGTATAGCATTCTATCGGTTACTTAATGGAGGCATCGCTATGTTCCGGTCATAGCAGGCTTGTTATAGAAGGTGCTAATGACCACTCTTCGGTTAAATACCAGCGTTGGTGTGAGAGACGAGCCTAAGCCTGGGATTGTCAGGCTGATCGGGTCGCTTTACCAGCAGTTCGTTTTTGCGTTATGCGCTTCTCTTTCAAAGCTTGTTTTGCCTTGTCAACTTTAATAAATTTGCTAACAGCTAGTTTTTGCTTGTCCGTTAATGGCTTGCCATTAATAACAAAATCTACCCCGTCTGGTTCTTTTATGTAGCCCATGATGTTATGCGTTTTTAAAGTATCTGTCCATAAGCCGGTTTGCTGAAAGGCTGGTTATAATCATCAGTTGCCCTCCAAATAAACTAGCTCCTAAAGTCTTTATGTAATGGTCGATGAGTGTTGTCTTAGCAGTAAACGATATATATCCATCAAACCCATGTTGAAATGAGATTTTGCAGACATAAGCAACCAAATTTCCGGCAACCCCCTCATAAACTTTATTTCTCCCACGGTTGAACGGAGCACTTTCTAATAAGTCCATATAGACATGGTCAGTTTGAATTGTAAAGCTTAAAAGACCTTGTACAATGTTAGCATTATTTGGAATGGTTAACTTAAACACTTCTTTTGTGTTATCGCCTAATTCGTTTTTCCAATTAAAAGCCCAACCATTTTTCTTTGTAACTTTTTTTAGATCTGCTTTCGTAAGAAAGTTTACTTCCGTAGCAAAACTGTCACCCGATATAGCGTTTCGGATGGAATTTTGTTAAGTAGTCAATCTCAAAAACAAGCGCTGCTTTTCGTGTTTTCTTCACCAAACTAATTTACGAAAAATTCAAGTATCTGTAAAATGTTGTTTGAAGTTTAACGAGTATCAAAGTCATAAGCGCTTACTTGTCTATCGCTGCTAAAATACGCTTCACCCTTGCCCTGGAGGAACATTTTTTTAATGCTGGTTTTGAAAGGAAATGTTGCCTTCAATCCATATCCTTCGATCTTCTCCAATCTACCAGCCGGATGTAAAAACTAATGGCGGCAAAAATGATGACCCCAAACAACAAAGAAAAATTTGCTCCCATGGGCCGGTTAGCATCTCGGGTGGTTATGTGCAGGAGTTCCATGACCATGCCGCCGCCGATGAGGCTGATGAGGAGGCGGAGCCAGGGTTTGCGGAGGTATTTCATATTGGGTTTGTTTGTTTGGAAACCACAGGTTTTTAATTTGTTGAATTATTTATGGAGGCTGCTCTATGCTGCGGTCACAGACCGTCAGGTTTAGTTGACACCAGTGACCAACGGGCGGTTGAACACTGGCGCCAGTGAGGAAAGTAAATGCAGGGACGCAACGTCCCCTGCGGGAGACGTTGCTGGGAAGGGATTTTTTCCTTAATCCAACACAAGTTCATTGGTTTACTGTATTTTTTGCAGTAAGCTAATATGTTTTTGCCGATACCCGTTTGGGTCGTAGGTTGAGGCAGAAGATGCCCAATTCTTTATTTTTTCAATAGTAGTGTTGCCTTTATATTGCGAGTTCCGCAAATATAGCCCCAACGAGGCAAGCGAGGCTGAAAACCGCATGCTTTCACTTGAAGCGTCAAACGTTTGCCCGATATCATAAATATTAAGGCTTAACTCCCTGCTGGTGGTTTCATCTGGCTTTTTATATCGGAATAAAATGGTGAATGAAGGATTGGTTTTAAAATCAACATTTGCTTTTGGCTTTATTTCGTAGATCGCAGTGATAGTTTGACCAGCCCCAATTTCACCGGCATCTTTTAAATCATCTTTAAAATCTGCGTTTCGCAATACTCTGTTTTCATATCCAATTAACCGATACTCTTCTACAATATTTTTATTGAATGTTATTTGAACCTTAACATCTTTTGCAACAGTCAAAAATTTATTGTATTCGTTTATAAAAACTTTTTCCAGTTCTTCCCTACTATCAAGGTACTCAAAATTACCATTACCCTTATTGGCAAGTTTCTCAAGCATTGACTCATTAAGGTTTCCAATTCCAACACCCAGGGCTGTAAAAAAAATACCTGAATTGCTTTTTTGTTCTATCAGGCTTATCAACTGCTCAGTAGATGATATACCTACATTAAAATCACCATCAGTTCCTAAAATAACCCTGTTGTTTCCGCCGGCTATAAAATTGTTTTGAGCAATTTCATAGGCTTTTGTTATACCTGCTCCACCATTGGTACTGCCGCCAGAACCTAGATTTTGAATGGCAGTAACTATTTTATTTTTTTGAGATCCCGAAGTTGATTCTAAAGCCACTTTATCGCTTCCGGCATAGGTTACGATGGCTATTCTATCCTGAGGCCTCATTTGCTCAGTAAATTTAATAAAGCCAGCTTTTAATAATTCAAGTTTGTCTGGAGATGACATGGATCCTGAAACATCAATTAATAAAACAAAATTTGCTGATGGATATTCAGCTAGCGTAACAGATTTTCCCTTTAATCCTATACGGATTATTTTATTGCTTGCATTCCATGGACAAATGCTTACCTCGCCATTTGCAGAGATATTTTCAGTTGTTGATGCATTTGGATAGTCGTAAGTAAAATAGTTAATCAGTTCTTCTGTTCTCAATGCATCTTTATATTCACCAATTCCGGAAGTTGTTACCAGACGTCTAGTGAGCGCATACGAAGCACCGTCTGCATCAATTGAAAATGTAGAAGTGGCAGAGTCGTTTGTCTTAATGAAAGGATTTTCAATAATTGAATCTGTCTTTCCTACATTAGGTTGATAAAGTTCGCCACCCATAATACCGCTATTTAAACCTTTATCACAACTATTAAGGACTAAAAGAATAAGCGCTAATGTAAATGCAAATAACGGTTTCATTAATTTTGATTTAGTGTGTTGGCGAGTATGACAAACTTTTTAAAAATAACGCTGCATTAAAACAGTACATAAGGTTAAACCTCCCACTGGCGCAGCTATGCAGCGAGGGCTTTGTGTGTTGGCGTATCTATGCAAGCGTTATCCTGACTTTATGATAATACGGAAAAATGTGATTTGGCCCAGATACCCTGCGCCGCTTCCTCACGCTGCATATCTGCGCCATGAAGTGGCATAGAAAGTGCCTAGCCGCATAACTGCGCTAGTGGGGGCCAGTTGGGTGATTCCTTCTACTTTAACGGAAACGAACGGCAAGGCTCAGATGCGTGGCTCGTTGAAACCGAGGCCACGGGCCACGGGAGTTACCTTGTGCCGACCACGGAGAAGCCGACCACGGTAAAGTTAGTTTGTGCCGACCACGGCGAAGGAAACGGGCGGTTCTACCCGGCATCAAGTGATCGGCCTTGCCGAACACTTGCGCCAGACGAAGGCTGACGAGTAATAATAGTTAAGGTCATCCATCAATAATTTCCAGTGACTGCTCACTAGGTTAAAATGACCATCAGGCAACTCTTTCTCCGGCGGTGATAATTTATCTCCAGGAGGCAGACAGCGGACGGGGCAACCCCCGAGGAACGGCAGTGACTTTCCAATGAAGGTTACATTACACCAACATCGGCGGAAGAATTTTATTGCCGACAACGGCGAAAGAAGCAGTATTCCTTCTATATTTGCTTCGCCAGTACTGCATATTTATGAGACTTACCCTGATAGCGATTTCATTCCTTATAACATCATTTGCTCATGCGCAAACGATTAGCAATTACGATACCTGCAGAACTTCTTTATACCTTCACCAGGTGGGCAATGGCAATACCCGCCTGCAGGTGAGTAAATCCCGCGCTGTAAAAGACCATGGCTTACTTACTGCAGGCAGCGTGGATGCTGGCTCCAACCAGCAAGCATGGCTCATGAAACAGGGTATGGACGGCAGAGTTTTGTGGCAGAAAGAATATGGTACTGCAGGGGTAAACGAACAATTTACCGATTGGCGGGAACTAGACGATCAGCGGCTCATACTGGCAGGTATTATCAAAAACAATTCAACGCTACAATCAGTAATGCACATCAGCCTGGCATCGTCAGATGGCACTATCATTTGGCAAAGGTCCTACGCTGATATGGCGACCGGCAATATTTACAACGTAAAAGTTTTTCCCGATCAACGTGGTAAATGGTTCTTTGCTGCAGAGGGCGACAATTACATATTTTACGGCATGATCGATCCGCTTAACGGTGACCTCGCCTGGCAACGAACCTTGAATACCCAGCCCGGCACCAAACTGGTAGGCGTTATTTCTAATTATTCCGATATCATCTTCGCAACCAATTCTATTGAAGGCGGCTTTAAAGTGGCTAACTTTTACCATGTAAGGCATTATGCCACCGGCAATCCTACAACTATCTCGGAAACAGTGCAACTAGGGGGTCTTTCGCAAAGTGCTCATTACATCCTGCACGATTATGAACATGATGACCTGTATAATTATTTCTCCGGCATACGTTCGGTAAACAATGGTCCCTGGGAACTTCTGAGGGTGAATATGAAATTTGGTTTTATAACAAAAGCCCTGGAAACCATTCAAACCCCTGGAATAATCCTTGATAGCAATACCCGCACAGCTACCAATCTTTACGGCGATGTGATCAGTTTTACAGAAGGTAGCAAGAGCAAAACACTGCATGCCGTAAAACTGAGCAACGACTACAATTACAAGACTGTAATTCCCTGGGCGGCCAGTTTCAGTTTTGCAGATAGCCTTGTATTGGCAGGCAATGCCAAAATATGGGATGCAGGCTACAATTTTATGGGTATAAAAGAATTAGCAGGCAACAAATCGCAACTGGTACAGCTAAAAACAGACAGCGCTGCCAATGCCCCAGCCTGTGTGCAAAAACAATCAAAGGCATTTACGGTGCGCAGCAACACATTTCCCGTTACCACAGTACCCTACAGCTATGATGCAGCACATGTTTTGGGCAACGCTGCCTACAGCATTACTGCTGCCAGCTTTGCCGCCGATACGGTGTTCCTGTGCAGGGAGATCCGTTGCCCGGTGGTACCCATTACAGACAGTTGCCTCAATAGTTTTCAGAAGATCTACGAATCCTATAACCCCGGCAGCTTTGCCAATTCTATACAGATCGTCAGCAACCGGGTGTTCGTGGCGGGCCAGAGTACGGCCATGTTTTACGAGGTAGCCAACAAAAATACTTTTGTTGCCGAGATCAACTCCAATGGCCAGATGATTAAACAACGCAATTTTATTGCAGGGTTGGGTAGTTATGCCAAACTATTCAAAACATCGGATAATAACCTAATGCTATATGGCAGCACGATCGATTCAACACAATATTCTTCAATTCTGTTTGCAAAACTCGATACCAATCTTTCCTTATTATGGATGAAATCGTTGAGGATATCCAACCTCCCCACGATTGAACTGAATATAGGAGAGCTTACAGAAAGCAGCGATGGTGGCTTTTTTATTTCGTATTCATGGGGCGAAGCCTTTGGTGAGCGCAGGCAATATCTCACTAAAATTAGCAGTAACGGCGATTTTTTATGGTCGAAAGTCTATAGGGTAACCGACCCGGGTTTTTTGAACCTTATAGTATCGGCAAAGTTAGTTGTACACCAGGGTAATGTTTATATGACCTGTATAAATGCTTATAACAGTCATAGTTCTACCATGCTGCTAAAGATCAACGAAAACAGTGGCGCTGTAGTTTGGTGTAAGCTTTACAGTCATGCGCTGGATATTTTTAACCTTTCCGAGTTTCTCGCCGTTAACAACAATCAGTTATTCCTCTCCGGCCGGTCGCATGTTAATGACCGGGATACCTATGACCCCACGCTACTTAAACTGGATACCGATGGCAATATCCTCCAATCGGCCGTGTATAAAACGGGCGTACAGTATACATCTGTTATCTTTGCCCTGCAACAGCAAACCAACGGCGATCTTTACTTTACCGGCAATGGTTTTACACCTGGCCCACCCGGCTTGAATGGCACCAGGTTTAACATCAACGGGCGGCTTGATAACAACCTGCAGATCCTTTCCTCCCGCAGGAGGCCGATAACCGAATTTCTCTGGAATGGTGTTTCTGCATTAAGCAGCGACGGCTACCTCTATGAAACGGGTGGCTACCAGGCCGTGTACAATTTCTGGGGCAACCTGTATGTAAATAAATACGATCAGCAGGGCAACCTCGGTATCTGCCAGGTAGATACAATGCCTTATAACATCATTTACAATGGGCCCATTTCTGTAACCAATATCAATGTTCCGGTATCAGACAGTATTTTTACATTCAGGATTCCTGTAAACCGCAGCGAACAATATTTCCTCGCTACCAGTGCCATGAAATGCGCCTCTGTGCCCGGCTGTAATTTTTTAAAAATTACCGGCGATCCTATTATCTGCAACAGAGCAAACAGCTACGAGTATAAAGCCGTAAGAAACAATGGTTGTGCTGCCCCGGTAGAATGGATATACGAACAGGGTAAAGTGCAGCTTTTATATCGTACAGACAGCAGTATTCATTTTAGTTTTGTAGGCACAGGAAGTTTTCTCCTTAAGGCGAGACTCGTAAGCAACTGCATGTTCTATACCGATTCCATGATGGTAAATATTATCAGCGATGCACCCGTATTAAACCTGGGGGCAGACAGCCTATTGTGCCCGAATGCCAGCCTTGTTTTAAATGCAGGAAAAGGTTTTAAAACCTATACCTGGCAGGATGGTTCTACCGATTCAACTTTTACCGTTACTGCAGCAGGCCTTTACCATGTAACGGTCACCGATTCCTGCAACAGCACTCAGCAGGATAGTATCCTCGTTGCCATATCTGGCACCAGCCTTGCGCTGAACCTGGGCAACGATACCAGCTTCTGCCAAAGCAGCAGTATTGTACTGCAGGCACAACCCGGCTTTTCATCCTATCTCTGGCAGAATGGTTCGGTATCGCCGCAATTGACCGCCACGTTGCCGGGCAAATATTATGTAAGGGTAACAGATGTGTGCGGTATCTTTTCCGATACCGTGCATATTGCTCAATATCGTCGGGCAGCTACCCTGAACCTTGGGCGGGATACCACGGTCTGCGGTGCATTTTCTTTAATGCTCCATGCGGGCACTGGTTTCCGGCAGTATCGCTGGCAGGATGGATCCACGGGGCAGCAATTGCTGATTACCAGTAGCGGAACTTATTATGTAACTATTACAGATTCCTGCGGCAGCCTTGCTACCGATACTTTAAGGGTATTGCCCGATAGCCCCTTCCCCTTCAGCCTGGGCAGCAACCGGCCTATTTGCCGCAATGATTCGCTGGCCTTGCAGGCAACGCCAGGGCTCACTAATTATACATGGTGGCCGCTCGCCAATACCGTATTGAATACGCCCACGCAACTCACCGTTTTTCCCAATACGTCTACCTGGTATTATGCCTCAGCTATCAAACCTAATGGTTGCCTGGCAAAAGATTCTATATTTATTGCCGTTAACCCGCTTCCTTTTGTAAATATCGGCGCCGATAAAACTATTTGTGCAGGCGATAGTTTACAATTGAATGCCGGTAACGGTTTCAGCAATTATCAATGGAATACCGGCGCACAAACCAGCGCTATTTATGTACGGCAAGCAGGCTTGTACTCCGTAAAAATAACAGATGGCAATGGCTGTGCTTCATCAGACAGCATGCGCATTACCGCCGTTATTGCATTGCCAGATGCAGGGCTGCCTGCCACACTCGGTTTTTGTAAAGGACAGCAGCAGCCTTTGCAAGCGCTGCCCGGCTTTAGTAGTTACCTCTGGAACAACGGGGCCGTGAGCCAGGGCATCCTTTTCAGCCGCACAGGACCGTATTGGGTTACGGTAAGCAATGCAGCAGGATGCAGGAGTACCGACACTGTGCTGGTGAACAGGGAATATGCAGTGCCTGCCGGTTTCCTTCCTTTTAAAGACAGTGCCATCTGTAGTTATGAAACGATAGAAATTGCCGCCTCCACCGCCTTTCGGTCTTACCTGTGGAGTGATGGTAAAACCAGTGCCGGCAACAGCCTGCAGCGACCGGGGCGCTATTGGTTGTCTGTTACCGACGTCAATGGCTGTAGTGGAAAAGACAGCCTTACCATCAGGGCAAAAGATTGCCCGGTGAAGATCTATTTTCCCAACAGCTTTACGCCCAACAACGACGGGTTGAATGACCGGTTCATGCCCACTATCTTCGGCCGCACGCTACAGTACCGTTTAAGCATTTACAACAGGTATGGTCAAAAAATATTTGAAACCAGTAACGCTTCCCTGGGCTGGGACGGAACTTTTAAGAGCGATAAGCAGCCAATGGGGGCCTATGTTTGGATAGCCAGTTACCAGCTAGTGGGAGCTGAGCCGGCAACCGCAAAGGGAAATGTACTCCTGCTGAGATAAAGCGGGAGCCTGACAATGCTGGCTTAGCCGGTGAGGTAGAAGGGCTTGGTTCATGGCACAGGAAACAATGGTTTCTCAATTCCCGTCAAACCCTCGTATCAATCAAATAAAAATCCGAAATCATCTACCCTATTTTTGTAAAACCTGGCTGACGAGTAATAATAATCAAGGTCATCCATCAATAATGCCCAGTGACTGCTCACCGAATTAAAATGAATATAATCTAACTTTTGGCGGCACGCCCAGGGCATCATAGTATCGGCAAAAACTGCGCTAGTGGGGGCCAGTTCGGTGATTACTTCTTCTTTAACGGAAACGAATGGCAAGGCTCAGATGCGTGGCTCGTTGAAACCGAGGCCACGGGCCACGGGAGTTTCCTTGTGCCGACCACGGAGAAAGACTGTTTTTATCAACCGGGCTGATGCTGATAACAGTAACCATTGCCAATGCTGGTTTTGTGCAGGCACCTTCTCTTTGCTTTTGTAAGTCCCCTGCACTGCATACTCGTCCCCTCGCCTTTTGCCTTGTGCACAACCGGTGCAGCGGTTGCATAAATATTCTCTGGTCTGCAAACGGCGCAAGGACCGAGGCCCAGTTTGCGAGCCTCGCTGGTAGAGATCTCCTTTGACACATTTTTTACTGTGCGGCAATTGCTTAAATGATACTTGCTGCCCGATGGAGTTTTGAATACCGATTGGGCCTTCGCAGAAGTGCAAATGCTAAAAGATAACAACAGGAAAATGTAAAACTTAATCATGGTTTAGGTAAGCCGTGCCCGGAGGCGCCCAAAAATGGCAGGGGTAAAAATAGTGCTTTAGCTTCGGTTTGGGTCTTCACAAATCCGCTTGACCTATCCTATCCTCAAAGGGTTTAGAATTAAAAATAAACTGCAGAAAAGCACTGACCCCAACGTAGTTGGTAAAGACCCGGACCTAAGACAAGGAAGCTTATCAAAGATTCCAATGAGTAAATCCGGTTCCTGTTGATTCCGAACAGCGGCGAAGCTGCTATTCTTCAGCCTGCGATGGTAGAAAATCTTTTTTAAATACATAATGATAAAACATCGGACCATTGCCTGTGGAAACAGGAAATGCATTTACCAGCTTCCACCCATTTTTACCGAGGTAATTGAGGGCATCAATCACCGTGTTGAATTTTTTCAATCTGCCCTCGTCATTTTTTAAACGATTGTCTTTCCATATACTTCGCTCCTCTCCATAGTCAATATCAATGGTCACTTTGCTGCTGAGCAGCCGGCCAGTGGCTAGTACCTGGCAATATTGCTCCACCTTTGTGCTGTCTTGCTGAGCCTTGGTTGGTAAACTTGCTGAAAGCAGCAAGGCAAATACAATTATTTTCATATCAACAATTTTTGGTTTTTAAAGATCGTCTTATTCAATTGCTAACCCAGCACGTGGCTGGCCAGCACTTTTTGTAAATCGTAAATATTTACATTTTTATTGAACCGCTTAGCTACGCTTGGGTTGGCTTCACTCGATACCCAAATTTTGAGTTCGGCATCCAAATCAAGATGACCCGCAGTCTCAATACTGAACCGGGTTATGCTTTTATATACCACAGATAGATAGTCCACTTTTTTACCAGTGATCCCCTGTTTATCTACCAGGATAAGACGCTTGTTTGTAAAAATAAAAACATCTCTTATCAGTTTAAAACCGATTTCAATTGTTTCGGTGTCGGTGAGCAATTTCCCATATTCCTGTTGTAAGTCTGTGTTACTGGCTACACCCGCATTGCCGAGCAAGGAAGAAAAGATTCCCATAAAATACTTTTAGTTATTCTGA
>JBBSKH010000115.1:0-10802 GCA_038256495.1 Chitinophagales bacterium
GGCCGATGAAGGCATGTGGTTGCCTATGTTACTTGGGCAGCAAGTTTATAATGATATGGTTAAAAAAGGCCTTAAACTTAGTAAAGAACAGTTGTACTCCATAAACAAAGCTTCTATAAAAGATGCTATCATCATTTTTGGCGGAGGTTGTACTGGTGAAATTGTAAGCAACCAGGGACTAATTTTTACCAACCACCATTGTGGCTATGGGGCAATAGCCGGTGCCAGCAGCGTACAAAACAATTATTTGAGGGATGGTTTTTACGCTTATAATAAAGACCAGGAAATAAAAAGTAGCCTGACGGTTACCTTTCTCGACAAAATTGTGGACGTTACTGAGGAAGTAGAAGCCAGCCTGAAAGGCCTTAGCTGGGCAGAGAGAACCCGTAAGCTAAATGATGTGTATAGCAGCATTACAGATAAAGTAATGGACAAGGAAAATGGTAAATACGGAAGGGTCTACAGCATGTTTAAAGACAACCAGTACCTCATGTACATTTACCAGGTTTACAGGGACGTTCGCCTGGTAGGTGCGCCACCGGAAAGTGTAGGTAAGTTTGGTGGCGATACTGATAACTGGGAGTGGCCACGCCACACCGGTGATTTTTCTGTGTTCAGGGTATACGCCGGCAAAGACGGCAAACCTGCCGATTACAGCAAAGAAAATGTGCCGTTAAAACCAAAATATTTTTTACCTGTAAGCCTTAAAGGTGTTAACAACGGCGATTTTGCCATGATATACGGTTACCCTGGCAGCACCAATCGTTACGAAACTTCTTACGGCATCAAACTTAAAACTGAAGTAGAAAACCCTGCCCTGGTTGCGTTAAGGGATATGCGCCTGAAGGCGATGTACCAGCAAATGGTTAAAGACCCGGAAGTAAAACTGAAATTGGCCAGTAGCTATGCAGGCATCGCCAACTACTGGAAGTTTTTTGATGGTGAAACAAAGCAGTTGAAGAAATTTAAAACTTTTGAAGACAAGCAGGCTTATGAAAATAAATTTGCAGCCTGGGCAAAAGCTAAGCCCGAGTTTGCAAATGTTTTAAGCGATTACGAAAAAAATTATGCTGCATGGACGCCTTATAGCAAGCAACGCCAATACCTGCGGGAAGGAATTCTCGGATCACCGCTGGCAGCTTATGCTTCATCGCTGATGGGCCTGGAAGCTGCTCTTGTAAAAACAAGTGCCGATGCAGGTGATGTACGTAAAGCAGCTAAAGCTGCCGACCAGCAACGCAGCAATTTCCTGAAAGAAGAAGACCTGCCCAGCGACCAGAAAATACTGGCAGCAGTAGCACAGTACTACTATAATGACGTTGATAAAAGCCAGCACCCTATTGGCCTGTATGAAGGCATAAAAGCAAATTATGGCAGTCTTGATGATGAAGCTACTTACAAAAAATGGGCGGCAGATGTGTTTAAAAATACCATCATCTTAAATTCAGAAAAATGGAATGCATTTGTTGATAACCCAGATGCCATCACGCTACAGTCTGATCCGGCTTTTGCATTTGCATCAGCCTTTGTAAAAAATTACAATCTTAAGTATGCACCGTTGTACACCGCTTTTAATAACAAGAACAACGAGTTAGGTTACCTGTATATGAAAGGTATAATGCAAATGAACCCGGCTGCAGTAAAATCAATGTACCCCGACGCTAATTTCAGCATGCGGGTAAGTTATGGCAGCGTAAAAAGCTACCGCCCAAGAGATGCGGTAATGTACGATTACGTTACCACCAGCAAAGGCATCCTGGAAAAATATATTCCGGGAGATTATGAATACGACCTGCCGCTAAAACAAATAGAACTGTTGAAGAAAAAAGATTTCGGTCAATACATTGATAAGAGCCGCAATGATCTTGTAATTGGCTTCATTACCACCAACGATATTACAGGCGGCAACAGCGGCAGCCCTGTGATGGATGGAAACGGTAACCTGATAGGGCTGGCTTTCGATGGCAACTACGAGGCTTTGAGTCACAAAATTGCTTTTGACAAAGACCTGAACCGCACCATTAACGTAGACATCCGCTATGTGCTATGGTGTATAGACAAGTTGGGAGGAGCCAAGAACATCATTGATGAGCTTACGCTGGTAAAATAATTTTCAATCATTTTGTTGAAAGCCCCGGTTAAACCCGGGGCTTTTTTTAACCATAAATAGCTGTATGGCTTTGTTTTTGTAACTTCTTGGCTAAATTCCCGGTTATGAAAAATTTATTACCTCGGCTTAAAACAAGTTCAATTGTTGCGTTTTTCTGTTTATGTATAATGGGTGTCGTTGGGCAACCTGTAATAGGTTTTCAGTCAGTTACCAGCGGGTTAAACAACCCGGTTGATGTGGTTACGGCCCCCGGCGATAACCGCTTTTTCATCGCTCAACAAAATGGAGTGGTGAGAATATGGGATGGGAACAGCCTGACCGACTTTTTAAATGTAGCATCTATACTTACCAGCCCGGCGGGCGGCGAACAAGGTTTGCTGAGCATTGCTTTTCACCCGGGCTATAATGCCAACCGCTATTTTTTTATTTGGTATACCAGCAGCACCGGTGCGGTTACGCTGGCACGTTATCAACGTAATATCAGTAATACCGATATTGCAGATTTTAGCAGCGGACAGGTGTTACTCAGTATACCAAAACCTGGCAGCCCTTATTTTAAAAATCATAACGGTGGCAAGCTTAATTTTGGGCCAGATGGTATGCTCTACGTTGGCACGGGCGATGGAGGCAGCGGCGGCGATCCTTTTAATAATGCGCAGGATGGAAATTCGCTGCGGGGTAAAATGCTTCGGCTGAATGTAAACAGCTTTGCTACTTCGGAACCATTTTATGATATACCGGCAGACAATCCTTTTGTGGGTACCGGCGATGGTATTCTAGATGAAATTTATGCAACCGGTCTGCGCAATCCATGGCGCTGGAGTTTCGACCGCAGCAATGGCGATATGTGGATTGGTGATGTGGGTCAGGGAGCCTGGGAAGAAGTTAACTGGTTACCAGCAGGCAGTACCTCCGGCGTAAACTATGGCTGGAAATGTTATGAAGGAGCACACGTTTATTCAACCCCATGTAGTGCAACCGATACCGTTAGCCCCGTTTTTGAATATGGTCACAACAGCAGCACCGGCGGGTTTTCCATTACCGGTGGCTACGTTTATCGCGGCAGCGAATACCCAGCACTACAGGGCTATTATATTACAGTAGATTATGTATCCCGCAACCTTTGGCTCGTGGCGCCTAATGGCAGCGGCGGCTTTAACAGCTACCTGCAAAGTGGCCTGCCTGGTAATATTGCCTCTTTTGGGGAAGCCGCCGACGGAACGCTCTATGCCTTGTCAAGATCGGCTGGTATTTTGTATAAAGTGATCGTAACATCTGTAGTACCTGTAACCATTAGCCGCTTTACCGTTAAACAACTATCGGGATATAACCTGGTAGAATGGGCCAGCAGTTCCGAAATTAGCGCCCTCGCTTATGATATAGATTATAGCACGAACGGCCAAACATTTACAACAGTAGGCCAGGTGTCTGCCCGTGGAATTGCAAGCGGCAGCGACTATAGCTTCCAGCACAGCATACAGACTTCAGGAGCTGGTTATTACCGCCTTGCATCCAGGGATATCAACGGGGCAATCAATTACTCTAACATTGTAAGGGTTACTGGCAAAAGCAACAATGATATAAAGATCTATCCTACATTTATCAGCAACAATAATTTTACTGTGGAGCTGCAAAAGCCAGCCCGCCTGCTGCAGGTAATGAACAGCAATGGCAGCATTGTTTTTACCAAAAAGCTACAAGGATTTAGCGGTACCAACAACATCGTGTTGCGGGGTTTACCCAAGGGTGTCTACATCGTTAGCATTATTGGTGAAGATGTAAATTTTAAACAAAAAATCGTACTACAATAAATTGGCAACCTTCATTTGTTGTCCGGAACTTCCTGCATTTGCAGGAAGTTTTTTTTAGGCCCAAGTGTTATTAACTTAGCCGGCAAATACGCAACATGCCGATACACATTATTGAATTTAAAGCAAGGGTAGCAGATATAGATGCCAAGGAAGCCTTACTTCGTTCACTCAACCCCTTTTTTAAAGGCGAGGATCGCCAGGTAGATACTTATTTTAATGTAAAAGAAGGCCGGTTAAAACTACGGGAAGGTAATATTGAAAATGCGCTCATCTGGTACAATCGTGCCAATACTGCCGGCAGCAAACTATCGGAAGTGCTGTTGCATAAACACAACCCCGGCACCGCACTAAAAGAAATATTACTAAAACTACATGGGGTAAAAGTGGTGGTAGATAAAAGACGCCGCATCTATTTTATAGATAATGTAAAATTTCATTTTGATGAAGTGCAAGGTCTGGGGCAGTTTATTGAAGTGGAAGCCATTGATGAAACAGGTGAGCTGGGGCAGGAGAAGTTACAACAGCAATGCGATTATTATGCGGCCATGTTTGCCATAAATGCAGAAAATTATATTGCCTTTTCTTACAGCGACCTGCTGCTGGAACGGCAATCAACCATTGCTGATTTTCCGGAATTAAAAACGGATCGGTTATTATTAAGGCAAATTGTTGCATCAGACATTCAGCATGTATTCAAGGGACTCTCTAACCCTGATGTTATAAAGCATTATGCGGTTTCTTTCCATACATTAGAAGCTACACAGGAACAAATGGATTGGTATGCCAACATGATTAAAGATGATACCGGCAGGTGCTGGGCCATCTGTTCAGCAGACAACAAAATATTTTACGGCATATGTACCCTAAGTTCATGGAACAAGCAGCACCGCAAAGCAGAAACCGGTTACTGGCTGCTCCCTGATTTTTGGGGGAAAGGAATGGTACCCGAAGCATTGCAGGCAGTTTTCAATTATGGCTTTGAGGAGATGAACCTGCACCGGGTTATGGCAGAAGTAGAAGACGATAACCCTGCCAGTATTGCCGTATTAAAAAAGCTGGGTTTTACCAAAGAAGGAACGTTTAAGGAATGCGAGATAAAAGACGGGCGCTACATCAGCCAGTACGTATTTTCTTTACTGAACAACCGGTAAGCCTTTACCTGCATCGTTCATCATCTTTTTCGTTGCAAAGAACATGGTATAATATTATATTGCCCCAGGTTTGTTTTTTTTATCATTAAAACATATCAGGATGGACACAGCTACAGAAACAATGATCAGCAACCTGCATAAGAACACAGGCAAAACGCTGGACCAATGGATAGCCATTGTAAAAAAGAAAAACTTTACAAAACACGGTGAGGTAATAAAATTTCTAAAAGAAGAACATGACTTTACCCACGGATTTGCAAACCTGGTAGCCCATAAGGCCAAGGGGTCTGATGCCGGCTCAGTTGATGACAAAGACAGCCTTGTGGCAAAACAATATGAGGGCATGGAAGCATTAAAACCTATTTATGATAAATTATTAGCGGCAGTACTTGCTTTTGGAAAAGATGTAGAGCTGGCACCCAAAATGGCTTACGTAAGCCTGCGGCGAAAAAAACAATTCGGTTGCCTGCAGCCTGCAACCAAAACGAGGTTTGAAGTAGGCCTCAATTTAAAAGATACACCCGGCAACGGCATACTGGAAGAAGTGAAAGCAGCCAATGCCATGTTCACCCACAAAATAAAATTAACGACTGTTGATGAAGTAAATAATGCGGTAACAGGCTGGCTTAAGAAAGCCTATGAACAGGCGGGCTAAAACATTCATCTTTTTTTTAAAGATTGAGTACCTTCCCTTAACAATGATCAAAAAAATATATGGACACAAGTAAAGAATTAAAATTAGCGGTATTGATAGATGCCGACAATGTACCCTACTCTAATATTAAGGGCATGCTGGAAGAGATTGCAAAATTTGGCACGCCCACGTTTAAACGCATTTACGGCGACTGGACGAAGCCAACACTAAGTGGATGGAAAACAGTTTTATTAGAAAACGCCATTTCTCCGGTGCAGCAATACAGCTATACATCCGGCAAAAATTCTTCAGACTCTGCGCTAATAATAGATGCGATGGATATTTTATATACCGGCGAAGTAGATGGTTTCTGCATCATCAGCAGCGATAGCGATTTTACACGGCTTGCCACCCGGCTACGAGAAGCAGGAAAAAAAGTATTTGGCATTGGGGAGAAGAAAACACCATCAGCATTTATTGCTGCCTGCAACAAATTTATTTATATAGAAATTTTACCCAATGCAGGCAAAGAAGAAGCGCCAGCCAGCAGTCCAAAGAAAAAAGCTGCCGTTAAAAAAACAGAGTCAGGCAATATTAGTGTTCAGCTAAAAAAATTATTCATCAACAGCGTCAACGATCTTACGGAAGAAGATGGCTGGGTGTTCCTGAGCACATTGGGCAACCATATCATTAAAAAGCAACCCTCCTTCGACCCGAGGAATTATGGATTTAAAAAACTGGTTGACATCATTAAAAATATCCCGGAGATTGAAATTGAAGAAAGAGCAAGTGGTAAGAATAGTGTAGGCCATTTATATGTAAGGGTAAAATAGTAACATGGCAAACTGGAGAACTTACATTACGGCGGGTTTCGAATTGCTGGTATGGACCACCGGCCTGCTACTGCTGGCTTTTATGAACCCCGGCTCCAGTGAGCATTTCAGTCTTTGTTTGTTCGACCGGCTCGGCTTCACAAGCTGCCCGGGTTGCGGCATCGGCCATGCTATCTCCTGGTTATTCCACGGAAATTTAAACGAATCATGGCGTGCGCACCCGTTGGGGATTGTAGCTGTACCGGTTTTATTACACAGAATATATTTTTTAGCCCGCAGGCAAATCACCCTTTATAACAACTTAAAACAACAGCATGCAAACAACAGGTAATGTAAGTGGTATCAACCCCACATTAATGAATTTATTGTACAACACCACTCCCGAAGAACTGATTCACATCAATGCAGTAACCAAAGATTTTTCAAACGAACAAATACAGCAGTTTGTAATGATATACCGTGGCAAAAGAAAAGATGAACAAACGATTTTGTTAACCTGCCTGCTGGGCTTTGTGCTCATTGCTGGTGTACACCAGTTTTTACTGGGAAGAATTGGCATGGGCATTTTATATATATTCACCGGTGGACTCTGCTTCATCGGAACAATCGTAGATGCCGTAAACCACAAGCAACTTGCTTTGGTGTATAACCAGAAAATGATTGGCGAAACAATGGCAATGATGGGATTGTTGAAGTAATTGCTACTTTTTGCTTCGGCCCCCGGCAGCTTTATTAACCAGCGGCTGCACAATAATATTTTCTGCAAACTGCGGGCTTACGCTGCTGCGTTTTCCATCCACTTCAATTTCTATTAAACCATCATAGGGCTGCACGCTGGTAACGGTAAGCTGCTGGTTAATGGCAAGGCCTACTTTATCTACATATTGCAGGAAGGCCGCCGTATTATCTTTTACACCGGCAACGGTGCAGCGCATACCCACGGCCTGTTCGGCCAGGGTTTTTCTTTGTTGTAAATTGATCTCGCCCTTAGCATTGGGTATCGCATCCCCATGCGGATCTACTGCAGGGTAACCCAAAAACTGATCGAGTTTGTTTACCAGTTTGGCGCTTTTAATATGCTCTAGTTGTTCTGCCACTTCGTGCACCTCATCCCAACTGAAACCAAGTTTTTCAAAAAGAAATGTTTCCCAAAGCCTGTGCTTTCTCACGATCTCTATACCCAACCGCCTGCCTGCAGCAGTTAAAGAAGATTTTCCGTAACGCTTATACGAAACAAGTTTCTTTTCCTTCAGCTTTTTCAGCATGTCGTTGGCAGTAGCCGGTTTTACATTTAGCTCCCGGGCAATATCGTTGGTGCCGGCCTCTTCGCTGCCATCGCCTTCCCAGGCCAGTTTCAGCAATGCTTTTAAATAATTTTCTTCTGTAAACGACAACATAATAAAGCGAAGCTAAGCAATTTACGCTTTTGTAAATATTCAGCATACCGCAGTAACCACACCCGGATTTAAGTAATTGGCATTATCTTTAATAACCACTACTAGAAGTATTTTCTGAAGCTTAAGAACAACAACAGGCTAAACAGGCTATTATGAAGAAAAAGATAAGTATCTGGCTGGGGCGCAATTATAATCGCATTGTAAACAGCATCGCATTTTATCCTGCCCTTATAGCACTGGGTTTCGTTTTATGTGCTTACCTGTTCATCCAGTTCGATTTTTCAGCCACCGGGAAGTCCATTAAATCAAACACCCGCTGGCTGAGCCTTAAAGATGCCACTACGGCCCGCAGCATCATCTCCACCATAGTAAGTGGTATCATTTCATTAACGGTATTCAGTTTTACTTTGGTGATGATCATCCTGAACCAAACGGCCTCTCAAATGAGTAACCGCATCCTGGATGAGCTGATCGGCAACAGGTTTCAACAAGTCGTATTGGGCATATACATCGGCACCATCATGTTTGGTTTATTTCTATTGAGCACTATCAGGGATATCGACTCGGGTATTTACATTCCTTCAATAAGCACTTATTTTCTAATTATTGTTGCTATCGTAGATATATTCCTGTTCATTTACTTCCTGCATTTCATCACTCAGTCAGTAAAATACGAAGTCATCATCCATCGTATTTATCGGGAAACAATAGAAGCCATGCAAAAGTGTTGCAGCAATAAAGAAGCATGGGAAGCACCGGTTGGTTTGCTGCCGCAAAACGGGCAGGTTGTAAGAGCCGGCAGTTGTGGCATTTATGAGGGTTTCAATAAGAAAGCGCTTCTTAATATTTGCGAGAAACAACAATGTAGTATGAATGTATTGTATACCAGGGGCAGTTTTGTTTACGAGCAAAGCCCGGTAATACAATTGTCTCGGCCTATTCCTGAAGAGGCGAAAAAGGAAGTAGCAGAAAGTCTATATTTTAATGACAACGAAACCATCAGCAATAATTATTTTTATGGATTCCGGCAGCTTACAGAAGTAGCGCTGCGGGCCTTAAGCCCCGGTGTTAATGACCCCGGCACAGCAGTACAAAGCCTGCGTGGCCTGGCAAAATTATTTATGTTCCGGCTGGCCAATAAACCCAATGAAGTTATACGAAGTAAAAACGAAGATATCATTATCATCACAAAGGAACATGACCTGGAAACAATGTTCGTCACCAGCATTTTGCCCATCTGGGATTATGGTAAAAATGATCGTTCCATTCAATGGGAATTGCAGGCACTCTGCGAAAAATTGTTATCAATAGAAGATATTAAAAGCGCAAGGCTGCTACAGGCATATGTAGCGGAAGCGATGGAGAAAATTAAATTGTAACACTTGTGATAAGCTGTACTTAATAACATGCAACCGTCACGACCCAATGATGGTGGCCTGGCTGTTTAGGCAACATAAATAATTGTTGCGCTATTTCTTAACAATGGCTACCAGCAGTGGCTTCCTGTTTTTAGCAGCGTCAACAGCAAACCTTTACTTATTTAAAACTTTCTTGTTCTTGTTTATGTTTTAATAAGATAACAAGCAAAACTATCCGTGGTTTGTGGTAGAGCCGGCAGCGCTGGCAGAGCCGGGAAGCACCCGGCGTGTTTTCACGAAAAAGCTTAGGGGCGCCGGCGCAAATTGTTTTATGTTGTATGGTTAAAAACGGATGACCGCATTTAATACGCTTGTTAGTATCCTCATCTACAAATACTATTTCACAATTCATTATTCTTAAAATACGGCAAGAGTCACTTTTTTTATTCCCCCATTTTATAATGGGGCGCCGGAAACCCACCGACACTTTAATGGCAACACTACAACCTTGTTTAAGTATTTAATCATCAAAGTTTAAAACTTCTGCTATTTACAAAATATAAATACATGTTGTTAAATCCTTATTAACAGATCTCTCGTAAATAACCTGATTCACTTCCATTTAAATGTTTGTTTACCAAACCAAACATAGGAATACAAACTTTTCAATATCCATATGCCGCTCTATAACCCAATGGTTATAGAATGAGCCGTCATTAAATCATTATTAAATATTATTAAATGAAAACAGCACTTACATCCACCAGGTGGCTGAAGTATTTATGCTGCGCAATGCTTGCAGTAATGAGTATTTCATCGAGCCACCGTGAAGCACCGTTGATTGCCAATGACCCGCAGGCTGACAATACGGACCTGTACGTATTTAAAAGTCCGCAAAACCCAAACAAAATGATTATCATAGCTAACTATAGCCCTGCTGAGTTAGCCTATGGTGGGCCAAACTATTACTCATTTGGCACAGATGTTCGTTATGAAATTCATGTGGACAATAACACGGCTACCACAGGTGATGACATCATTTACCGATTTATGTTCAGCCAGGTAAATGAAGATCCTACTACCTTCTTCAACATCCGCCTTGGCAAGCAAAACCTTAAAACCACCTACACTTGTTTAAAAAGTACAAATGGTGGGCAGAGTTTTCAAACCATTATTTCTAACGGCGTAGTACCGCCAAACAACATTGGCCCACGCAGTATAGAAAGTGCTGTAGGCCTGGGCGCAGGTAGCTACGAGGAGTTGTTCAAGGAAGCTATTACTAAAGCCAGTACAAAAGAAAAAATTTACTGTGGTCCCATTGACGATCCTTTCTTTGTAGACCTTGGTGGTATTTTTGACCTTGGTGATGCACCCCGCCAAAATTCGGCGATCCGTGATGGTGTAGGACATCTGAATGTACATTCTATTTGTATAGAAGTAGATGTTGAAGACCTGCAGAAGAATGGCCAGAAAGTAAATAAGGCAAAAAACATTTTAGATGGAGATTA
>JBBSKH010000116.1:0-10764 GCA_038256495.1 Chitinophagales bacterium
AGGAATTTCTTTCATCACTTCAAAATAGGAGGCTTAAATATTAAACCAGTAAGTGAACTTGGCTACGAGGGCACGGTTCTTTTTACCAAAAGATTGTATGGCATTGGCGGGGTCGTCCTGTGCATAGTAATTATCGGTATAAACCAAAAAGAAATCACTTGCTGGTTTAAAGCGCCACTGAAAGCGTGAGTTAATATTGATATTGTTGTTTTGATTGTTGTACTGCATAAAACTCGTAAAGAAAACAGCTTTGGTAAACGTCAAATCAAGCCGCGGGCCAATTAGCCAAAAATCCGCTTTATTAAATCCTTCGGGTAAGCGTATGCGGTTGTAGTTAACATCCAGCGACAACGAACCGTAAGGCTGCCAGCGATAGCTAACAGAATTTTGCAGCGATACCAGTGTGCCATTAAAATAATTGCCTGCTCTCAGCCTTACCTCGTAGTTTAAGGCATCTGCAAAATTGGATCGGAAGCCAATGCGGTTGCTGAAGTAAGTGTACGAACTGCCTTTTTTCAACACCTGGTAACCCGGTTGGTATTTATTGGTGGGGTCAAAATCACGAAATAGATAGGTGTAATCCATACGCATCAGGGCACCACTTAAATCGGAGCTATTTTGAAACTGTACCGAAAAAAACAATCCTGCATCAAAATCGGTCACCCGTTTATCTAATTTACTGTAGGATACGTCATAGTCCGGTGTAAGTCTGATAGTATTCACCTTTTTAGAAAGTTTTCCCTTCGGAAAAAAAAGGTAACTAAAGCCAGCCGTATGGCGGATGATATTCAGGCGTGGCACGTAACCCACTTCGGCACTAAAATTCTTGCCTATATCATTGATGCTGGTATACAGTTGGAAGTGCTTCTTCACTACGTTAATTCTACCGCCCACATTGTAGGCTTCATCCTGGCTGAGTGGGCTGAAACTTTTATGGTAAAATGCTTTGCCGGTAACACTTGCATCGGCAGATCCATAATTGAATTCGGCTCCTGCTACGCTGTTAGATTGTTGTAAAAACTGGCTGCTCTTTTCAGTTAACAGCGATTCTTTATTTACAAATAAAAAAGCCAGGTTGCTTCGGGTACCAATTTTTCGCTGCGCAGATACTGCCATATAATTGATGGACGGGAGACTGTCTGCGGCGCTGGCAGCTGTTTGCATATCCAGTAAGCCAATGCGCAGGTTATTGCTAAGTCGGCCGCTTATCCGTGCCCCGGCAATGATTGGTATCTGAACGTTCTGCCGTTTTTGCGGACTGTTATAAATGCCAATGCGGCGGGAGAAAAACGGGTTGGAATTTTGCAAACCGAATTCGCTGAACAGATCGCTGTTCTCTAAAAAAAATTGTCTTCTTTCCGGAAAAAAAAGCTCAAAGCGGCTGAGGTCAGTAATTTGTCTGTCTACTTCCACCTGCGAAAAGTCAGGGTTCACCGTCAGGTCTAAATTTAAAGAGGGTGTGATGGCCACTTTAGCGTCCAGGCCCGCAGTGAGTGACGTATTGCCGGCTGTACCTCGTACGAAGTCCTTTTTTTGTGCAGCAGCCACAAAAGGTATTAAAGAAATATTGGTGCCCGGTTTGGGTGGTGGTTGTTTCCATTCCATGCTGCCGTTAAAAGAAATGTCTAAGAGCCGGAAATTACGGGGTATGCTTGCCCAGCAGGTTCTTTCATTATCGTGCAGATTGTTGCGGATAAAATTAATGTTCCAGGTGTTAATGCCCTCGGTGGTTTTATACCGCAGCGTTTTAAAAGGGATGGCCATTTCTACTTCAAAGCGGTCATCGTACCTCGTTACGTTGCTGTACCATTTATTGTCCCAGTTAATATTTGTTTCATTGCTATTAAAAATTAACTGTTCTTTTTGTGCGCCGTAGGGGCTCACTGCAAAATAAAATCCATTTAATTTATCCTGGAAAGGATCTATTAAAACTGTAAAAATATCGGTGCTCGAACCTTCAAAATCACGGCGCAGGGATCGCACCACGTACTTTTTTTGATAACAGATGGCAGAGATGTATAAATAATCTTTGTCGTGGGTCACTTTTACCCTTGTTTGGTGAATGGCCACGCCGGTATCGTATGGAAAGTTTTGACGAAAGGGAGCCAATTCGGCAGTGGCAGCCCAGGCAGCTTCATCCGCTTTGCCATCAACCACAATGGGGCTGGTGGCAGGGGCTATCGAAAATTTATAATTGCTTTCGTTAAAAGTCTGTGCCTGGCTGGTAAGCCCGCTGGCTGCAAAGAAAACGAACATGCCCGCAAGCTTGTAACTATTAAACAAGTGGAGCGAGGCTTTAATAACACGCATTCGAAAAGTTCTCAAAAAAATATGCTTTGAACATTTAAAAAAGCGAATATAAAGGTTAAAGGTCAGCGGTGTTTATTTTACCGCGGAAACTACAGGAGCGGTAGAAGCTGCCGGCCATCCAGGCTGTGAGGAACAGCGTTGCAGGCTAAAAGACGCTGCAGAGATATAATTTTTTTTGGCTTCCATCGAGGCGATTATGGTTCGTGAAGACTCGAACCATGGCGGAGGCGATTAGAATGGGGCCAGTGGGGGATGTAGGAACAGCAAAGAAGGCGAAAAGTTACGAACCTGGGTGGTAACCTTCGGTTAAACACTGGCGACAGTGGGAATGGAGGAACAGCAAGGAAGGCGGAAAGGGACGAACCATGGCGGTGAAAACTTTTTTGAGCGGAGCAGTTGTAGTGCTATTTTTCTTTATCCCGATTATTTCGGGATGAGCCATCCCGATTATTTCGGGACTCTTGTACGGTATAACTTTATTGGGCTTTTATTGAAGCGGATTTGGTTCGTGACACGAACCATGGCGGAGATGGCAACCTTCGGTTGAAAAATGGCGATAGTGTGCAAATTGAAGCAAGCTATCAAACCGTGCATTTTCCACAAACCAGCCTTACTGCTCAATCTCTACGAGGGATAAAAAGTTTTTGGTAGTGATGTTGTTCAGGCCAATTTTTTCTTGAGCCAAACTAAGCTGAAATTTATGCTTACTTATACTCGTACAATAACCAGGCTCGAAAAAATAGCCTTGCGGTGATTTGGAGTCAACGACATTTCTATTTACCCTGCCACTGCCGTCAATGCTTGCCACAACTAAATTGTTATCCTTCTTTGAATTCAATGGCACCAATGCTCCCTCCCCAACTGGCTTGGCAAGGTTCTCTTGCGAGTCGGTGTATACGATGTGCAGTTTATCACCGGCATTGTGCACAAAAAAAGCATTGTAAAAACTACTACCGTAGGTTTCTCTCTTAGAAATAAACCCAACCGATATACTACCATTTGGCGAAAAAATGCCCAGGAGTATATTGCCTTTATAATTTAGCGTCCTGTTTTGGGTCATCAATATTCGGGATGCGTCACTCAATAGGAAGCTCGTGCCATCATCAAGCGTATATGCAGCAAACTTAGCATACGCAAAAAGGCCCTTTTTGCCGCCATAACCATCTTTAGAAAACTGTTTTATAAGTGGCTCTGGTATGTCTTGTTGCTTTACGTTGCCTGTTGCAAGGGTAAGTGTATTTATCGGTGCAGTATACATTGCAGAAATCAAGGGACTTTTTTCTTCCCCGCATACCCCTATCACATGTACTGTGCTTGCAGTGGAGCCCGTTACTACCGAAGCACTATAGATTTTATGACCATCTTGTGCAAGCTCTATGCTCTTCACTTTTTTGTTCAGCTCCCTGCCTTGTACCAGGTAATGCATTTTACTTTCCATTGTCCTGGTACGCATAGTAGCATAAAAATCGCCGCCGTTGGTAACGATCGTATTTCCTACCATGATTGTTTTTTCGCCATCTACTTCTCCGGTACCGGCGTATACAACCTGTATATTTTTATCTGCTACTGCATAAGAATACATATTAGTAAGGCCTGTTGTGAAAACGAATGCCATTCTACTCCCATCCGGAGATACATTCATTTCCACATTATAATCGTTTAACAACTTCGTCAATTTTAATACGCCAATGTTCTTCTGGTTGATGCTTATTAATGGCTTTGATAATGCTGCCTCAGCAGTTTCATGGTTTACAGCGGAAAGGTGCATAGACATACCGGTCTCCTTATTGTAAGTGAAATACAGCAGGTAAAGGTTGTCGTTTAAAATGGCATACCGGGGTGTTATAGGTCCAAATATATCTTCGCCTTCCCCCAATTTTACCTCTTTCAGTAAATTCCCGCTTGCATCAAACTGGTTCAGGCTAACAGAAAAATTTGTTTTCTCTAAAGACGCTGTATAGGCTAATTGTCGCCGGCCGGTAATGTCAATCGAATAGATTTTCCCTTTGTAATAAACAGCGTCGCTCTTGTTATAAATGCCCTTTCCCTTAAATTCCGCCAGCGGGGTTACAGCATACTTTTGTGTATAACCCACTAAGCAAGAAAAAGTGAGGACAAGTAAAAAAGAAAATTTCATAGAAGCTTATTTTTTTGAAAAAGGTTAGTGACAGTTATCCTGTCAAAAATAGGGAAAGCAGCTGTGAAATTTATAAACATCCCAATTGGTTAACGGCATTAGGGTTTCTATTAATGTTATTCAAGACTTTTTTGGTGGGCACGCTATTTTTTAATTGCTGCAGCCGTAGGACGTGGAGGAGGAATAAAGCAAGGCTTCGCTTTCTTTTTGATGATTCCTTTTCTTGGCTTTACTCCCATAAGTTCGAAAGCATCAACAATGGATTTGGCAGGCAGTAGTGACCAACCGCTGGTTAAATACTGCCGCCAGGGTGGGGATGTCCGCTGTTATTAATTGCCCCGGCCTTCAGGCCGGGGAATAAAATTATAAAATGCGTCCCGGGCTTTAGCCCAATAAATGATCCTGGTAAATTCCGATACATCAGCATTGTGAGGGTAGCTAGTTTTGTCCGGTTTAATATTGAAAGAACTGGACAAAATATTAATTCAATTCTGTGGCACAAAATACCGGAACCATTTTTAGGAATAAAACCGAAGGTGGAAAAGAGAAAGCTTGCTATGGGTGAAAGTTAAAGGCTCTTAATGATTTAAATTCCTAACTTTCGGCCTATGAAATCCCAGAAAAATATCAAGATCTCCCCTACAGCCAAAAAGGATACATTTCAAGCTTCCAGGGAATTGAGCGATTCAGAGCTTCAATCATTAAGGCAGGACTTTTACCAGTCTCTACTACAACTGGAGGCCGAGGATGAAATCAGTCTGGAGAAGCTCAACTTCGGAGAAGAACTGCCACCAGATTAAATTTGCAAGACCTTTAATTGGCGAAAAAAATTGTAAAGCTTTGTGGTGCCGGCCTAGTTGTGCTGGACGGACGTTAACGAAGGCGGGAAGAATATGCATTCAAGACATTTTTTGGTGGGCAGGTTATTTTTCAATTGCTGCAGCCGTAGGAGATGCAGGAGGAATAGAGCAACGCTTTATTTCTTTTTAAAAATCCACTTCCCGGATTTACTTAAAGGAAGAACACTGGAAAACTTTGTACTGCGGACTTATTTGTGTTGGAAGAATAGCAGGAAGGCGAAAAGTTACGAACCATGGCGGTGAAAACTTTTTTGAGCCCGGCAGTTATAGTGCTATTTTTCTTCATCCCGATTATTTCGGGATGAGCCATCCCGATTATTTCGGGACTCTTGTACGGTATAACTTTACTGGGCTTTTATCGAAGCGGATATGGTTCGGGAAAGACACGAACTATGGCCGAAAAAACAGGAAGCTTAAGCAGACAAAAGCAATTCCAATCAAGAGTCCTGAGTGTTTAAAGGAGAGTTTCATTTTTATTGGTTCTTGACGGCAGGTCATCTAAATGCTAACGCCGCAGTTCAAATATAGATCAATTAGCCGCTTTGTTGTTGGGTAAAAGTTATTGGCTTTTAATTTTGTCGCTTCGTCTATGTAAGCTGCACCATGCCGCGGTGACAGACCGCTGGATTTACAAGACCCAGTGACCAACCTTCAGTTGAGCACTGGCCCCAGTGGGGGAGACACGAACCATGGCGGTGGGGAACTAATAGGGAATAGATTATAAAATTCCTCAGAGGCTGTAGCCCAATAAATGGTTTTAATGCAATGCTAGATAGCAATGGCTAAAGGCGCCAGTTGGTTACAAGTCTGCGCCAGACGGGATTGAAGGATAATAAGAGGGGCTACCTTTTTAGGCAGCCCCTCTTCAAAAAAACTAAACACTTTTAATGATACGGGAGCCTGTTGCCTGGCCGAATAAAGAATCAATATTTGAGATCTTAAGCTCTGGGCTGTCAAGTGCCATAGCTGGCCTTATCCTTACACCACCCTCCATTTCTAAACCAAAACTCCGCTTGATTGTTTTCTTATCCAGGTTAGCTTCTATGGTTACTATTGCATTTACCTTTTCTGCTGTGGTAATAATATCAAGGCCCGAAAGTCCTGGCTTAGTATTCAACATTAATTCTTTACCTGCCGCCGCCGGAATTTTATCAATGATAATTTTAAGTGTATCGCCGTTAACACCCAACTTATTATTAATTTCCAGCTTTACTGTTTTATCTCGGGTAGTGGTTAAGTTTGCTACCGATGCAGCCGTTCCCAAGTCTTTCACATTTATAGTTCCGGGCTCGCCTGTCTTGACAGTGGATGTAAACATGAATTCCTGTAATTTATTTTTAACGGCATATTCAAACTTACCATTGGTAAGTCCATTCATTTTATGAATGAAATTTTTCTCAATAGGCAGGGTTTTATACAGATCCTTTATAAAACCTGCACTGGCTTTGTCTAATCCGGCCAACAATTTTTTATCGTTGGCAATAAAGCTGAGCTCCCTGTCTTTTAAGTTGTTGAATAATCCAGCGTCTGCACGTAGTTGCGATAATTTTCTGGCAACAGCATTTTCATTCATTAATTCAGCCATGGTGAGGCCTTTTACAATCGAAGCATCAAAAATGCCGGGCCGTACAGGTGTGAACAAGCCGCTTTCTTTTTCTGACCGTAAGTACATTTCAGATGCCAATACACCTCTTGTTTGAGCGAGTATTCTAGTATAGGCAGCAGCACTTAAGGCAGTGTTCCTTGTTGCAGCTGTTTTTAATGCCCTGACTGCTTTTGCATCAAACCCTTTCATCGAAACAAACTTATTGTTGATCGATTTGCCTTGCTTCATTCGGTTAGTGGAATCGGCACTGAATGCATCCAGGTCATTTCCATTTTCATCAGCAAAAGAAGTAGTGTAAGTATCACTTCCTAAAATCACAACAGTACCTGTTAGCAAAAGCATAATGGCATCCCAAATAGGTGTTCTTGGTCTTTCATTCAAAACTGAGTACGGCATATAATGGAATCGGCCTCCACTCCATTTCGCTCCTTTGTATTTTCCATTTTTATAATTGAATTCATTTTTATCGGGATCTACATACAAAACCTGCGGACTAAGGTCATTGGGATCCAGTATGCCCATTTTCCATGGTTTACTGCTACTGTCCCATGAGTAAGGCATAATGGCATGTGGTGCTCCTGTAAAGTTCCAGTTTTGTGCCACACATACTACTGGGTTACAATTGCTGTTATAAGCATCCCTTGTTCGTGTAAAAACATCTATAGGATCATGCGTATTGCCTGATAAAAATTGTCCAACAAACCACCATAAGGCAGAAGCGCCCACCTGGTATTGGTGTTTTACATTCACTTCATTTTTGATGGCATTCCAGGTATTAAAACGATCGATAGGCAAACTAAAAATACTTTTACCTTTCCATGAGTTGATCGCTTCCAGCGACATGCCAAAACAGTTACCATTACTTGCCAGTCCTTTACATACCAATTCATAAAATGCTTTTTCCAACCAGTCCGTCAAGTCCCACCATTCAGCCTCGCTATCTACATCTCTGAATGCAGAAGCATATTGACTGTAACTTAGGGATGGAGTAGAGGGATTGTTGCCAAGGCCCCACCATTTCTGGTTAATGGTAAGTGTATTAATATTCACCTCGGGCTGTACTGACCAGGTGATACTATTAATAGAACTGAAAGAACCAGAATTAAAAACGCCATTGTTTTCAGCCATACCCCATGCGTTGGCCATGTTGAGTGTTTTATTATAAATCCCCAGGTGTTCATCAGCGTCGGGCCAATCGCTTTCCCAAACATCAACGGTAAATTTTATTTCTTTATCCGGGCGGTTGGGTTTAATAACAGCTGTTAGTTTCTGGTTGATATCTACAATATTTTTTCCACCATAATCTCCAGAGTTTGGAAAACGTTTATTTAAAATGGCAGTTCCGTTTTCTCTTATGAGGGTGCGGATATACAGATCATTCTGTCCCCTTCCCCAACCTTCACTCTCCTTTGTATTAATACGCCCCAGGTAAATTTTAAAAGGCATACATATATGCATATTGCTGAAGGAACCAAACCATAAAATACTGCCTTCCTGGAAGGTGTTAAAACGTGCACCGCCGGAGGCTCCGGGAATATTACCTTCATCAGAAGTAGGAAATGCCAATGAACCTAAAGGCCCGTTTAGGTCACGGTATTTTTGTCTGATGTCACCATGCACCTCATTAGCACCAGTGCTCCCGCTCCAATAGATGGTACAATTTTCAAAATCACTGTACTTGCCAATAACAGTTGTATTTCTTTTCACATCAGATTCGTTGTTTACCGGGAAACCCCAGGTGGCAGTAGCGCCAGAGGCGAGAAATTTAATAAGAATGGCCCCATGTACTTCATGAGCATTGGTGGCTCCATTTTTATAATATATTCTACCCGATTGAAAAATTTGTTCCAGTCCGCCTGGTATTGATTTTGCCTGCGAAATAGGTAGGCCCAGGTAGCTTGCTTCTCCAATATTTTCATAATCAAGGAAAATTTGTCCTGTTACGGGTATCGCCCCTGTTTGCGGACTCCAATAAATACCGCCCTTGCTAAAAATGTTTTTTTTACTTCCATTCTTTAAACCATTGCCTTCATCACTCACCAGGTAGCCGAGAGCAGTTTTGGATCTTACCTGTTGATAGGTTTGAAAGATAGCTCCATGCATTTCAAATGCTGCGCCTATACCTTCATGGTACATTATTAACCCTGCATCAAACAACTGCTCCCAAGCCCCGGCTTCGTAATTGAAAAAATATTTCCCTTTTAAATTGCCGGGGTTAATCCTTGATTTAATGGCTTCATATTTATAGGTTAAAAACCACTCTGCATGACTTCTTCTTTCATCCAATTGTTTTTCCAGCTCTGCAGGTATTTCATCATCATACCAGGTAACGGCTGCTATCTGGCCGGGGAAGTGATATTTTGACCCATCTACCCAGGAACCGATATACAATCGATTGCCAGAAAACTTTTGAATAGTACCTTTTAGAAATGCATGAACCGATACCAATGTCCCATCAATAAATAAGCCTGCAGTATCCATATCATATACCAAGTCCGCGGTGTACCATTTATCCAATTTGAGATCGGTAAAAAACAGCGATGATGTACCTGACCAACCGTGGGCTTTAGGGGCTACGGCCACCTCGATTCTAAAATCATTTGTACCACCGGCTTTATCTAAAAACATCGCAAAGGGAAGGCTGGCCGATTCCACCAGGTTAAAACGATCGGTAACAGCCTGGTTAATTTTGAATACAGTGCGGATACAAAATTGTTTGGTAGTGATGCTTGCTACCGGAAGTACAGCACTTATTTTTCCGTCGATACCAAAATCTAGCGCATTGGGATAATTGCCGTGTGGCATTGCGCCTGGGCCAGGAACAACCGTACACTTAGTTACTTGTGCAGGTAATGTGCCATCCTGATTAGAAACAGCCTGGCCTGCCAGTACATACTCGATAAGTTTCATAATGATTTTGCTTAAAAGTTAAGAGTAGAACACAACTTGTGCTAATAACTGCGGCAAAGTACAAATGCCAGCTGTTGTTGTCAATACAACATTGTGGGTACAGGAGGAAAATAAAATTTCTGCCAAGGTTGGTCTTTCTGCCGCTGTAGGTATCTCGAACTTACAAGTTGCCGCCGCTTGGGCTCCCGGCCAGCGGCATCTTGCAATGCTAAATTTTCAACTGCCACTATAATAAGTAACCATTATAAAATCATCGAAACCATCAAAATAATATCTTGCCGAAGAATACTTTTTTAGTGCGGGCTTAGTTGTGATGGAGGAATAGCAAGGAAGGGGAAAAGTTAGGTACCATGGCGGTGGTATCGAATTAAGCTCAGAGCCTGTCTTCCTTCAAAAATTGGATTACATCCATTTCATTCCGGTTGTTGCGGGGCTTTGTAATTTCCCTGAAGAATATTATTACTCTTCTGCATTATTTTATGAAAAAGGTATTGACCCTTTCAATATGCTTATTCATTATTTGGGATAAAGTTTCGGAGCGCTTCAATCTTTGCGTCGCTGGAGACAATCCCTTAGGCATTCGGGACGAAGGAAGTCTGAAGGTTGAAGTGCTGGTCTACTTTGGGGTGCAGGAATACCAACGAAGGCGAATAAGCAGTAATCAACGTCCGGTTAAATATTGTCGTCAATCAGAGATACATAGAAGTTCTTTCGCAATAACACCTTGCTCATCCCCTGACCTGGCTATAACCGAACGCTGACTACATTCATCTAAAAAATGGGTGAAATCTTCGGCTCTGAAAAAAGCATGATCGCTACAGGCTTGCATGTGTGCATCGGCCATTTGATAGTTGCCCAACATAAAATAGGTGAGTGCCAAAAAATAATCTGAATGGTAATAATAGGCTCCGCCAGGCTCTACAGATTTAAAATGAAGCAAG
>JBBSKH010000117.1:0-10759 GCA_038256495.1 Chitinophagales bacterium
ATCAAAGTCTATTTCCACACCCAGGTATTTCATGATCATATCCAATGCAGGCTTATCGTCGATCGTATACACGATATTGCCTTCACTTTTTGTAATTGTTTTGGCAGTGCCTATTGCTTTCCAGCCACAAGTAGCAATGCCATTTAACTCTACTTTATCTTCATCAATGATTAGCCCGAGCAGGCCTTTATCGCTGCTATTCTTATTTGTGAAAACCACGGGACCCTCCAGTTTTAGATCATCACCGGCCATGCCACCAAAAACGGTAACATCGCTGCCAAAACCTTTGGTTATGCCTTCAATAATTTGCTCACCATCCTGCGATAACCAACCGGAGGCAATAATAAAAGCCGGCTTGGTAAATGTTTCCTTTCCTTCAATGCCAAGTTGAACGGAATTTTGAAAAGTGGTAAGCTCACCTGTTTCTGAAAACACGATTTTGAAATGATCAGGATTCATATCAAGCAACATCATGGCAATACTTCCTTCCTCTATTTCGCCATCAATAAATTCACCAGATGTGGTAGCGCCGAATATGGCAATGCCTTCTGCATCTAACAAGTTACAAATGGCATCTATGTCTTGCTTGATGGATAAAAACACAATCGCCAGGGTGGGCTTGAATCCCTGTCCCTCTGGTAGGCGGGCATCTGCCATACATTCTTGAAATCCCGATTTAATTTCTTCTGTTGATTTTCCTTTAATTGACTTTGCCTGCATAGAAGAATTATTTATTATAATTAATACAGAATGGAATTTAAATTTTGGTGGGTTTCACAAGGAATGGAATAATGGCAGTAGTGGTATTATTCCCTCTTTGCTGTTGCCTTACTGAAATGCAGCCAGGTTTATTAGGGAGTTAAAAGATAAGGTAAAATATTAAATATCCGATCAATGAAAGGATTTTATAGTAGTTAATTCCCAATGCTAAAATTTAGGTTAGTTTGACAAGTGTTGAATGCAGCACTTTAATTTTCCAATATTCTTTTTCATTAGCTACAATTACTGTTTCAATCCATTGAACTTTATTTGATTGCATTCTGTCAATGTTTCGACAACCCGATAGCTATTAGGACAACATGACAGAATGCGGGTATTTCTAATAATTTTATTTTTTCATGGGTTGTAATTTCCAATAGGTAAGGCTACGCCATAGCCATTCTAACGGGCCAAAGCGGAAAAAACGCAACCAGATATGGCTCCAGATAATTTGCAATATCCAGGTAGCAGCCACTACATAATAAATTTCAAATCGTTGCAGTTTACCAAACATGCCAAAGCCAATGCCGTAGAAAAATAAACCCACCAGTAAAGATTGCATCAGGTAATTGGTAAATGCCATTTGCCCTACAGGCCGCAACATGGCAAATAGCCATTTGAACCAGCCAGATTTATACAATAGCATAATCAACCCAAATATGCCAACAGACCTGATTGCCCGGGCTACTTCATATAATTCAAAACGAATGTTTTTAATGATCTCATAATAATTAAAATTGAAATTAATAAGGGGTTGCAGTTTAAACCAGGTAAGAAATCCACCCAATCCCAATCCGCCAATGCATAGTAACCAATACAGCCTGGTTGAAGCATTGCCCAGCAATACGCCGTTTTTATAAAATGCCATACCAAGAAACATAAATATCAGTATGTCCCAAAGCCCATCATAGGTGTAATGTACTTCTCCATGAAAGCTTCTTCCGCTCTGGTAATCATAAAAAGACGCATAACTGCCCCGTACTTTTCGGAGGCTTTTTTCCATTTCCTTTTTTTTGCCTTCGGCAGAAGTTTTTTCTTTTAGTTCGGTCATTGCACCCAGTTGCTCTTTCTCATCCACCGTCAATTTTACTTGTGTGGTATCTTTTTTTGCCATCATTTCCCCAGTGGCAATTACTTTTTTATCACGGTAAAAAAGTACATTATCTCTTACCGTTTGCAACAGCAAACAAACAACTGCTGCTATTATCAATGTTTTTGGTGGTAGCCTGCGAAATGCAAAAAGAATCATACCGCAAATGGCATATTGAAAGAGGATATCCCAAAACCATAACAGTACAAAAGCATTGAACAGCCCAAAAAACAGTAACCACAACTGCCGCCGAAAAAAATATTCTGCCGACATAAGGCCCTCTGCATTTTTCTCCTTCCGGCTTATGAATAAAATAATGCCGGCTCCAAAGAGAATTGAAAATAAAGCCCGCTGAGTGCCGGCAACCGTTAATTCTATATAATACCAGGCTTTAAAGTTTGCTCCTGTTTCATTTAAAACAGAAAGGTCGCCATAACTGGCAGGAGCAGGCAATCCGAAACCGGGAATATTCATCAACAATATGCCAAGTATGGCGATACCCCGAAGACTATCGAGAATTGTAATTCTTTCCTGCTGGGTAACGGGGGCTATAAGTGTGTTTTTTTTAGTTTCGTTAGTCATGTTGGTTGGCTTTGGTTGCGTAAGATTGTAAATTGGTTTAATATTTTTTAGCTTTTTTTAAATAGTACTTGCAATACCCTTTCCACCGGGCATAATAAATATCTATCGTCATTTTATATTATTTTGCTGTAAAACCAGGTAAGGATCGCATTTAGATTATCAGCAGAAGCCCTTGTCCTCTGCTTTCTATTGCTCAAATTCCTTTTGCAATGCCGGAGAATTTTCCAGCATTTTTTTGCTATGGGTTCCTCGTAGCAAAACATGATGGCTGCCAGCATGATGCTGAGCATGTGTCTGCTGCGTAAAAAGAATGCTGAGTAGGAATAATTTTATTTTCATTTTTTTTTGCCGGGAACCTGCCTGTCGGCAGACAGGGATGGGATGCCGATAATTAGATTTGTAAACGTCTTGCCGCTTTCCCGGCATATTTATTTCATTTACTTACAGGCGTCTCCATATAAAAAGCTTCCAGCCATTTAGAACCCTGCTTAACGTAAGTAGCAGATGCCCTGACCTTAGCTGGCAGTTTACTGTTACCACAAACACCATCCTGTGTAGCGATATAGGTTAAAACAACTGTTTCTTTATTTAACATGATAAACTTAAAATTATCAATAGAAACAGTTTTCACATCGCAGTCGGTTGCAACTGATTTAACCACTTCTGATTTATTGCTGATCCCTTCTGAGTTAACAGATATAAATCCTTCGGCTGTGTTTAGTTTAAACCATTCGGGATTTTTATTTTTCCAGGCCTCCCATCCGGCTTTTTCCAAGGCAATAATCTGTGCCTTTACATTTTCAAAGTTTGATGCTTTTGCCTGGCTAAAAACATTTGAAATGAATGTAACTGTACTAAACAATAGAATCAGGTTGATGTCTTCATTGTTTATTTATTTTTTGTATTTCTCAATACATCATCTGGAAGAATGTTTTATGCCTGCCTTGCATCTAAGCCAAACGTATTTTGTACAGCATTGTACCAATCCTCATCAGTAGCAGCATTCCAGTCTACATATTCTTCGTCTGTCATTGATGCCCGCCATTGCAAAAAGGGTATTGCATCAGGCCCAACAGGATGCCGCAAAATCCAACTGTTACTTTCAGCTATTTCTACAATCTTATCTGCAACCATGGATGGCTGTGTTGGTGTTTTAAGCGATGCAGTAAAAAGGCCGGCAAAACGTTTTGACTGCGGATAAATGGAAGCATCACTTGTACTGATGTTGTTGGCCATTTGTGTATTAATAATTCCTGGTTCCACAATAGCTACCCTGATATTGTGTGGTTTTACTTCCTGCGCCAGTGCCTCACTCACCGCTTCCAGCGCAAACTTGCTGGCTGCATAAGCACCCAACGGTGTATTTGAAATATGGCCCGCAATAGATGCGACATTAATAATGCAGCCACTACGATTCTTACGCATTAATGGCAGCAAAGCCTTTGTGCATCGCAGTACACCAAAATAATTAGTCTCCATTACCGATTTAAAATCTTCCATTGTTAATTCTTCAATGGAACCGTGCCGCTCTATGCCGGCGTTGTTTACCAGCACATCTACAGGCCCATTCTCCCGGAGTATGTTGTCAATACATTGTTTAACCGATTCATCAGAATCCACATCCATTGCAGCAATGGTTATAGATAATGACTCATCTTTTATCTTTTGCCCGAAGGCTTTAGCCATATCCGGATTACGCATAGTGGCAAAAACTTTATAACCTGCGGCAGCAAATGCCAATGCTGTTTCCAACCCGATACCTTTGCTTGTTCCTGTAATAATTACTGATTTCATTTTTTAAGTTTTTAGTGTTTTTAAAAATTGATTTACCTATCTATTCCTTCTATTATCCTGTAAGGGATTTTAGAAAAATATTAATGTTTTCGTAAAACTTGTTTTAACCTGTTTCATTGCTGTTTTAATTTTAAGAACCTTGCTGCATTATTATACAGTATATCTTCTTTATCTTTTTTAGTAAGGAAGGTTAAACTGTTTAAAAAGTCAATAGATTTTCCAATAGCATATGGCCAGGTCATCTGGTCGGAACCAAACATTACACGACTGAGATAACCGGCTGTCTTGGCATTACGCAGAAATGCTGTGATCGTTCGTTGTGTGTTAGGTTCAACCCAAAGCATCACGGCCACATCGGTATAAAGTTGTGGATAGTAGGCCATGAGCCTGAGGGTATGCTCATGCCATTCTTCTCCTCCGGCATGCATCAGGTAAATCCTGAGCTTAGGATAATTCACCAAAACGTCTTCAATTAAATACGGATCTCCAAGCCTGAGTCTTGCTTTCGGCGACCATGAATATGTTCCTCCCGGGTCGCCGCCACCTGTATGCACGGCTACAGGAATATCATATTTTTCGCAGATGCGTAAATAAGGCTGCCAGATAGCATCGCTGAGTGTTGTGCCGCGGTAATAAGCGCCAATTTCTCCAAACACTTCAATTTTTTTATCCTTCACCATTTGTTCAAACTTTACAGAGTCCAAACCATAATCATCCGGAGAAAATATCAGGATACCTTTAATAACAATATTACTATTGTCTTTTGCTGCCCAGGTTTCTACACTTTCGGGATTACCGCTTACAACTGCTTTTACAATATTGTATTTTTTAAATGCGGCGAATGTTGCCAGCCGGTGGGCTTCTGCATTAGCAGAACCTTTGGTACCATAATGATCCTGTGCTGGCTCCCGTTCACCAAAGTCGCTATCGGTGTAGGAGTGAATGTGCATGTCGATAACTTTGGTTTGTGCATTTATGGAAAATGCTGCAAAGCAAAGTACCAGGAATGAGTTTAATTTTTTCATTGGTTCTATTTTTTGTTTTTTCCATACAATACCCTCAATGTTCTGCTGATCATAGCAGGCACTACCGACATATGATTTTCATCTTCAAAAATGTGCGACGTAAGATTTAATCCTTTGTAATTATGGCTGCGAAGTGAGTCTGCAAATGCGCTCATTACCGGCGTCATGGAATTCCCTTCCAGGCTGCCTACCGACATAAACAGCTTTGCATGCAGAGAATTATTTATTTGTGAAAAAGATTTTTCTATATTGAACATTTCCTTATTGTTCCACCAAAAGGAAGGGCTATTGATACCATATCGTTGAAAGAGGCCGGGAGTTGTGAGCAGGCAATAGCCTGCAAATAAGCCACCAAACGAATGGCCCGAAATTCCCCTATCGTTTGTGGTTTTGTATTGCTTGTCAATTAAGGGAATGATTTCTTTTTTGATTACGTCTAAAAACACCGGTCCCCCGCCGGATGAAAAAGCACCAGGCTGCAAATCGAACATTTTTAAATAACCTGGGTTTACGTCAAATTTTTCATCCTTAGAAGGTGTGTAGTCTTTCCATCTCGTAGTCATCCATGGTATTAGTGATTGCTCCCATTTATATTCAATAGTTACAATGATCAGATCTTCCAGGTCGCCAACCAAATCGAGCGATGTTCTTGCCGCATGTGCAATCGGAAATGCAAGCCCTCCGTCCAGCATATACAAAACGGGATAGTGCGTGCTATCTGTTTTTGAATAATGCATGGGCAGGGAAACAGACAGGTAATAGGTAGTGCCGTTGATTTTTGATTTTATAACATGCTCCTGTTTTTGATTGATGACGGGGACAACAGTTGATTGTGCTATTGCAGTTGATGCTACAATTAGCAGCAACATGCTGATTAGTATTTTAGTTAAAAGGGGAATAGTTTTTTTCATTGTTTAATTTTAGATTAATGTTCAAAAGTTTATTGCGGATTACTTTTTTTCTTAAGTGTTCCATCCGAAAAAAAACTGTCCTTGAAAATTTTCCATTCCCCTTCATCTTTTTTCCAAACAAGCAAGTATTTACCGCTTGATACTTTTTTTCCATTAGTGTGGGCAAAAAAGCCTGTTCCTTCTTCCACAAGCAAATCGGCATTACCCCAAAGCCCGATGGTTTTAAAGCCAGAGCCTGTTATGCTGTCGCGGATCATGCCAGCGAAGGCTTTTATTAAATTTTCCCTACCGATGGTGGAAGGCCCGCCGTTACTGAATAATTCAGCATCGGCTGTGTACATATTGCCAAGTGCAATACTGTCTCCGTTTTTTAAGGCCTTTTCATAATCTCTTAGTCGTATCGCAATTTCTTTTTCAGCTTTAGAAAGATTAAATGATTGTGCTGTTACCTGATGAATACAGCAAAAACTAACCAGCATGAAGAACATTAGCCGTAAAGCCGCTTTTGGGTAATTATTTTTTGATTTCATTTTTGTTAGTATTAGTTACTGGTTTTATTTTGCAGATTAATTTTTTGTAATACCGTCTTCAATCGTTGCTTTTTTTCACAGCACCCAGTTCAAAAAAGCTAACAAACTGATTCAAATAAATACCTCTGTACAAAGTTATGAGCAGAGATATACATGTGCTCATGCAGCATCACCAAACCCGGCATCAATGTTTTCCCATTCAAATCAATTGTTGTAGCTCCTTTTGGTGCGATAGCCTTTGCATCATCACCTACCCAATTAATTTTGCCGTTGCTGACAACAACTGTTTGATGTGGTTTTGCAGCATTGCCTTTACCATCGATTAATAGCACATTTTTAAAAACAATAACGGAATCATTGTACTCAATATATTTTTTTGTTTCGTCACTGAATTTTGTTTGCGAAAAAGCTGTAGCAGTTAGAAAATAAACAATGACAACACAACATGATATTTTTTCCATGAATTTTTATTTTTTATCAGCTATAAATTTATTGTTCTCCACATCTTTAAAAATTTAACCAGGCTGGTAAAATAATTCTGTTGATCATCATACATAGCAAGGTGTGTACTATTTTTTACAGTTTATATTGATTTTTTCTCCGGATCTTTTCCTGCCCGGATTCTTCTGGTTGCCTGGTTAACTCTTCGTGCATTTTGTATTATTGAATTCGCATTTCATTTCACCCGGTTATATTTTTTCAAAATATCAATCACTAGTTTATGCGGCAATGCATAAGATTTGTTGCCATTAATTCCTTCCATAGTTTCAGCCGCAACCATCGCATTAATGATGGCTTCTTCAGTTGCCTGTACAGTAGCTTCAAACAACGGATTGATCAGGTCATTCGGTAATTCATCAATTTTTGAAAGATCATTTCTTTGAAAAGCAGTTGAATTTGCAGTTGAGAAAGCAATAAAAATATCACCGGAACCATTGGTGCCCAGCCCGCCCACTATGGCGATGCCAAGCGTTACTCTTTGTGCAATTCTTTTTAACTGATGTGGTAATAATGGAGCGTCCGTAGCAATAACCACAATAATGGATCCATCACCTTCCTGTCTGTAGGAAGGAGCCGCTTTTAGTTCATTGTTTAGTGTATCAATAAGTTCTTTACCAACTGGCACACCGGCAATGGTGAGGTTGTTTTTTCTGCCAAAGTTTGATTGTACGAACACACCAACCGTATAAGTGGAGTCTTTAATTTTTATAACTCTTGATGAAGTGCCCGATCCGCCTTTAAATCCTAAACACCGGCTGCCGGTACCACCGCCGACATTTCCTTCTTGTATAAAGCCAGACTTTGCACTATCCAATGCTTCATAGGCATTGCTTTCTTTTACATGAAAACCATAAATGTCGTTTAAGAAACCATCATAAGTTTCTGCCACTACGGGATAAGTGTACCAAAAATCTTCTTTATACCACCCTTTTTTTATATACCATTTCAAGACAGCATCTCTTACCACACCAACACTATTGGTATTGGTAATCATTACCGGGCCTTCCAGGAAGCCAGACTCGGTTACCCAGGTTGTGCCCGTCATTTCTCCGTTGCCATTTAATGAATACCAGTTGGCAAAAACAGGATTATTATTATGCCCCCTGGGCAGAATGGCTGTTACCCCGGTTCTTACAGGGCCTTTACCTCTCACATTTTTACCGCTGCCGGAAATGATAGTACTGTAGCCCACTTCAACACCTTTAACATCGGTTATGGCATTGTATTTTCCTGGATCGCCGGAAAATGGAATACCAATATCCCGGGCTCTTGGCTTTTGCGCATGAGCAGGATATTGCAGGCAACATATTACTGCGAGGAAAATATATTTAAATACGACAAGCTGCCGTTGATTTCTTTTATTTATTGTTGATTGATGGGTCATTATAGTTTTTTAATCAGTAGTTGAAATATTCACCATTTAATGCTGAGTCTGATTTAATAAAGAGAAAACTTGTACATCCTTTTTTGATTTTGCATGCCTTCGGCCTCCTCAGTCACAGTAAAAATGAATTTTTAGCTTGTAACGAGGCTGTTTGAATTTTATTCACCGGTGGTTCCACCCGTCAATAAATTATTTTTCTTTCAATACAACAACACAACATGTGTTATCACGAAAATCATGTTTGGCTTTTTTCTATTTTCCAAATTTATTTAATGGTTGCTGGCTTCACCAACCATGTTTTTTTATTTAATGGTTGGTATCTCCACCAACCATGTTTTTCATTCATTCGCCATCACTCCTACAGTATTTTCCCTCATCATCTTTTTCATGATAACATAGAAGACACATACAACTACTAAAAAAGTACAGGTTGCCAAAATTTCAGATATGCTTAAACTGGTGAGCAGCCAAACGATGGAAGCGATACCAATAAAAGGAATGACCAATCCTCCTGGCATTTTAAAGGTGTTTTCAGCAGCATGTTGTTTTATCATGCGTAACTTGATAGTTGCCAAAATAACAGCTAGATAAATAAGCAATACCGCAGCACTGGCTAGTACAGCCAATTGTTTAAATCCCCCCGAAATAGAAAAGATGAAAATAAATGCAGCAAAGATTATGATTGCGTAGTGTGGAGTAGCAAACCTTGGATGAACTTTACTGAGGATCTTTGGGAACATCCCATCATTTGCTCCGGCAAACAATGACCGTGGTCCTGCAAGTACTGAAGTACTTACTGATCCAAAGCAGGAAATGGCTGTTGTAATGATTATTACTGTAGCGCCCACGGGCCCTACAATCTTTTGGGCGACGGCTGCAAGTGGCGCATCTTTAAAGGAAGCAACATCGGCACCAAGTACGCCTTGTACTACAATTTGTAATAGCATATATATACTCAATACAATAACGCCTGCCAATAAAATGCTTAGCGGAACAGTTCGTTTTGGATTTTTCACTTCTCCACTAACGCCAAGGGCCGTTTCGAATCCTGCAAATGCAAAAAACAAAACCAGCGCTGTGTTGCCAAATGTTTTTAGTGAGGGTAATTGTTCCCAATGCAGGCTATCGGTTTTTACGAAACCTACACCAAAGATGATGATAGCGAGCAGGGGTAATAGTTTAATAATGGTAACGGCTTTCACAAAACCAACGCCTTGTTTAGCACCACGAACATTTATCAGCACCATAAAACCAATCAACAGAAAAAAGAATAGCGCCCGGATAATAGGAATTAAAAAAATTGGAAATACTATAGCTAAGGAATCAGCAATGATATTCATCAATGCAGCGCAGGCCAAAACACCATAACCAAAAAGATACAGCCAGTTAATAATGAATCCGGGAAATTTACCAAATGCTGATTCAACATAGGCGTATGTTCCACCGCTGCTTGTAACCTTGCTGCCAATTTCTGCATAACAAAGCATGATAGCAGCCATCATTATACCACAAAACAAATAACCAAGTAATCCAAATGCACCCATAGCTATTCCAACTATGGCAGGAAGAACGAATATACCTGCTCCAATGGTAATATTTACCATTGAAAGCGCAAGCCCCTGCACGCCGACTACCCTTTTTAATCCTTCCTTTGTTTTTGTAATTGCCATGTTAGTGTTGCCTTTAATTTCAATAAAATATAATTAGGTGTGTTCTCAAGTTTTATAAAACCATTCATCATTGCTAAAAGCTAAACCACCCTTCATTTTTGTCTGCATGGCTATGGTTCCCTCACCTCAAATCATTTGAGGTGGGGATATTTTTATGGTTCCAATTTCACCAGATAATGCCAGCTTATTATAATCGTTTAACACCTCATCAGCTTCTATACATTCAAGCCTGGCCAGGTGTTTTTTCAACCTTAGAAGAAAGATAGAAAATAAGGATGCTAATGACAATAGGCCAACGGTAAGTATTACATATTGCCAGCCAAAGGAATTTGTTAGTGGGCCGAGGAGAGATGCGCCAAATGCCCTGCCCATATTAGAAATGGCCATGTAGAGGGTGAACTGTGTGGCCGATACACGGCGCCAGCACAATTCCATTCCGATGGCAAAAGAAGCTATGCTGATAAAAACATACAACACATAATACAAGGCCATAAAACCTGTAATTATAAACTC
>JBBSKH010000118.1:0-10653 GCA_038256495.1 Chitinophagales bacterium
AATATCCCTATTTCGTCTTGTATAAGTGAATGCGTGGACTTGTTTTGTTGACCGACAACTTTTTCGCAAGAACCATCCTCCTCAGTATAACAGAGATATTTTTTGTCTGAATATTTTTAGCTTCTGGATAATTTTCTTCCAACTCATTCAGAACATCCTTTGAACTTTTAGGAGTGTCAAAGAAGGAGGTATTTAACAACGCATCAATACGCATAGTGAGTTTTGTATGTTCCTTTCTTGAAACTGAAAGCTTATAACGAGGTTTCTGTCTATAATTGGCCAGAAAGCAAACACTTGGATCTAACTCGAGCGCAAGGCGTATTTCAAAATATTGACTTACAGTTGGGTTGCCTGTTTGTTCAATTAATGAAATGGTATTGCGATGGAAACCTGTCATTTATACAACATCCTCAATACCTATCTAGCCGAAAAATTCGCTTAAATCTAGTTCCAACCCAATTGCTAATTTTACCATCGTAATAAATTCGATATTTTTTAAACCATTTTCTATTTTACTGATTTCTGCTCGATTAATACCTGTTGCTACCTCAATATCCAACTGGGTTAAGGACTTGGATTTTCTCAAAGCTTTAAATCTTTTACCAAAAGCTGAAATCTCTGCTGTATATCGTTGCTCCAAATTAGACAAGGGGCCAAGGTGAACTTATTATCCAAAAAATAAAGTGAGTTATAAACCACATTTAATAAAATAATTATTATATTTGTTTCGGAAGTATTTTTGCGATCACTTCATTAATTTAATTGAAGCATTCGCTTTGAGTCTCGCTTTTGAAACCTAGGAAATTTCATGCGCACGGGATAATAAGTTGAATGCCCACGTCTTTGGCGTGGGCTCTCTTATTCGTGTGCGGGTTCTCCTAGGTACCTAAAAGGCGGTAAGTTGAGTTCCACGCCAATATATTTTTCAAGGCGAAAATTTCAACCTCCATCGAGACTTTCAAAGCGGTTAACCAACCCACATATGAAAGTTTATTACTCCTCAAAATCCCCGCACTTGCCGCAGATTCTCTTTGCATGCAAGCCGAAAAATCCGGTATAATTTACCCTGGGCTCAATTTAAATTCGACTCCATCTCCCAATCAAAAAAACTTCTTCATGCAACATCTACAACATACAACCTGTATGATTCACCTGGTAGCAAAATACCAGCAACCCCTGGAGCGCTATGCCCATCGCCTGATACAATTAAAACACCGTGCGCCCGATATTGTACAATGGGTAATGGAAGAAACCTACGGCGAACAACAATTTTTTGAAGGCCCACACCTGCGCCCCTTGCTCATAGAAAAAACCAAAAGAATGTGCAGCGGTTTCAACAAGGCCATAGCCATTGCTAAAAACTATAAACACCCGCTAAACGATCCATCCCGCTCGTCCAATTCCTCCTTAAACACTTAACCAACCGCTATGCAACAACATTCTATCATTCACTGGCTCAAGAGCACTTTTGAGCAGAAGCCCAAAAACCCTACCTAAGGTTTTTACAATAAGGGTTCTGCCGGAGCAACTTCCTATACACCGCCCACCTTAACTGTACATCCGCTCCAAGTAACCCACCCGCAATTTTCTCTTTCCTGGTTCCAATTTTATCATCACAAAATTTACTTGCAATGAAGCGTATTTTTTGCATCCTGCTAATACTATGCCCCTACCTGGGCAGGGCACAACTTTCACCAAACCCGGTCGCTACAAAAGCATTGAGTCCCGGCAACACCGTACCGGATATTGTTTTTACCAACCTTTTTAATTCAAGCAAAACAACCCTCAACCTGCACCAACTAAAAGGCAAACTCATCCTGCTCGATTTTTGGGCCACCTGGTGCATGGCCTGTATAAAAAAGTTTCCCCTGCTGGATAGCCTGCAACAGCAATACGGAGATCAATTACAATTGCTTTTGATCAACAGCCAGGTTACCAATGATAACAAAGCTAAGTTGCAGGTGCTCTGGAAAAAGCTGCAAAAACCGGGTGGCGGGCAATACCCTTTTGTAACTGCCTTTGGCGATACCACTGCTTTTCAGTTGTTTCCCTATCAAAGCATTCCGCAATACGTGTGGCTGGATAGCAGCTATACGGTGCGGGCTGTTACCGGCGCAGAGGAAGTAACAGCCCAAAATGTGGCCGCCTACCTGGCCGGCAATTATAAACAGCTTGTTCGCAAGCAAGACCAGTTGCAATACAACCGCAGCGCACCCTGGTTTATCAACGGCAATGCAGGCAAAGGAGATAATATTATACAGCGAAGCACACTGGCTGGCTGGTTGCCAGGGATGAGTTCGGGCGTATACCGACAAATTAACAAAGCGGGGTTGGTAACGGCTATAAGGGCGGCCAATCAAAGCCCTTACAGCCTTTTATTACTGGCGCACAATACTTTCATCAACAGCAATAGAGTGGTGAATCTTTCTGGCAACACAAATGTGTTGCCCCCGGCAGCCGGCCTGGAAAGCTGGACCCGCATAAATGGACGGAGTTACGAATTGTTGCTGCCTGCACGCCCATTGATGGAAGCAATGCTTTTTATGCAGCAGGATTTGCAAAGATTGCTTGGCCTGTATGCCGTAGACAGCATAATAATGAGAGAGGTATATACACTTACAGCAGATAGCAACCAATTATTAAAATATGTAAGCAAAGGGGAAAAGCCACTGAACGAACTGGACATGCCCAATAACCGCTACATGCTGAATACTTCTTTGGAAACATTGACCGGCTTTTTAGATGAACGGCTGGACTTACCCGTACTGGATGAAAGTGGTTTTACCCAACAACTTGACCTGCGCCTGCAACTGGAACAATTTGACATAGCAACAGTAAGTCGTTGCCTGCAGCCGCTGGGGCTAAGCCTGCAACGGGCTACCCGAAAAACCCGTGCATTTATTATTCATTCATCACCAAAACAATAATGATCATGAGACTTTTTATAACCATTTTTTTATTCCTGCTCATACCAGGGCTGCGGGCACAAATGATAAACATCAGCGGCCTGGTAGTGAGCGCCCACAACAACGAGCCCATTGAAGGGGTTACGGTAAAAACATTGCAGACTGGCATTGCAACGGCTACCAACCAAAAAGGAATTTTCAATATTCGCCTGCAATACAATGACAGCATCAGTATAGGGCACAGCAGTTACAGTGGAGTCGTGTTGCCGGCTGCATTGTTTGCCACGCAAACCACTTATGTGGTTAGCCTGCAACAAAAAATAAGTGCTTTGCAGGAAGTAACCGTAAACACGGGTTTGCAATTGCTACCCAAAGAAAGAAGCACGGGTTCTTTTGAGCATATTAGTGAACAGCGCCTGAACGAACAGGTAGGCGCCACCGTCCTTAATCGCCTGGAAGCCGTGGCCAACGGCCTTTACTTTGATAAAAAAAGGGCTGGCACCGGCACGGGCATCGTAGTAAGAGGGCTGAGCAGTATACAGGGCCCGAAAGAGCCCCTGATCATCCTGGATAATTTTCCTTATGATGGCAACCTCAATAATATTAATCCCAATGATGTAGAAAGTATTACCATTTTAAAAGATGCGGCGGCAGCATCTATCTGGGGTAGCAGGGCAGGCAACGGAGTGATCGTAATTACTACTAAAAAAGGAAAGCTGTCTCAGCCGCTAAGCATCACCCTCAACAACAACATAACTTTTATCCGGTCACCCGACCTCTACTACCAGCAGCAAATAAGCAGTAGTGATTTTATTGATGTGGAAAGCTTTTTATATTCCAAAGGTTTTTACAACAGCCGGATCAACGGAGCTGCCAAAGCTGCCTTGAGCCCGGTGGTAGAACTGCTGATAAAAAAGTCCAATGGCAGTTTACCGGCAGCCGAGGCCGACGCTTTGATTGATGCATTTCGCCAACAGGATACCAGGCATGATTTTGACCAGTACATGTACCAAACGGCTGTGAACAGGCAACATGCCATCAGCCTGAATGCGGGTACCAACAAGATGAGCTGGAATTTTTCAGCCGGGCTCGATCAGAATATTAACAACCAGGATGCCACTTACAACAGGCTAAATTTAAAAGCAGACAGCCGTTTTGTATTGACAAAAAAACTGGATCTAAGTGCCGGGGTGTTTTATACCAGTAGCCAAAGCCAGTCTGGTAAACCGGGCTATGGAGATGTGTCTACCTCAACAGGCAAACTCCCTCCCTATATACTGTTTGCGGATGAAAATGGAAACGCCTTACCCGTGATGCGAACCTACCGCCAGGCCTACTTAGATACCGTGGGCAGGGGCCGCTTGCTCAACTGGAATTATTATCCACTGGAAGATCATGAGCACACTAATACTGAAATAGCACTGCAACAGACGATCGCCAATATTGGCCTGCACTATAAAATACTAAAGGGCTTGCAGGCAACCATGAGTTATCAATATCAACAGCAGCAAACCGACAACAATCTGCTGCAAACGGCAGCATCCTATTTTACCCGCAACATAACCAACAGTTACAGTGTGTTAAACCAAACAACTGGTGTAGTCACCTACCGGGTACCCAGAGGCGCTATATTGGATCAGGCTGCTGCTATACAAAAAGGCTACAACTGGCGTACGCAGTTAAATTATAATAAAAACTGGAAAAACAACAAGCTCTTTGCCATTGCCGGGGCAGATGTAAAGAGTGTAACTACTACGAGCAATAGTTACCGGATATATGGATATAATCCTGACCTGCTCACGATTACACCTGTAGACTATGCTGCATTTTTTCCAAATTATGTTACCAAAAGTACCTCGCAAATACCCAACGGCCTTGGCCTCAATGAAACTACCATACGCTTTTTAAGTGTGTATGCTAATGTTTCGCATACGCTCCTTAATAAATATACCGTTTCAGCAAGCGTAAGAAATGATGCCAGTAATTTGTTTGGCATCAACACAAATCAGAAATGGACACCCCTCTGGTCGGCGGGTGCAGCCTGGGATGTGTTGAAAGAAAAGGGAATTAAACTACCGGCCTTCTCTCAACTCAAGTTGCGGACTACGTATGGTGTTAGTGGCAATGCAGATCCATCGAGGGCAGCCGTGACTACCATTGTCTACAGCTCTACCAATCCTTACACATTATACCCCAGGGCAAGAATCGAACAATTTAAAAATGCCGATCTCCGGTGGGAGAAAACAGCTATGTGGAACATAGGCCTGGACTGGGCTTTGGACAATGGCCGGCTGAAGGGAAGCATTGAATATTATCGCAAAAAAGGAACAGATCTGTTTGGCAGTACAGCGGTAGATTATACAGCCGTACCTGCCAGCAATCTTGTGAAAAATACTGCCAGCATGAAAGGTAGCGGCTGGGATATTGAACTCAACAGCCGCAATACCACCGGCATGGTAAAATGGGAGACCAATATGAACCTGGCATTCAACAAAGATGCGGTGACAAATTTCTTTTTAGCCTCGCAAAACGGAAGCGCATTCGTCGGCAATGGGATGAGCATAAGTGCCGCCGGTGGCAAACCCGTGTATGCGTTGTACAGTTACCGCTCGGCTGGGCTGGATCCGTTAACCGGAGACCCCAGGGGATATGTGAGCGACAGTATTTCCAAAGATTACAACGTCCTCAATGGTGCGGGCACCCAATTTTCTGACCTGGTTTACCATGGCCGGGCCTTGCCATCTGTATTTGGTTCTATGGGCAATACCCTGAGCTGGAAAAAGTTCTCCCTCACGGCAAGAATAATGTATAAGTTCGGCTATTATTTTCGTGGCCGGGCACTGAGTTATAATTTGCTATTTACAGCGGCCAATGGTGAAGCGGAGTTTGCCAATCGCTGGCAACAACCAGGAGATGAATTGCGCACCAATGTACCCTCCGTGATCTATCCGAACAATACCAATAGGGATAGATTTTATGTCAATTCAACCAGCTCTGTTTTCAAGGGCGATCATGTGCGTTTCCAATACCTGACCCTCAATTACCAACCTGACCTGACCCGGCTTTTCAGCAACCGTATAAAGGGCGCCGATATTTATATCAGTTGCAATAACCTGGGCCTTATATGGAAGGCCAACAAAGCCGGCATTGATCCCGACTACCGAAATACAGATTTGCTGCCCGGTATAAGCACCAGTGTTGGCATTAAACTAAACTTTTAAAATTACTATTATGAAAAAAATAATATGGATGCTGCTTGCTTTGACGGCTGCAATAACCAACCATTCCTGCAAAAAGTTTTTAGATGAAAAACCCAATAAAAAATTAGCCGTACCTACCACGCTCAAAGATGCCAGGGCAATACTGGAGAATAATTCCGTGATGTTGGTTGGCGAAACCGCAGACGAAATAAGTGCCGACAATTATTACCTCACAGACGCCGATTATAATTCCCTGGAAGAAACAGGCCAGCAGCGGATGTATACCTGGGAGCCTGATCATCATTATGATAATTTTTTAAATGATTGGTTTACAGCTTATCAAAAGGTATATTCCTGCAACCTCGTGTTAAATTGCCTGGCAAAAATTACCCCTACTGCTGCCGACCAAAATGAATGGAATATTTTAAAAGGCCAGGCATTGATGATTAGAGCCAAGGTCTTTTTTACGATTGCCAATATATGGGCACCCGCCTATGAGGCTACTACAGCGGCACAAACATTGGGCATTCCCTTGCGTGTAAAAGAAGACTTTACGCTTACCAGCACCCGGGCCAGCCTGCAGGAAACATTTGAAAAGATTGTAACAGATCTAAAAATGTCTCTTCCCCTGCTGCCCACTGTAGGTGTCAACGCAGCCTACCCCACCCGTGTTAGTAGCTATGCATATTTGTCAAGAGTGCTGCTTTCCATGCACCGGTATGCAGAAGCAGGCTTGTATGCAGACAGTTGCCTGCAGTTAAATAGCAGCCTCATAGATTACAACACGCTGTCTGCTACCACTGCTGCACCTTTCGCACCCTTTCATGCAGAGCAGTTGTATTATTGTATTTCGTGGGCGCCGCAACTGGCCGTGGGCAGGGCAATAGTTGATTCTACCTTATACCCTCAATATGAAACGGAGGATTTAAGAAGGCTGATTTATTTTAAAGTTAATGCCAACGGAACACAAGCATACAAAGGCGGCTATGACGGCCTGGCTGGCAGCTTTTTTTCCGGCATTGCTACAGATGAAATTTATTTGACCAGGGCAGAATGTTATGCAAGAGCGGGAGACAACAGCCGGGCCCTCGCAGACATCAATGCCCTGCTAAGAAAGCGGTATCGTACCGGCAGTTTTCTGCCAGTTACCATCTCCGACAATGAAGCATTGCTGGAATTTATTCTTAAAGAAAGGAGAAAGGAATTAGTAATGCGTTTTGTGAGATGGATGGATATAAAGCGACTGAATAAAGAGGGGGCAAATATCAGCCTGCAACGAAAGATCAATAACCAAACTTATACGCTCGCCCCCAACGATCTGAGATTTGCTTTGCCGATCCCGGAAGAGATTATCAGGCTCACGGGCATGCCGCAGAATCCACGATAACATAAAAAGAGGCTGCAGTGGCAGCCTCTTTAACTTTACAGCCCCCTTGAATTATGGTGCCGATTTTTTTTCGTCAGCTCTCGTTGTGATAGCACCGGCACTGGTAAAAGTTTGAAGGTATGTTTCAAATTCACTTACATCACCCTCGAACAAAATAACACATGGCCTGTTTCCAGGAATACCACAGCTTGCACTGGCTACTTCCCAATTGTTGATATTTTGCATATCTGCCAGGTTTCCGGAACTGATTTTGTAGTGGTAAGAGACTTCCGCCTTTTTCACTACTTTTTTTGGAGCCGTGACTTCGTCTTGCGCAGAGGCAAACAGCGAGCACACGGTGAGCATCAGGGCCGTCATAAACAACGGCAATTTTATACATTTCATAATAGGAGTTTTTAAAAAATGATTAAATAAGTTGACTGTTGAATTGTTTTCAGTCGTTAGTAATCGGGCTTACTCTTTTATAGGTTTTCAGCTTACTCCCTGCATGCGCAATGCAACACAAAACTGCAACAGTTCATTTATTTTAAAGGATGGAAAATTTGTGCCAGGGAGTAGTTAAGTTCAGCAAAAGTTTACAACAGGCTGGAGGGTTTAAAACCGAAGCGTCTTTTAAAGGCCGTGCTAAAGGAAGACAAATTTTTAAACCCAGTTTTATAACTGATTTCTTTTACGCTCCACTGTTGTTCTTCTAACAACTCACGTGCCCTTTGCATCCTTAACTCCTGCAGGCAGCTATAAGGATGTTGAGCAAAGAGCAAATAAAATAGCTGTTGAAATTTGGAACGGCTCATGCCGGCATTTTCGGCAACAGTTTGAAGATGGAAAGACATACCGGGGTCTGCCTCCATTTGTTGTTTGATGCTATGAAGCGTCTCCCGATCATGTTGAGAAATTTTCATAGTTCCATGTTGTATAAAGTGAACGGAATGCCAGCGGCGCCATACCGTAGCGTTTTTTAAAGGCTTTGTTGAAACCGCAGGAAGTAGCAAAGCCCACCTTTATTGCGATGCAGGCTACAGGGTCGAATGTTTCCGCCAGCAAAGTACAAGCCAGGGAAAGCCGAAGGCAGCGCAGGTATCTGTAAAAGGGGATGCCGAATTGTTTTTTGAAACCCACTGCAAGGCTGCTGACACTTATATAATTTTCCCTTGCAGCAAATGCCAGGCTGTACACTTTGGCGGGATTTGTTTCCATTTCTTTTTTAAGGTCATAAAGCCTCGTGGTAAAATCATCTCCATCGGCTTGGATGCCAGGCAGTGCTTTCATAATTAAATGTCCGCCATTAACCTGCCGTAAACAACCGTACAAAACACATTTAACTTGTCCATTCCAACATATTTGACAGGCCTGTCAGGATTCATCCAATCATTCAATCCAGTAAGGCAGGCCCAAAAACTGGAAAATAAGTTCTACCTGGGCTACGGTATACAATCGTCCCCGCTTTTCTCCAATGCTTGCTTCAAGTGGCTTCAGCCATTTATTAATAGTCTTATCACTGACCTCATAAATTTTGCTGAGTTCCGAAATGCAGTAGGGTTTTACAGCAATTCGATCTGAATATATTTTGCGCCCGGCAAAATTTTCAGAAGCTGGTAAACGTTCGTTTGGTTGCATAGTTACGCAATTAAGGTCAACATAAAATTTGCCAAAAAACAGTCCTCACGCAACCGTACAAGTACGGATAAAGCAGCCCAAAAAAAATGTTTAGCACACAAACACCGAAGTTTTCCCGAAACAGAAATTACGGTTGCCCACTGCCGTTGCTTTGTTCTTTCCTTGGTTATCGCCTGCCGCCGACGCTACGTTTTTAAGGAGCCACGGACTATAAAGCAACAATTCATCTCTGAGGCACGAAGCATCTGATGGTTAAAAGAAGTAGATGCTTCATTCTTCAGCATGACAGATGGAGAGTACTTTGCCTTTGGCAGGGAGAGCTTAGGCCGTTTCAGATTCAGGCATTAACCAACTAATTCACCGATCAACTAATCCACCAATGAGCTAATCACCAAATCTTCAAATCACCAAATCATCAAATAACCAAATTACCAAATCAACTCCCCCCAGGAAAATATTACTTGCATTTGCAATATCAAGTACCTATTTTGGTAGAAAAACGTGTTATGCCAAATCAAAGAACAACTCACCGCAGCAGCACCGGCAAAAAATTATATGCAGTGAGGGATGAAAAAGGCCGGTTTTTGGATATTCAAACTTATCAAAAAGCTCATGCCGCAGACCTTCGAAAAACGCATACTAAAAATGATAAAAAGAAATAGGGTTGATGCCCTGCCAAATTTTGGTCATAGGGGTGTGACCGCGGCCCCGCAACTTGGGGCATGCCTGGCATGAACATTCTGAGGATATCAATCTCTTATTGTGAAAAATTACAACCCGCATCATATATTTCAAATATCGGAAATTATTTAACACCCTACTCGTGAAACAGTGGGGTGTTTCTTTGCCCGGTCAAGTCTGTCAGCAACCATCAGCATAGCCAACTATCCGCCTAAAAGAAAACCATTTCAGAATTTATTGCTGAAGCCATGTTGAAGCACTCATTCACTCATGCACCAAAATAAAATCATCAAATGATCAATCACCAAATTTTCAAATCACCAAATTTTCAAATTATCACATCACCAAATTTTAAAATTATCTAATCATCAAATCGTCCTAATTGTTCCTTCATGGCCTAAAATGAAAACAGGCTGCCTTAATTTTTAGGCAACCTATTTTAAAAATCTTCCAGCATTATGCTTACCAGCCGCTTACTTCTAAATTGATGGAGTTTGTCATGTCAATATTTTTGATGTTTGGTATCATATCATTCAGCAATTAAATGCAAGTTATATACCAGGTTCGTAGTAAACAAATAAAAACAGATTGTCATAAAAGGTTTTCGCTGTTCCAGAGTGCCACCATATTGGTAAAGTTGATCCACATATCAGGGGAACGATGAAAAGCCCGCCGGTATTGTATATAAAAACCATAATGTTCTACATAGGACCTTGCTACGTTTCCAAACGACAATTTCATATAGCCATCATCCAGTAAATCACGCTTGATGCCAATGGAGATCCCTTCAAAATAATTTAAAATGGAAACCAGGGCAGAACGCCCTTCCTCGTTGCCTTCTAAAATTTCAAAAAATTCCCGC
>JBBSKH010000119.1:0-10354 GCA_038256495.1 Chitinophagales bacterium
ACTGCACGCTAATAAATTTTCATTCAAAGTTCCCCTTCAGGCCCGCCCGTGCCGGTACGGACGGGGGACAGGGGTTATCTATTCTTCTATTTCTTCCAAAGCCATTTGCAATTCATTATAAGCATGCCGGTCGCCCGCAGCATTGGCTTCTTCCATCCCTCTTTTGTAAATACGCACGGCCTTTTCGTAGTCTGCTACCCTCTCCAGCAATTTGCCCAGGTGGTAGTAAGAGCCAACATAAGTAGGCTCCCGCAATAATATTTCGTTGAAGAGTTTTCGGGCTGCCTCGTCGTTTCCCACCTTTATGTACTCTAAGGCAAGGGCATGCTGCAGGAAGCTATCCTTATCATTATCCGCTAAAAAAGCCAGTAATTTGTCAATCCTGCTCATGTTATAATTTTTTTATCGTTCCTTTTAAAAATATATTTGCATAGCCTATATTTGCACATAGTTGCATAAACAACTTTCTTATTTCACCTCCCTGGCAGCAGGGCATTAAAAATAGCAGCAATGAAGATTTTAGTTTGCATTAGTAAAACACCGGATACCACGGCAAAAATAGCCTTCACCGATAACAATACGAAATTTGCTACCGCTGGTGTTCAATGGATCATTAACCCATACGACGAATGGTATGCATTGGTGCGGGCCATCGAATTAAAGGAAGCCGATCCTTCGGTGGTATTACACCTGGTAAATGTTAGCGGTGCCGACAGCGACCCTATCATCCGCAAAGCCCTGGCTTTGGGCGGCGAAGAAGCCATCAGGGTAAACAGCGAAAACGCCGATCCTTTCTTTGTAGCATCACAAATTGCAGCAGTAGCAAAAGATGGTGGATACGACCTGGTATTTACCGGTAAAGAAACCATCGATTACAATGGCTCTTCTATTGGTGGTATGGTGGCCGAGTTGCTGGACCTGCCCTTTATTTCTCACGCTATAAAATTTGACCTGGAAGGCAACAATGCCGTAGTGGTAAGAGAAATTGAAGGCGGCGAAGAAACTGACAAGGTGGCCCTGCCTGCAGTAGTGAGTTGCCAGAAAGGAATGGCAGAGCAACGTATTCCGAATATGAAAGGGATTATGGGCGCAAGAAGCAAACCGCTGAAAGTAGTGGAGCCTGTGGAAGCTGAAAGCTATACCAGCATCGCCACTTATGAATTGCCACCGGCAAAAGCTGGTGTTAAATTAGTAAGTGCCGACGAACCGGAAGAACTGGTTAGGTTGCTGCACGATGAGGCGAAGGTGATATAGGAGGCCCCCTGTCCCCCTGAAGGGGGAACCTTGATGGGAGTTTTTAATTTAAATGAATGTTCTTTTCAAATGTTGGGTTAAGATTTTGTTACTCAAAAAATAAATTATCATGAGCGTATTAGTATTTATAGACCAGGCAGATGGTCACATACAGAAATCATCTTTTGAAGCCGCAGCTTATGCAGGCAAAACCGCAGAAGCTTTAGGTACCACAGCAGAAGCGCTGGTACTGGGCACCGTTACAGACGACCTTGCTGCATTGGGTAACTACGGCATCAGCAAAGTGCACACCGTTGCCAACGATGCATTGAACAACCTGGATGCACAGGTTTACACCAAAGTAATTGCCGATGCAGTAGCAGCTACAGATGCCAATGTAATTGTGTTCAGCCACAACAGCACCGCAAAAGCAGTAGCGCCCCGTTTAAGTGTTCGCTTAAAAGCGGGCCTTGTTGCAGGTGCCATCGCATTACCCGATACCAGCAATGGTTTCGTGGTAAAAAAATCTGTATTCAGCGGTAAAGCATTTGCTTTTATTGCTGTAAGTACCGATAAAAAAATTATTAGCCTGAACCCGAATTCATTTACGGTAACTACTACCGACAATATTGCCGAAGTAGTGCCGTTCGATGCCACTATTGATGCAGCCAAAGTAGAAGTGGTTTCTGTAGATAAGATCACCGGCGAAGTTCCGCTGAGTGAAGCAGATATTGTGATCAGCGGCGGACGAGGTTTAAAAGGTCCGGAGAACTGGGGTATGGTAACAGAACTGGCCGAGCTCCTTGGTGCAGCAACTGCTTGTAGCAGGCCCGTAGCCGACATCGACTGGCGCCCACACCACGAGCATGTGGGACAAACCGGACTGGCCATTGCACCAAATTTATATTTTGCCATCGGCATCTCCGGCGCTATTCAGCACCTGGCAGGTGTTAACCGCAGCAAGGTAATTGTGGTAATCAATAAAGATCCGGAAGCTCCCTTCTTTAAAGCTGCCGATTACGGTATTGTAGGCGATGCATTTGAAGTGATGCCAAAAGTGATTGCAGCGGTAAAAAAGTTAAAAGGCGTAGCATAAAAGCCTTTCATAATATTTAAAGCCTTTCAAAAAAACAATTTGAAAGGCTTTATTTTGGCTATGCTTCTTGTGGGCGGCGGGGACACCCCCCACGGCCACCAGCCCCGGTTGCTGTCCTCACCAACCGGCGACATTTTGAAATGCACCCAAAAAACCAATTTGAAAGGCATTATTTTTTATATTTGCCACATTGACCTCATTATACAAAAGCACCGGCTAAAAGGATTATGAAAAAAATAGAACTGGAAATAGTGGCATTATCACACAGCATTACACAAACGCATTCGTATGCGGTGGTTTTAGGTGAAGTAAACGGGCTGAGGCGATTACCCATTGTAATAGGTGGTTTTGAAGCGCAGGCCATTGCCGTAGCACTGGAGCGCATGAATCCCAGCAGGCCACTCACCCACGATTTGATGAAAAATTTCATGATGGCCTTTGCTGTTGAATTGCACGAAATAGTGATTAACGATTTGCAGGAAGGTATTTTTTATTCGAAGCTGGTATGCAGCTCTGCAAACGATACGGTGGAGATTGATTCCCGCACTTCCGATGCCCTGGCATTGGCCGTTCGTTTCGGTTGCCCCATTTATACTTTCGAGAACATACTAGACCAGGCCGGCGTAATGATGGAAGAAGACCAGCAAAAAGAACCATCCGCCACCAGCGCATCGGTTACTTCAGACAGCTCTGCTACCAGCGACCTTAAATCGCTGAGCATTGCCGAACTGAATACCCTGCTGACAGAAGTACTGGAGCATGAAGATTACATCAGGGCCATTGCCATCAGGGACGAAATAAAGAGCCGCGGTAAATCATCATAAGCAGGCAACCGGCAACAGCGCAGCATTTTCAATCATACAATAAATATTTCCGGCCATGGCCGGAACAAATACATGGTTGTTTTTCCCAATTGTAAAATCAATATCGGCTTATACATCACCGGCAAAAGGCCTGATTGTTACCATAACCTCGCTACTGTTTTTTTTCCCTTACCATTAAAAGATGTATTGGAAATAATTGCTACAGATAAGCCTGGCGGCGAAGTGGAATTTACCAGCAGCGGCCTGCCCGTTTCCGGCAAAGCCGAAGACAATTTCTGTGTAAAAGCCTACCATTTATTACGAAAAGATTTTCCGGCCATTCCTTTCATCAACATGCACCTGCACAAAGCCATTCCTATGGGTGCCGGCCTTGGTGGCGGTTCTGCCGATGCGGCTTTTACCTTGCAACTGCTGAACGATAAATTTAATTTGGGAATTGATAAACCAACCTTGCTAGACTATGCATTGCAACTAGGCAGCGATTGTCCCTTCTTTATACAAAACCAGCCCTGCTTTGCCACCGGCCGTGGGGAGCTGCTGCAACCTATTGATCTCGATCTTTCGGCTTACCACTTCTTATTGGTAAACCCCGGCATTCATGTAAGTACGGCTGAAGCTTTTAGCAAGATCAGCATTAGCAACAATGGCGAAGATCTGCTGCAACAAATTGCTCAACCAGTTGAAACCTGGCAGCAAAATATCTCCAATGAGTTTGAAATCCCTGTTTTTGAACTATACCCCGAAATAGCCGCCATCAAACAACAATTGTACGATGCCGGTGCGGTATATGCCAGCATGAGCGGCAGCGGCAGTTCGGTCTACGGCATCTTTACGGCTGAAACCCGCCCGCAGCTAAACTTTCCGGCGCATTACTTTTTCAGTTGGATATAATCCTGTACCTTTCCAGCATCAAACAAATTACTACCATACCGTTTCTTACCGGCAACCTCGATCTGCTGAACCACTGATAACGCTTCGTTAAATAGTGCACCTGTTCCCCTCTTGTAATATATTTTTAGTCCCGCAAACTTTGCCGGCAGCAAATAAATAAACAAATTTTTTATGCATACTACTACACATACCAGCACCGCAGCACAATATTTTTTAGACCTCGAAGATCAACACGGGGCGCATAATTACCATCCCCTGCCCGTGGTTTTAAAAAGAGGCGTCGGCGTGCACCTCTGGGATGTAGATGATAAACAATACTATGATTTCCTCAGCGGTTACTCGGCCGTTAACCAGGGGCATTGCCACCCACGGATTATTAATGCGCTGGTACAGCAGGCACAAACGCTTACGCTTACCAGCCGTGCTTTTTACAACAACCTGCTGGGCGAATACGAAAAATACATCACCGAATATTTTGGCTACGATAAAGTGTTGCCCATGAACACCGGTGTAGAAGCCGTGGAAACCGCCATCAAGCTTTGCCGCAAATGGGGCTACCAGGTAAAAGGCATTGCAGAAGATAATGCGAAGATTGTAGTATGTTCTTCCAATTTTCATGGCAGAACCATTACCGTTATTTCCTTTAGCACCGATCCTACTTCCCGCAAAGAATTTGGACCGTTTAACCCCGGCTACGAAGTGGTAAATTATAACGATTTACCAGCGCTGGAAAAAGCCCTGCAAAACGAAAATGTTTGTGGCTTTTTGTTTGAACCCATACAGGGAGAAGCCGGCGTGGTAGTGCCCGATGATGGTTACTACAAAGGCATCCGTGCATTGTGCGACGAATACAAAGTGCTGATGATAGCAGATGAAATTCAGAGTGGCTTATGCAGAGCAGGCAGCATGCTGGCCTGCGATGTGGAAAATGTGCGTCCCGATATTGTGATCTTAGGAAAAGCCTTAAGTGGCGGTGCAATGCCCGTTAGTGCTGTGCTGGCCGATAATGAAATTATGATGACCATTAAGCCCGGCGAACATGGCAGCACCTATGGCGGTAATCCACTTGCCTGCAAAGTGGCCATGGAAGCACTGGCCGTTTTAAAAGATGAGCACATGGCAGAAAATGCCATGGCCATGGGCGAACTCTTCCGCAGCGAACTGGAAAACCTGCGCTCCCCATTTATTGAAACCGTGCGAGGTCGTGGTTTACTTAACGCCATTGTAATAAAACACAGCAACCCTGATGCTGCCTGGGAACTCTGCATGGAACTGAAGGAAAATGGTTTGCTGGCAAAACCAACGCATGGCGATAAGATACGTTTTGCGCCGCCGTTAGTTATTACCAAAGCGCAGGTGCTGGATGCCGTACAGATCATCAAAAAAAGTTTAGCCATCTTAGCATGATGCAGCAATTTGTAGTTCAATTAATTTCATGAAAGAAGCAAGGGAACCCGGTAAACAACACAATGGATTGTTGAAACAGGCCGTAATAGGCCTCGGCGATGGCGTGATTATTACGCTGGCCGTATGCACCGGCCTATCGGTGTTGCTGCCCGGCAATGAACAGGTGTTGCCCATTGGTTTTATTGCCCTTGCAGCCGGCGCCCTTATTATGGGTATGGGTGGTTATTTTGCCGCCGCCTACAAACAGGAAGGCTTAGCCGCAGTAACAGATGCCGAAGAACAAAACCGGCAGCAAGCCGAACTACATAAGACCGTACAACTCTTTAAAAAATTAGACATCGGCGAAGACATGCAGCAACAGGCTGCCACCGAAATAAAAAAAGACAGCGCCGAATGGCGGGCCTACCTGCATCAATACCAGCAGCAGCCCGAAGCACCCGATAAATCTACCCTGCCCAAAACCGCCATCATCATTGCACTTGCCTATGCCCTTGCCGGCCTCGTGCCACTACTACCCTATTATTTTACCGCCCACCAACACAATGCTTTTATCATTTCTATTAGCAGCAGCATGGCTGCACTCCTGCTCTTTGGCCTGCTGCGTGGCAAAGTAAATGGCGAGCCCATGCTGTTAAGTGCTTTGCGATTATTGATGTTGGGTGCATTGGCTACCGGGGCTGCATGGGCAGTTGCGGGGGTGTTTCTATCATAAACACATAAGCATTATTAGACGCCACAAAATATTTCAGTACCCGGTAATTCTATACCGTCATTTCTGTTCCTGTCATAAACCTATGATACCAGGCACTTGCGGGAAGATGGTACAGATATAAGTTATTGTAAAAAAAATAACCTCACATAGAGCAATAAGAAAATCGTTAGGTTGTGCAGAGGTGAGCTCTATTGATGTGGGCAAAATTGAAAGTAATGTATAACCCGCCCTGCATAAAAACGGCCAATAAAAACTTGCGGATTTTAAATTGTTTTATATTAAACAATCAATTATACGAAAGTTGAGTTATAGTATTATTTATAATGAAGTTATATATACATTTACTTTTCAAAATCATAGATTGGTGGGCTGTGGGCAGTTTCGGCAATTTTGTGAGTTGGCAGAAATATTACGACCAATTTTGAAACCAATAGGCAAACAAACCGTACCTTTTTTATACTTTTAAAACCTTTACCAAAACTTTTCAACTATGACATTATATGAAATTATTTTAATTATAGCCATGATTATTATCTTGACGATTCCATACTTTGTGAAACAACCCATGAGCACGTACTTAAAATTATTTGCTTACATTTTTCTTTTAATTTTAATTTGGTTTACTATACCGGAGAGTTCATTACTTACCAAAGCTCTTATGACAGCCGTTGTATTCTTTGGAGCAACTAGAACTTTAAAGGACTACGTAACTGAAAAGAAAATAAAAAATAAAAGTTTCAAAAAATAGAATAGTTGACTTTTGGTAAACAAAATTCCTTTAAGAAACAAACAATTACAATAAATAGTATCGACTACTGTTTTGAAAATACTTCTGCCAACAATGGTTTTTGCGGCAAGTGTGGCTTGACGGAATAAGTTGATAAAATTGATCACGGACCTGGAGAAAAAATAAAAACTGCATACAACATTGTTTTTTTCTCCGCTATGGGTGTTCCCCAATATTTTTGCCTGTTATACTTTTGGGTTAAAATAAATACTATGTTTATGTGGTAGTATCTTTACACTTCAGCATGGAAAAAAAAATAGCAACCCAGTTATTGCGTGAAATTGCGAGGATAGAAAACCCATATCCGGCAGACGATGTGATATCATGTTACCGTGATTTCCTCAGGCTGCGGGATTACCTGCCTTGCTACCAATTTAATCCCTTGGTTCTTCAAGCCCTGATCAAACTTGCCAATGATGAATGGACATCTGCAAAAAGAATAAGCAGGTTATCCTTACTGCTCTTGATAAAGCAATATATGAATGTAGCAAAGAAGGATTCCATCCAGGATGATGACGGCCGTTACAAACCACACGCCTATGAATTTTTCCTGGAAAGCCGTCAATTGCTTTTTTCACTTTTTCGAAAACTGTTTGAAGAAAGTAAATATATCAGGAGCGGGCAATTGGCGGAAGCAAAAATAATTCTAAACAACTGCTTAATTAATCTATCGCTAACTGAGATGGACGAAATTTGGCTGTGCAACAATGCCGCAGCAAATGAACTGGTTTTAAACAGGGTGCTGCGTTACCCAACAACCTCCGTTGTGATCAGCCGGTGGGCAAAGGAAAATTTCTATAACGATCATTTCCGTAGCCGGCGGGCAGAAATGTTAAGCTGGGTTATAGACCAGGAGCCTGGCTTTGAAATAGACAAGCAGACCCTCATACAGGACTTTGAATTTTTAAACAAAAGCGATTTAAAAGCCATTGAAACATACGACGATGAAATGCATGCCAATTCGATTTTAGAAAGAGAACTGCGGGACTTCTTGCCGAAGGTAAAAGATGTGTCGACAGATTGGTGGGAGACCCGGAAGGAAGGCGATGTAGATTTAACAGCTCCCGAATTAAAATTGTTCAGGAGATCCTATTCTGTGCCAACCATCGAAAGCGATAAAATTTATCCCGTTGCGATTCCCGATTTTGACAAGATGCGTACGGTATTTCTTAGCAGCCTTGACAACAATCTTAAACTCACCATGATTTGGGGTATAGCCTATTCACGCATACACAACGACTTAAAAACATCTTTATTCAAAAAGTATTTTTGCCCGGATACACTTTATTCTTTGATTAAAATCGGCAAGAGAACCAAAAACGCACGGCTCCTTAAATGGTTGTTGGAGCATGCATAGATTTTTTTTCGCAAATGCGATCCCCGGTTGGCTAAGGTCTTTTCTCCCCAGAGGGTGTTTCCCAATCTTTTTACCTGTTATACTTTTGCGTTAAAATAAATACTATGTTTATGTAGCACTATAGATTCGCTACCAGCTAAAACATTAATCGAAAAATATTTCAAATCTTACATCATGGGCTTAATTAAAGAACCTTTAGATGTCGACTTTTATGTACAGTCAAAACCTTTAACTCAAAAGGAAAGAGAAGCCATTAGTAAACACATAAGTGAATACAAGGAGAAAATTGCAAAACAAAATAGCAGAAGACTTTCTGTGAAAAAGGACGCTCCTGTTAAATCAAAAGTATGAGCCCGAGCCTCCAACAAAGGCCGGCGCAAACATGGGCGAAAGGAAGCCCTACCTGGCCCCCTACTGGCGCAGATAGAGAATTCCTCCCGCCGCTGTAGGTGTTAGCGCCCACCCGAGAGACGCTGTTCCCAAATGTTATCACCTGCGACGCCACACTCATAAAACCACAGGAATTTCTTGCCCCGGTCACCACTAATTTCCCATGGCCTCGGCTTGTACGAGCCACACAGAAAAACCCACGATCTTTTCAATTCTACATTTGGGCATTCGTCAATTTGAGCAGGATTGTTAAAAACAATCATCCATATCATTTTTAAGTACTTACCTGCTTCACAAGAGTCCAGAAAAAAGAGCACATCAATTTGTAGCTTCCACATAATGGCTCGTTAGAGCCGAGGCCATGGCGGCTAATTTAAAATGGTTGACGGTATGTATTTCTCCGATGTGTGGGTGCCCCAATCTTTCCTCCGCAGCGCCATGCGCCGTCCGTTAGCGGTCATGCAAAATTGGCTTCCTTATTCAATTATAAATTCGTTAAATTCGCTGTATGAATTGGAAAGATTATATAGTATCTGATAAAGAAGTTTTGCTTGGTAAACCTACCATTAAAGGAACAAGAATATCCGTTGAGCATGTTGTTGGCTTACTGGCTCAGGGATGGGGAGAAGCTCAAATCCTAGAAAATTATCCACGACTTACAAAAGAATCACTTCAAGCCGTATTTACATATATTCAGGAGTGTATTCATGACGGTCTTTTATTTTCACCTATAAAGAGGTCTGCATAACTACTTTTATGAAGTTGTTAGCTAACGAAAATTTTCCTTATAAAAGCATTTATTACCTTAAAGAGAAAGGGTATGATGTTTTATCTATAGGCATGGACAATCCAAGTATAAAGGATTCGGAGATTATGACAATTGCTATTAATGAGGGAAGAACAATAATGACATTTGACAGAGATTACGGGGAGTTAATTTTTCGATACAATTATAAGCCAGAAAAAGGAGTAATTTATTTCAGACTTGACGGGTATCAACCTCAAGACCCTGGAATAATTATAGAAGAAATCATAACCAATAAAGAAATTGACCTCACTCGTGCATTGACAGTTGTAGACAAAAACGGAATACGCCAGAGAAAATATTAGATGCACGAACCGATAACAAGGGTATTTATAAAAGCTTTTGCCCCGGTCACCACTAATTTCCCATGGCCTCGGCTTTGACGAGCCACACAGAAAAACCCACGATTTTTTCGATTATACTTTTGGGCATTCGTCAATTTGAGCAGGATTGTTAGAAACAATTATCCATATTGCTTTTTAAATGTTTACCTCTTTCACGAGAGTCCAGAAAAAAAGAACATCAATTTGTAGCTTCCACAGAAATGATAGATAGCCTGGCATGTCATACTTCCATGACAATAATTCTTTGCCAACTTTTAAAATTGAATATTGTCCCATTTTTTGATTTGTCGAATAATGGTCGCTTACCAGTAAGTAAGCCGCATATACATATTTCTTTTTTCTTTTCCAGCGGGGTTTTCAATTTTTAAAAACTATCGGCCCGAAACCAATTTCCTGCAAAATCCCCGCCGGGACCGTACCAATGAATACTGAACGTTGAAAGCGATTTAGCCAAAAAAATATTTTTGTTGCAAAGTCCATCCATAGTTTATTGTTTATCTTTTGCAAA
>JBBSKH010000120.1:0-10121 GCA_038256495.1 Chitinophagales bacterium
AACTGGTTGCCACCAGGAAAAATATACACTTATTTTAACCGGAAAAATAATAAAAGGCTGGCCACGCAAATTCAAGTAGCCTGCGAATCATTGGGTTTTAAAGATCCGTTGCTGATCATTGATAATGATTTTTACAATGGCTTGTACCTTGGTGAACTGCTGCAATCTACCTGTGTAATGTATTACCTGCGTGACTACCTGCTTTATCAGCCCTACTTTAATAAACATGGGGTGCGGGCCGAGCCTGCAATTTTAAAAAAGGTAGACGTAGTTACTACCAACTCACTTTACCTGGCTGAATATGCCGAGGCATACAATCCCTATACTTTTTATATTGGCCAGGGCTGCGAAGTGGACGAATTTGAAAAAAAGCCTGCTAAATTTCCGGCCGATATGCAGGATATACCCAAACCCGTTATAGGATATTGCGGCGCCTTACTTGGCATTAGGCTTGATATTGATTTATTGGAAAATATTGCCAGGCAGCAACCGGCATGGAGCATTGTTTTAGTTGGGCCCGAAGACGAAGACTTTAAAAAATCAGCACTTCACCAGCTTAAAAATGTGTATTTTTTAGGTCATAAAATGCCTGCCACGTTACCGGCATATGTTCATAATTTTGATGTATGCCTCAACCCACAGGTTGTAAACCAAATGACGATAGGTAATTACCCCAGGAAGATTGATGAATACCTTGCGGCCGGTAAGCCTGTGGTGGCAACTGCTACAAAAGCTATGGAGGAGTTTAAAGACAGTACACTGCTCTGTAATAACCTGGAAGAATATATCGCAGCTATCCAACTTGCATTAAACGAAAAAGATGATGAAGATAAAGTGAAGGAAAGAATAGCAATAGCCAAATCACATACATGGCAGCATTCTGTTAGGAAGCTTTATAATGCCGTTAACAACACCGGTAAATAACCAGATATGGAAGATTCAGATATACAAGAGGATGCCATAGTGAGCAACTTCACCATGGTGATAGCTTTGATTTTTGTTACCATAGTAATGGTAGGTCTATTTTTAAAGATCGTTTTTTATTAAAGCCTTATATGCAGCACCAGGATACACATAGTATTTCTAAATTTCATGATTGGGTTAAGAAAGAGCTTATTCAAAAAAAGTTCATCAGTCCATGGGGAATACCCGTGCTGATTTTGTTTGCTTGTGGCGGAGGAATACTCGCTGCAAATGATCTTTTTTTTGTGCCCCTGGCATTTGCCGCATTGCTTATTGGTATTGTGCTCATTTATTATTGCCTATTTCAACCTTTAATTGGTTTCTACATTGTAAATTTCGCCAGCTTTTTTCTTTTTTTTCCTAATCACTTATTGGGAAGAGACCTGTTGCCGCTTAGTTCAGGCCTTGAGCTTATGATATTTTTTCTTTTTATCGGAACTTACATTTCAAAAAGATCAGAAGCAACACATGGGATCGCTTTAATGAAAACAATTGTTTCAATTGTATTACTCCTTAATACTGCCTACGTTGCCATCGAAATTTTTAACCCGAATGTTTATGGGTTTGGAAGTTGGTTTGCGGCGTTTAAGCGATGGGTCATTTTTATTCTGATATATCTATGCGCCTATCGGATTATCGACACAAAAGACAAGTTTCGATTTTTTATAAAGTTTTGGCTCATAATGAGTTTTATTACCGCTTTGTATGGATGTTACCAGCAATGGTTTGGGTATTTGCCAATGGAGTTGGCTTATATCATGAATACGCCAGGGGCGTTCGAATTACTGTACCAGGGTGGGCAGTTGCGTAAATTTTCATTCTTGTCTGAAGTGGTTTCGTTCGGTGTGCTCTCAGGGTCAATGGCAGTAATGGCTTTAATACTTGGTATTAATGAAAAGGAAAAGTGGCGCAGGTTTCGGTTGTTTTTCTTTTTTGTGATAATGGCATTGGGTATGGCTTATTCCGGTACCCGCACCACCACTATCATGATTCCCGCGGGGCTGGTTTTATACGGATTTGTTACCATTCAAAATAAGGCCACGCTAATTACTTTGTTTGCAGCGGTAATGGTAGCCATGGTTGTAATGTTTGCTCCCATTTACTCAAACCCTACACTCAATAGAGTCAGAACAACCTTTGACTCAAAGGACGAGTCCATGAATTTAAGGGACAGGAACAGGGCATATATCAGGCCTTACCTGCTATCCCATCCAATTGGGGGAGGCATTGGTACTACGAATTTTGCAGGGCTATACAATCACCCCTATCACCCGCTTGCAGGCTTCCCTACAGATAGTGGTTTTCTGAAAATTGGTCTGGAAATGGGCTGGATAGGTCTGATACTGCTGATATTTTTCAATCTCTCTATTTTGTATCAGGGCATTGTTTATTATTTTAAAATGTACAATAAGGAACTTCGGCTCTACATGGTCGTCATTATTTGTACGTTGTTTCCAATCCTGGTAGCACAATATTCACAGGAAACAGTAGGTCAATTTCCAGGAGGGGTTTTCTTTTTTTCTTCATTATCTTTAATGAAACGATTGTTGGAATTTGACCAGGCAGAAAGAAGGCCGGCATAATAAATCAGCAATCAATAATTACCCATATTACTTATGATTTCAAACAATCAACTATGAAACAGTTATTAACCCTTTTAAGCCTGTTAATAATAGTGTTGGAGGTAAACGCCCAGCGCATTCCGCAGGTGCCCGATAGTGTGAGAAAAAGATACCAGGTTAATTACCCCAGGACAACAACAACAACAACAACAGCTCTTGATTATACAAATGCAAGCCAGGATTCTTTAATTAAGATCAGGCTGGTTCAGCTAGCATTAAAAAATCCTGCCATGAATATTGCGCAGGCAAATGTATCAATTGCCGATGCGCAGTTGAGGTACGCAAAATCATCATGGCTGTCTTCAGTAAATGCAGGCGCTAACATTAACGAGTTTGTTATTAATAATTCACCAGCAGCTAATTTTTTCCCGAAGTACAACCTTGGTATTGCCATTCCATTTGACATAGTTACCCGGATGAAAAAAGACAAGAAAGTTGCACAGGCAAATCAAATGCTTACCAACGAAAACGTAAAGAGTAGTGAACTGGAGTTAAAGGCAATCGTATTAACGGCTTACGAAAATTACAAAGAGAAAAATGAAACCGTCATCCTTCAAAAGCGTTATATGGAGTATGACTATTCTACTTACCAGGCAGCGCAAAAAGCATATGCAGACGGCGATGCTACATTGGAGCAGATGAATAAAACGCACCAGATATATTTAACAGAAGTATCCAAACTAGTCATCAGGGAACGGGAACTTAACGTGGCAATAATACAATTAGAACAGATAGTTGCAGTACCAATTGCCGAGGCATTCAGGATGTAAATTATCGATGAAAGTACAGACAAAATAAAATATGAATCGCAGAAAAGCTATTTATTCTATCATGGTTTTAGGTGGCGGGGCTGTGGCTACATACACCGGTTTCAAATATTATAATTTAAGTAAAGAGCCAGACCTGGCCTACCTCCAGGCTAACAGTGTACTTATTGATGAACTCTCTGGAATTGTTATTCCCACGACTGATACGCCGGGTGCAAGAGATGTAGAAGCCTATAGGATGATTATTAAATTAATCAGGGATTGTGCAGACACTAAAACACAGAATAATTTTATAGAGGGTTTAAAAGACCTGCAGGATTATACTGCTGGCAAATTCAATAAGCCATTCCCGCAATTAAGTATCCAGCAAAAGCAGCAGGTGCTCAAACACTTTTACGAAGACGGTAAAAATTTTTCTGGTAAATTAGGTAAGGCAAGGAACAAGTTGCTGGGTAAATCTTTTTTCGATATACTGAGAGAGTATACCAGCATTGCATTTTGCACTTCACAAAAGGGTGCTACGCAAGCCCTGACTTATAATTATATTCCTGGTAATTACCGGTCTTGCATTCCACTACAAAAGGGGCAATCCTCCTGGGCTACTAAATAAATTAAATGGGACAACAGCAACAACCAGATAGTCTTTATATAAACAGCAATGGAAAGGCGTCAGTTACCTATGATGCCATTGTAGTAGGAAGTGGCATTAGTGGGGGCTGGGCTGCAAAGGAACTGTGTGAGCAAGGCTTAAAAACGCTTTTACTGGAGCGAGGTAGAAATGTAGAGCACATAAAGGATTATACAACTGCTTCAATGCGGCCATGGGATTTTCCTAATCGGCTGCAGTTAACTAAACAAGACAGGAAAGAAAACCCCATACAAAGCCTCGTTTATACTGAGGGCAGTAAACATTTTTTTGTTAATGACCAGGAGCATCCTTATGTGCAGGAGCAACCATTTAACTGGATACGGGGTTATCAGGTTGGCGGTCGATCACTCACATGGGGGCGACAAACCTACCGGCTGAGCGATCTGGATTTTGAAGCCAATCTTAAAGACGGCCATGGCGTTGACTGGCCCATTCGCTACAAAGACATTGCACCATGGTATGATCATGTTGAAAAATTTGTAGGCATTAGTGGTAAGGCAGAAGGAATTCCTCACCTGCCAGACAGTATTTTTTTACCGCCAATGGAAATGACTTGTATTGAAGAACATTTTGCCCAAAAGGTAAGAACAACATTTAAAGAAAGATATGTAATCAATGGTCGGGTAGCCAACCTCACAAAAGGTTGGAACGGCAGGGGTCCATGCCAATACAGGAACCTCTGCGATCGTGGTTGTCCCTTCTCCGCTTACTTTAGCAGCAATGCAGCCACCATCCCCGCAGCAATGGCAACCGGCAATCTTACTTTGAGACCACATGCCATTGTTAGCGAAGTGATGTATGACCCTAAAACTAAGAAAGCTACCGGCGTTAGAATTATTGATGAGCAAACAAAAGAGACAAGTGAATTTTTTGCACGCATTATTTTTTTAAATGCATCTACTATAGCTACAACTTCTATTTTGCTGCAGTCGGTTTCCGATCAGTTTCCTACGGGGCTGGGTAATAGTAGCGGTCAGGTAGGCTTGAATCTGATGGACCACCATTCGGGTGCGGGAGCAGGTGGTGAGCATGAAGGGTACAAGGATAAATATTATAGTGGTCGCCGGCCAACAGGAATTTATGTTCCCAGGTTCAGGAATATTAATCAACAGACCAGGCATGCAGATTTTTTAAGAGGCTATGCTTTCCAGGCCGATGGAGAACGCAGCGAATGGGAGGATTTATCAAAAACTGCCGATGGGTTTGGTGCCGATTATAAAACACAACTTACCCAGCCCGGTCCATGGACGATGTGGATGGGAGCGTGGGGCGAATGTTTGCCCAACCCCGATAATAAAGTAACACTTTCTGAAACCAAAAAAGATAAATGGGGCTTGCCACTAGTAAGCATCAATTTTAGTTTTGGCAGCAATGAGATGAATATGCGCAATGATGCCAGGAACACAGCATCGGAAATGCTGGAGGCCGCAGGTTTTAAAAACATTCAGTCGTTTGATTACAACGCTACAGGTGGTACAACGGTACACGAGATGGGAACTGCAAGAATGGGTAGAGATCCAAAAACATCGGTACTAAATGCCAATAATCAAATGCACGACATTAAAAATGTTTTCATAACAGATGGAAGCTGCATGCCTTCGGGCGGATGCCAGAATCCATCTTTGACCTATATGGCCCTTACTGCCAGAGCCTGCAGTTATGCAGTAAATGAAATAAAGAAAAATAACTTGTAAGTCTTTCTTACTTTATCGACATGATGTAAGAAGCCAGTTGTTCAGCGTCCTCAGCCGGCATATTAGGGTGCGCCGTCATCGGCACTTCGCCCCAAGCACCACTTCCACCTTTAATTATCTTAACTGATAAATATTTTATCGCAGTATCAGCGCCCGAATACTTTGCGGCTATTTCCTTGTAGGAAGGTCCTGCTAATTTTTCATCTGCCATGTGGCAGGTTTTGCAATCATATTTGGCCAATAAAGGGAAATCATCTTTGGCTGTTGCCTGCTCTTTCATTGGCTGTGGTTCGGCGGTAGGTGCTGCTTCATCAGGCTCGTTATTTCCATTACAGGAAAATAAGATAACGGCTATTAAAAACAGAAGTATTATATTTTTCATCAATTAGCTTTAGGGTAAAAATAAATTGATTTCGGTATAATAAATTTTTATTTATCAATTTTCACCTTAGTTATTACATCTATTTTAATTAAATTATGTTTTATTATCGTGAACATTTGCAGGGAATTAAAAAAGATACCGATGCGTATATTGTTATCCATTTTGTTAAGTTGCCAACTTTTAAGTGTTGTGCAGGCACAGTCTGCCGCCGAAAAAATTGTGCAGGTGGGGGCCGGCGAATACCTTACTACCTATAGAACAAATGAAGGCAAATTATGGACGGTGGCGCAGGACGGTTATAGCTACAAAGCAGTTCCGTATAGGCTTAAAAATATAACAGATGTTCAAGGCGCCCAATATACCAACATTGCATTAAATGATTCGGGACAGGTTTTCGTGATGGGCCTGCGGCAAAATGGTTTGCCATACGCAGTAGCCGTAGACACAACAGCAGATGGTAAATCATTTGAAGCTGTAGATAAAATATATGGTTGGTACCAAACCTACCTGGCACTAAAAAACGGTAAGATTTTTATTTGGGGCGAAGACCTCTTAAAGATCAACGACGATAAAAAAATAGTAGCGCCCGTTCTTTTAGCTTCTCCCACAGGGCTGTTGTTCAAAAAACTGGTGCCCGTTACAATGAATAACCCGGCAATATTAGCTTTGGCAGATGATGGTACAGTTTGGTTGTACAAACAATGGCAACAGAAGCCCGAGAAAATAAAAATAAATGGATCTGCAAGGGATATTGCAGGAGTTGGTGCTGCGGCCTTTGTTGTGGAAACAAACAATGACCTGCTTGCATGGGGCTACCTTGGAACCTACCTGGGACTGCCCAATTTCACCATTGCCCCTCAGTCTATCAAAAGCAAGTGGACGGCTGCTGGTTGTGTATTTCCAGCAAAGGAGATGGTGGGCAACTATAACACGCTGCACATCATTGATGCAAATAATAATTTGTTTGGTGCAGGAGAAAACGTGCAGGGAGAAGTAGGTAATGGCGAGCAATACCCTGACTGGAAAAATTACCGGCCTTCTCCATACAACTGGAGTTGGAAACATGGACAGCAGCTTACCGCACCAGTTCAAATACCTGGCAAATTCCAAAATATCTATACAGGAACATCTGTAACATTTTATCATTTTGTACAAGACATGGGTGGTAATTGGTATAGCTGGGGCCGAAATAAAGGACTGGCCTTGGGTAATGGTGTAAGAAGATTACTGGAAGAGGAATATAAATATCCTAATGGCAGAACCGTTCCCTTTCCTAAAATGGTTGAACCATTAACAGTCAAATGGAAACTGGCTCCGGCCATATCGCTTTCCGATCCTTCGTATCCAATGGCAAACCCGGGAATCAACCAATATATAAAAACCGATAATAGCATTTTAAATGGCAGTTTTTCTTCTCAGCAAGGAGGAAAAATTGTAGGCTACCGCTGGCAAGAAATTGGCGAAGATACTAACGCTATCATCGAATCACCCGGTAGCGCTATCTCCCGGGTAAGAGCGCTATCTCCGGGAACGCATATCTTCAGGTTAACGGTTACCAATGCCTTAAAGTTGAGTGACAGCGCTGATGTAACAATTGAGGTATTAAAAGACAAATAAAACCTCATTCGTATGTATACGGTGTTGACGGAAGATTTTACGGCTGGGATCAGCCTGTTTCAATAATTTTTCAATATCAATGTCATCGTTTTAGGTTTTGTGGATAAAACCCCATTGATTTCTGTTTGATATTTTATTTCTTTGCATACTAATTTTAGCTTTAACATCGTTATTTCATCTGAATACTGTAGGCCTTCAACAGTTCAGCAGAAAGACGATCGCCTACCGGTTTCAAAACTTACACAAGATTTAATCCCTGTTCAATTGCTTGTTTTCTTGTAAAAGAAATTAATTTCTTTTACTGGGGAAACTATATAACATGAAAAAGAGCAAAAGAGCGATAAAGATTAAAGCGATATGAACAAAAATATACTGGCTTCTGATCCTGTGATTGCACCATTTAATAATGGCAGAATAATTTTAAGTGAAGAAATTAGAGCAGGTGCTGAAACTGGTTTAGTGGTATGGTATTTGTTACCGCAGGCCGGAAATTATTTTAAACCAATATCCATAATAATACAGGCATTAATATTTTTTTTGATTCCAATATTTAACGAACGTTTTTGCTAACTAACTACTTTTCGTATAGATGAAAAACCAGCTACGTCTTGCTAATTTACTATTTCTAATAGGTCTCTGCTTTTGCAATACCTCTAAATCTCAGTCTGACATTACTGCTGTTGGCACCGGGGAATATGTAACTACCTATCTCAAAAATGATGGAACCGCATGGGTTGCAAACCAGGCAAACGTAACTATAGCTATGACTCAGTACAGTGGTCTTGGCAACATTATAGGCATGGATGGTATGCAGTACAGTACTGCTGCCTGGGATGCTGCCGGCAATGTGTATAAACTTTCTAATACCGCCACTTACACAAAAGTAGAGGTAGACAATCAGGGGAATCCTTTTACAGGTAATACCCTGGTAAGAGGATTGTACCAGTCCTGTTTGTCTATTCGTAACGGAGAAGTGTGGTACTGGGGCCTGGATGATGTATTGAATCAAACTGCTGGCATAGCCTCACAAATTCCCGTAAAGTTAATTCCTCCTCCCGGCAATCTTATTATCAAAGATATACAAGTAGCTTCCGCCACAAGTTTTGGTGCGTATAGCTATGCATGGGCTTTGGCAAACGACGGTACACTTTGGCAATGGGATCGTACACACACCACACCGTTTCAGGTATCAGGTGGATGGGGTAGTAGTGCAATAGTTAAGATTGCTTTAGTGGGTCATTGGGCTAAAGTAGTAGTTACTGCTAACAACCAGATTTGGGGATGGGGATTTACCGGCGACTATGTAGGTGCTGCCCCGCAATGGCAGAATCCCAACCCTGTTAATATTACAAGCATATACAGCAGTAAAGGCGTTAGCTTTCCTATAAAGGAAATTGTAGGAGGCAGTAATACACTGCACCTGATTGATGCCAACGATAATTTATTTGGTATAGGCGATAATGCAATGGGTGAAGTGGGTAACGGTGGCGGCAACAGTTTCTGGGCCACTGCAACCACACCTTACAACTGGAGCTGGAATGCTTATGGCGAAATGCCTGGTTTGGTACAGATCCCCGGGAAGTTTAAAAATTTCAGGGCTGGTAATACAGTTACATTTTATAAATATGTGCAGGACCTGGAAGGAAACTGGTATAGCTGGGGAAGGAATAAGTCATTTTCTTTGGGCAACGGCATTTCGCTGCCATCTTATGCAGGCTATCCTGGTACTACTGGCATCAACTATGCTGACAACCCTAATTACTATGATGTTACCGGGCTCAGGAAAGTTACACCGCTCACGCAAGCATGGGTGATAACTCCTTCAGCTTCCAGGAACGAACTCAGGGCCCCGATGGCCTATGCCGGGGCAGACCGGGTATTTCCTGTGGGCACAAACAGTATAACGCTTTATGGTACTGCCAAGCAGCTGCAACCAACCAGCCTGCTCACTATCAATACAACCAGCCAATGGTCCCTTGTTAGTGGTGCCAATGCTGCAACCATTGTTAGTGCCGGTTCGCTGGTTACACAGGTTAATGACCTGGTTCCCGGTATTTATAAATTCAGAAATACAGTAACCAGTAGTCTCGGTATGACGGATTACCAGGAAACAAAAGTCACTATACCTGGTTCGGCAGTAAACCAGCCACCTATTGCCAATGCAGGTCCTGATATCAGCATCACCTTACCAATTAACAGCGCAACATTAAATGGCTCAGGTGCCGATCCTGACGGCACCATATCCTCTTACTCCTGGCAGCAAATAAGTGGACCGACTGTAAGTACTTTATCAAACACCAATACTGCTACTGCAACTGTAAGCGATCTGGTTGCAGGTGTATATTATTTTGAATTAATAGTTACAGATAACGTTGGTGCAGCAGGAAGGGATACGATGAAATTGACTGTGATTGCGGCAGCTAACCA
>JBBSKH010000121.1:0-9788 GCA_038256495.1 Chitinophagales bacterium
AATGGTGGTGCTATAGGGGCAGGAAAAGTTGCGAAGGATCCAAAAATAAGTGTTACGGCTGTTTTCAATTAAGCAATATATATTTTTAAGCATCCCGGTAAAGATTTTTACCGGGATTTTTTTTAGAGAAATAATCAGTGGGCAAGGCGATTGGCAGTCAAGGAGGGATTGGTACCAATGGAAGTACAAACCAAAATGTCAGGATGAAAGGTTTCAAGCATATACTACTACCTTTGCTACTAATGCAGGAAATGGGTATAAGAAATATGCCTGGGAATCAACCAGAGGTTTATCTAAATACGATATCACTTTTCAATGGGAAATCATGGGTCATACGACTACTTCAAATTCCTTATTAAAAACAAGGGTGTATGGTATTAAAGATAATTATTAATATTTCTGCATTAGTGTTCCTTTTTGGGCAAATGGTTTTTGCCCAAAAAGGAACATTAACTGTCAACCCAGAGCTCGGTTTTCAAATCCCATTAGCAAAGAATACAATAAACGGATATACTAAGGGATCCCTAAAAAATAACGATATTTGGGTTGTACCAAGTTATGGCATCGGGTTGGCTTACCATGCCAATAATAAAACAAGCTTCTTGCTGCGCTTTTTAAATGGGCAGGCGGGGTACTCTATGGGCGTGGTTCATAAAAAACCTTGCGAAAATGGGTATAATGGTGTGTATGGCGACAGATGGACGGCATCATCTTTCAATGAACGTAGGTTAATTCTTGCTGTTGAAAAGCAGATTAGTGAGTTAGATAAGGCCAAAAATTTTTCTATTTATTTTTCCATTCAGTCGGGTATCGGTATAGATTTCAGAAGCAAAGAAAGTGATTCTAGCAAATCTTATTTACCTAGTACAAATCTTTGTGGCGAGGAATATTATCTGGATGCCAATAATTTCAATAAAGCAAAAATCGGCCTTGTTTTACCTTTACAGATAAATATAGTTTCTGCATACAGAGGTAAAGACAGGCTCAGGCTTTCGGTATTTTATCATTTAGGGTTAACAAACCATTACGAAACAAATGTCGATTACATAAGTCCAAATTATACGGAGAGGGCTAGTTTTAAAATAAAAGGAAGTTCTTTCGGCGTTGTAGCAAGCTATCCTATTGTAATTTTAAGACCAAATAAAAATCAGTAAAAATTATACACCCCTTATCCTCCCCAACCTTCTCTATCCAAACTCCTGTATTGAATGGCTTCTGCCAGGTGTTCCGGTTTAATATCGGCGCTGCCTTCCAGGTCGGCAATGGTGCGGCTTACTTTTAAAATACGATCGTAAGCACGGGCACTCAGGTTTAATTTTTCCATGGCAACTTTCAGCAGGTTGGCGCCTGCGGCAGATATTACACAAATTTCTTTTAGCGTTTTGCTGCTTATCTGCGCATTGCAATAAATGCCTGGTAATTCTTTGTAGCGTTCTGCCTGCACTTCCCGGGCTTTTATTACACGGTTCCTTATACTTTCACTTTTTTCATACTGATGGTCTGATGATAGCTCACTAAATGGTACCGGCGTTACTTCCACGTGCAGGTCTATACGGTCTAGCAAAGGGCCGGATATCTTGCTTAAATATTTTGGCACCACCCCCGGCCCGCAGGAGCAATCTCTTTCCGGATGATTAAAATAACCGCAAGGGCAGGGGTTCATGCTGGCAATGAGCATAAAACTCGCCGGAAAATCCAATGCTATTTTGGCACGGCTGATGGTAACCTTTCTTTCTTCCATTGGTTGCCGCATTACTTCCAGCACCGTTCGTTTGAATTCCGGCAGTTCATCTAAAAATAAGACACCGTTATGCGCCAGGGAAATTTCTCCCGGTTGTGGAATGCCCCCACCACCAACCAATGCAACATCGCTAATAGTGTGATGCGGGCTGCGGAACGGCCGCTTACTCACCAGCGTAGCATTCTCCGGTAACTTTCCCGCAACACTATGAATCTTTGTAGTTTCCAACGCTTCCTGTAAAGTGAGCGGCGGTAGGATGGTGGGCAATCTCTTTGCCAGCATGGTTTTGCCTGCACCCGGCGGACCGATCAGTATGGCGTTGTGGCCGCCGGCTGCTGCGATCTCCAATGCACGCTTGATATTCTCCTGTCCTTTTACATCACAAAAATCAACATCGAAACTACTCTGGGCATATGCAAATTCTTCCCGGGTATTTACCACCGTTGGCTGCAGGCTTTCCTCATTTTTAAAAAAGCCTATTACTTCATTGATGTGTTCTACGCCATACACTTTTATCTGGTTAACCATGGCAGCTTCCCTTGCATTGCTGGCAGGAACAATCAATCCTTCAAAACCTTCTTTGCGGGCCTGTATGGCAATGGGCAATGCGCCCTTAATGGGACGTATAATGCCATCTAAACTTAGCTCTCCCATGATCACAAATTTTTCCAGCCGTTCGGGATGTTCAATTTGTTCGGTAGCGCCCAATGTGCCAATGGCTATGGGAAGATCGAAAGCGGAGCCGGTTTTTTTGATGTCTGCTGGTGCAAGGTTTACTACCAGTTTGGTACGGGGCATATAATGCTTAATGCTTTTGATAGCACTCTCTACTCTTTGCAGGCTTTCTTTTACGGCATTATCGGGCAGGCCAACAATATAATAATTCTTTCCCTTGTTGTTTACGTTTACCTCTACCGTTATGGTGATGGCCTCTACACCGTATACTGCGCTGCCGTAAGTTTTTACAAGCATGGGTACCGTTTTTTCTTAAAGTTAGAAAAACTTTAATGGGAAATTGGAAATGTTGGAGAAAAATAGTGTGGGAACGATATAGTGAGGGTGGGAAGATCCTTCCCTTCGATCAGGATGACAGCAGTTGTTTAACTACAGGCATTTACAATTTCTCCAGCATATCTACCACGCCTTCTCTTTTTAAAATTAAATAGCCAAGCCGGTCGTTGCTGATGCCGTCCCGCAACTGGTAGTTAAAGCTTAGCTGCCCGTTGTTAGAGCTGGTTTCAAAATAATTAAAACTGATGTTTGGGAATCGTTTCAGGTCTTCGCCTATTTCATATAAATGCGTTGACAAAATAAAAAGGGAGTTGTGGATCTTTAGTAAGCCTTCTATTACCGCCTTGCTGCACTTCATGGCATCCTGCACATTGGTGCCTTTAAATAATTCATCAATTAAGATCAGCCATTTTTTACCATTATTTATTTTGTTGATGGTAGCCTTAATGCGTTGCACCTCGTTATAAAAGTAGCTCTCACCTTTTGCAATATTGTCTATTACATTGATGTTGCTGAGCATGCCATCAAAAACAGAAAGTCTCATATGCTGCGCCGGCACACCCATACCCACATGCGCCAGGAACACAGATGCCCCTACTGATTTTATGAACGTACTTTTGCCGGCCATATTGGCGCCGGTTAAAAAGAGGAAGTTGCTTTCGGGGTCCAGTTGCACATCATATGGAACCGGCTGCTGCAGCAGGATATGGTACAGGCCTTTTACTTCCAGCATGGGATGTTTACTATCCACGAACTCCGGGAAGGTTAAGCCGTATTTCTTTACGGTCATCGCCATGCCATACCAGGCATCCAGTTGTGCATGAATGGCTACCAGCGCCAGCATGTGCTGCTTATAATGATAGCGGATGTATTGTGCCAGTTGCAGTTGCTGTGGCACCGTAAGGTCGGCCGCTTTGTTGTTTTCAGCAATGATCTTCAACGGACCCGAGTCAATTGATTTCTTTGCAGCTTCCAGTAATTTTTTTAAGGGAGCCGGGCTGTCATCTTTCAGGAACCGCTCTGTAAAAAGTTGGATACCTTTTATAAAATCGAAGCAGTGAATGATGGAATATTTAATAAGCGAGTAATCGGGACCGTGCATGAACTTGTAGCTCATGGCGGCAAAGGAAGATACATGGTTGGGCAACCTGTCAAAAGAATATTCATAAAAACGTTCTACCACCATGATGGTGCCATTGGTGATCTGCGTTGGCCAATCAGACTGTTTTGCAAGAATCAGTTGAACTGTTTGCTGCACTTCGGTAATGGCCTTAATTGTGGGAAGGGGCGTAGACAGATTTTTTCTCAACTGCTCCCGTCCGTTGGTAGTACTTGTATGGTTCAGTTTCTGAAAAACTGAAAAGTCTTCATCCCTGTTAAATATATTCAGGTCGTTTAATGTGGTCTTATCTATTTCCATACACGATGCCCAAGGGCACTCTTTAATTTTTTATTGGTTGATGATGGTTTGCCTCTTACCTGTTAAACAGCAGGCGCCGGCCTTTTGTTCCCTCATTGAACGCACCGTTATCAAATGCAAGGTGACCACTCACGAAGGTTTGTTCTATAGATGCAGGAAACTTGAAATTCTCTAAAGGACTCCAGCCGCATTTGTATAAAATGTTATTCTTATGTACGGTGAAAGATTTGTTTAGGTTGGTCACCACCAGGTCGGCATAGTATCCTTCTCTTATATAACCCCTGTCTTGTATTTGAAAACATTCTGCAACAGCATGGCTCATTTTTTCTGCAATTTTTTCCAGGGATATCTTACCAATGCTATTGTAATATAACATCAGGGAAAGCCCATGTTGCACCAGGGGCAAACCTGCATAAGCTTTTTCATAAGGCCCCCTCCCAGCCTCCCCCGAGGGGGGAAGGGCTGAACTTTGCGAATTTCCGGTGTATCCTTTTTCGGCTAAAAGGTGCGGTGCATGATCGGTAGCTATCACATCTAAGCGATCATCCAGCAGGGCATCCCATAAAGCATTTTTATTGTGTGCCGCTTTAATGGCAGGATTGCATTTTATTAAATAACCCAACTCATCATAATCATCTGCAGTAAAGTGTAAATGATGCACACAAACTTCGGAAGTAATGCGTTTGTCTTTCAGCGGCAGCATGTTGCTGAACAACTGCAATTCTTTTTGGGTACTGATATGTAAAATGTGTAAACGGGTGTTGTACTTTTTTGCAAACTGTATAGCCACCAGTGAAGATTCAAAACAGGCTTCATCATTACGGATAATAGGGTGGTGCTTTGGCTCCAGCGTTTGTCCAGTCTTTAAAAATGCTTCGAGGTTAGCTTTTATAATTCGTTCATCTTCGCAGTGGGTTGCTATCAATACTTCGCTTTCGCTAAAGATGCGGTTCAATGTGGCGTGGTTATCAACCAACATATTACCGGTGCTGCTACCCATAAAAATTTTCAGTCCACAGATGTCCTGCTTATGTTCGTTTACCTGTAAAGCGTCTGCAGCATTATCATTACTTACCCCCATAAAAAAGGAGTAATTAGCCAGCGATGACTGTCGGGCGATTTCGTATTTATCTTCCAGCAACGCCAGCGTAAGTGCATTAGGGATGGTGTTGGGCATTTCCATAAAGCTGGTAGTGCCACCTGCCACTGCAGCCTTACTCTCTGTGTAGATGTTTGCTTTATGCGTTAAACCCGGTTCCCTGAAATGAACCTGGTCATCAATAACACCGGGCAATAAGTGCTTTCCTTCGCCGTTTATTTCTATAGCATTTACTTTATTATCAATGGTGCCATCTATTTTTTCAATGGTTGCTCCAGACGTCAAAACGTCCATGGCAGCTATTTTTCCTTCATTTACAACCTGTATGTTCTTAAAGAGATATTTTTGCATATCTTGAAATATAAGTATTTTAAATTAATCAATTATCCATGCAAATTATTAAAAGCTTTCTCAAGTTGTTGGTATTTATTTTGCCAATAACGGCCGCAGCCCAATCTACTTACCTGCCTTTTGGGTCTAAGCAATACCACTTTATAGACCGGCTTGAGATTAAGCAACAAACAAATACCAACCTCAACTTCAGCACGCTGAAACCATATAGCCGCAAAGCCATTATTGAGCAGGCGGAATTTTTGGATAGTGCAAGGATGATTGGCAGCACCGCACAAAGTGAAGATGGTAAGTCAGCAGGGCAGGGCCTTAACCTTACCCGGGTAGATGAATACAACCTGCACAGTTTGTATATGAATAATACAGAGTGGGTAAGTGGCAGTAAAGAGGGCTTCGAAAGTAAAAAGCCTTTTTTGAAAACCTTTTACAAAACCAAACCTAATTTTTTAGAGGTTAATGAAAAGGATTTTTTCCTGGCTGTTAATCCCGTGCTGAATATACTGGTAGCGAAAGAATCCGGCAACGATGAAAGCTTGTTTCTGAACACCCGTGGAGTAACGGTGCGTGGCCTCATCGGCAAAAAGATTGGTTTCTCTTCTACCATTACAGATAACCAGGAACGTGGCCCGCAGTTTTTTAAAGACAAGGTGAACGAATTACGTGCAGTGCCAGGCGCTGGTTTTTACAAACGATTTAAAACAACAGGAGTAGATTATTTTGATGCAAGGGGATACCTTACTTTCAACGCTGCAAAGTTCATCGATTTCCAGGTGGGCTACGACCAGAATTTTATTGGCAACGGTTACCGCAGCCTGTTCCTGAGCAACTGGGGCAACAGCAACTTGTTTGTAAAAGTGAATACCAAAATATGGAAGCTGAATTACCAAAACCTTTTTATGGAACTGATGCCGCAGTTTACCAAAAGAGGCGATTCGCTTTTACCAAGAAAATATGCAGCGATGCATCACCTGAGCATGAACGTTACCAAATGGCTGAATATTGGTTTATTTGAAGGTGTGGTGTTTGGCAGGAAGGATCACTTCGACTTTCAGTACATGAACCCGATCATTTTTTACCGCCACATAGAAGGCACCGTGGGTAGCCCCGATAATGCATTGGCAGGTTTAGATTTTAAAGCTAATGTTGCCCATCGCCTGCAGTTTTACGGGCAGTTCATGTTAGATGAATTTATTTTAAAAGAAGTAAAGAATAATCCAACGAGCTGGGTAAATAAATTTGGTATACAGGCCGGGGTTAAATACATAGATGCATTCGGCATCAACAACCTCGACCTGCAGTTTGAAACCAACCGGGTACGGCCGTTCACCTATTCGCACAACGACACGGTAGCAAATTATTCCCATTACAACCAGCCGCTGGCACACCCACTTGGTGCCAACTTCCAGGAATTTATTGGTATTGTAAACTACCAGCCGGCTCCTAAATGGCGCATTTATGGCCGTGCTATTCTATACGAAAAAGGGCTGGACAGCGCAGGTATCAACTTTGGTGGAAACATTTTCAGGAATTATGGTACCCGCATTTCCAATAATGGCTTTGAAGTGGGCAGCGGAAGAAAAATGACTGTGGCCAACGCTTTCCTGGTAGTAAGTTATGAGCTGCGGGAAAACCTGATGCTGGAAACATCTTTGCTGCAGCGCAATTACAAAATTGAAGGGCTGGTGAGCAATACCGGTTCCACCACCATATCTGCAGGTATCCGTTTGAATATGGGGCGGCGCAACTACGATTTTTAGTTAACTATGTAAATAAAAAAAACCGGCAGTTCGCCGGGTTTTTTATGAAAATTATTTTTTATTCTACGGTGATGGAGAAGGTAATCGTTCTTGCATTGATCTTGTCAATTACATTACTGAACTTAAGATCGGGATCCCTGCTATGCATATTATTAAGACCCCAGCCCAGTTTTATTTCCGGCGTCATTACAAAAACGGGGAAGTAAAAATGAAAACCTAGCCCCGCTTCAATACCATAATCCACTTTCTTCAGCTTCATCAGGTTCTCAGTATTTTTTTCTCCTTTGTTGGCAGCAAGGTCATATTCAATTTTACCACCAGCCAGCATATATACCCGGAAATTATTAATACGATCGCTGCTGAATTTTATCTGCAGCGGTAATGCGAGGGTAATGCCCTGTATTTTCCTAATGGTAATACTATCTTCCGATGCAGGTTTATTGGGATACTTGAGGCTGTACTGGAAAGCTTTTTCGGTAAAGGTTAAATTTAAAGGGTAGGTGCGCAGGTCGAAATGATTGCTCAGCCTTTTGTTTACCAGCCATGCCAGCGTGAGGCCGGAGCTGTTCACACTTTCTACCGCCAGCACGCTATCGTACTGCAAAAAACGGGGGTGGTGCGTAAAACTATAGTGGCTCCTGTTGATACCTACATTAATACCAAAATGAAAAGGTTTTGAATCATGCTCCAACTGGTTAATACCTTCCCGGTATTGTGCAAACGCCAGCGATGGCAGCAGGGCCGTTATCAGCAATGTGATCGTTATTTTTCTCCGCAATAAATACTGCATATTCCTAAGCTCAGGGGTTTATATTGTGTTTGTTTAAATCCAAGTTTATCCAGGATATCCGTAAAGTTTTTTCCTTCCGGGAATTTCCTGATAGATTCATCAAGGTACTCGTAAGCCTGGCGGTTTTTCGAAAACAGTTTACCCATAGTGGGTGTAACCCTTTTCATGTAGAGGTTATAGAAGGATCTTACCAATGGCAAACGGGGCTTGCTGAACTCAAGTACCACCAGCTTGCCGCCTGGTTTTAGTACCCTCAGAATTTCTGCCAACCCTTTTTCCAGGTGCTGAAAATTACGCACGCCGAAAGCCACGGTTACTGCGTCAAACGAATTGCTCTCAAAATTTATTGTTTCGCTGTCGCCATTTAACAGTTCTATAGTATTTTCCAGTCCTTCATTCCGCACTTTTTTCCTGCCTACCTCCAGCATTCCATCGCTGATGTCTATTCCTTTAATGGTTACCGGTTGAAGCAAATGCGATGCCATAATGGCCACATCGGCGGTGCCGGTGGCCACATCTAATATGCTTTGGGGATTATTTGCTTTTAAATAGCCAAGCGCTTTTTTGCGCCAGCGGATGTCTAAACCCGCACTCAGGAACCTGTTGAGGAAATCGTAGCGGTGTGCAATATCGTCAAACATACCAGCCACCTGTTCCTTTTTTGGCTGCCCGGAGCTTTTATCCGGCACTACTATGTCGTGGGCAAATTGTGTCATATACTTGAAGTCAAAGATAGGTTGTTTCTATAACAGGTTTAAATGCCGGAAGGTTAATGATAAAAGGGTAAAAGTTAAAATTGCTGCTTAATTTTACCGTCATGCACATTAAGAAAGCCAGTTATATCATCAGCAATCCGGATTATGAAAAATGCCCTGTGCCCGATAAACCGGAGTATGCCTTTATTGGCCGCAGTAACGTGGGCAAGTCTTCGCTTATTAATATGCTTTGCAATAACGAAAAGCTGGCAAAGACCTCGGGCTCACCCGGTAAAACACAACTGATCAATCATTTTGATGTGGTGAGCAGCGGCACTACTGAGGAAAATAAAAAGTGGGAAACCGTTTACAACTGGTACCTGGTAGATCTGCCGGGCTATGGTTTTGCCAAGGTGAGCATTAGCAGCCGCCGCCGCTGGGAGCAAATGATTGAAAATTACCTGCGTAAAAGAGAAAACCTTACACAGGTGTTTGTATTAATAGATGCCCGCCACACCCCACAAAAAATTGACCTGGAGTTTTTAGAAAATCTTAAAAAATGGGAAGTACCTTTTTGCCTGGTGTTCACCAAAAGCGATAAAGAGAACCAACGTATCGTAAGCAAAAATGTAAAAAGCTTTTTAGAAGCTATGAAAAAAACATGGATGTTCTTACCCATGCATATCGTAACAAGTGCAGTAAAAAAAACCGGGCGTGATAAATTGCTTGGTTATATTAACGAGATGAATGAAAGTTTGAGAAAAGGGTAGCCCCATCCTCCATCGGCCCCATCCTCCATCTCCTTCCCCCGAGGGAAAGGAGCGGTGCTGCATACCTTTTTTCATCATTTGTTCTTCCACATCAACAGCCCCATCCTCCATCGGCCCCATCCTCCATCTCCTTCCCCGGAGGGAAAGGAGCGGT
>JBBSKH010000122.1:0-9713 GCA_038256495.1 Chitinophagales bacterium
CACGGAGAACCACGGAGATTTTCTCTGTGCAACTCTGAGGTTCTCTTGTATTTCTCTGTGTAAGTTCTTATGACACAGAGGGTGCACGGAGATCACACGTAATTGACCCCTCCCGACGTAATCCCGATTGCTATCAGGTCGGGATGCACTAACCAACTGAGCTAAGGAGGAAATAAAAGGCGCAAAAAAAGACCGACATTGTTGCCGGCCTTGCTCCCCCTGTCTGATTTGAACAGACGACCCTCTGATTAACAGTCAGATGCTCTAACCAACTGAGCTAAGGAGGATTTTCCCCGTTTTTCTACGGGTTGCAAAAATAAGGGTTTTTAGTTTTCACAAAAAAATTATTCAACTTTATTTCAACCATTTGAAAAGATTATTTGCTTCAATGCCTACAAATATACCATCGGGTCTTTGCTGTATGGGAAATGTTTTAAGGTAAAAGCCTTCCCCGCTGGTATTGCGGCCGTTTTGCAGGCTGAACTTGTAGCGATGCAGCGGGCAAACTATATTACCCAATGCATCGAGGTGGCCCTGTGCCAGGCTGCCACCGGCATGAGGACATTTGGCGGTGCATGCATGTATGTTGTCTTTGTTTACTACCAGGCAGATGCGCTTGCCGCCCACTTCCAGCTCGGCCATCCCATTAGGGGCGAGGCCAAGCCCGGCTTTGTTATCGGCCAGCTTATGCCATATATAATTTTTCTCTTGCATGATGCTAAAGGCGGCGGCTCAATAAAAATATTCTGCTTTATAAGGATAACGTATCTGGTACATCTCCCGCACTTTGTACAGGATGGTCTGCCGCAGCAGATCGAGGTTGGTTTTTTTGGTAGCCGATATAAATACACAGTTGCCTTTGGTTTCTTCCTGCCACCTTTCCTTCAGTTCCCGCATAATATCTTCCTTTACTTCCTCTTCCAGCCATTCGTCAAATACCTGGTCCTGGTACTGGTCCATTTTATTAAAGATGGTGATGGTAGGCTTATCGGTACAACCGAGGTCGGAAAGTGTTTTGTTTACTACCGCCAGTTGTTCTTCATACTGGGGGTGCGAAATATCAACTACGTGCAGCAACACATCGGCTTCCCTCACCTCATCAAGTGTGCTTTTAAAACTCTCTACCAGGTGGTGCGGCAGTTTACGAATGAACCCTACTGTATCGCTAAGTAGAAAAGGCGTTTGCTCAAACACTACTTTACGGGTGGTAGTATCAAGCGTGGCAAATAATTTATTCTCTGCAAAAACATCGCTCTTGCTTAAAAGCGTCATAATAGTACTCTTACCTACGTTTGTATAGCCCACCAATGCCACCCTTATAAACTCGCCGCGGTCCTTACGTTGTGTAATGGATTGCTTGTCTATTTCGGCCAGCCGCTTACGCAGCAGGGTAATCTTATCTTTCACAATACGCCTGTCTGTTTCTATCTCCGTTTCACCCGGCCCCCTTGTACCTACACCGCCACCTTGCCGTTCAAGGTGTTTCCACATACCCCTGAGGCGGGGTAATATGTATTGGTACTGGGCAAGCTCTACCTGCGTTTTGGCCTGTGCTGTTTTTGCCCTGCGGGCGAAGATGTCCAGGATAAGATCACTGCGATCAATCGTTTTTATTTGCAGTTCTTTTTCTATGTTCTGTATCTGCGATCCTGTTAATTCATCATCAAAAATGGCCAGGTTGATATTACCCTTCAACAGTATGTATTGCTTTATCTCATCCAGCTTGCCCTTGCCCACAAAGGTTTTGGTATTAGGGTGCAGCATCTTTTGTGTAAAACGTTTCACCGTATGTGCGCCTGCTGTTTCTGCTAAAAATGCCAGCTCATCCATGTATTCTTTTACCTGGGTTTCGTTCTGGTCTTTCTGAACCAGGCCCACCAGGATGGCATTTTCTTCCTCCTGTATTATATTCTTTTTTTCTATCATAATGTATTACCTATGTAATATAAAGTTTATAAACAACAAACGTTCCGTTGTTAGCGGAACGTTGCAATTTTATTGTTGGTTGGTCAATTAATTTTTCAATCCGGCCGATAAGTTGCTTTTTGCAGCGTCCACCCATTTCTCCATCACATCGCATTGCTGGTAAGCCGGGTCTATCATCACGTAATAAGTTTTTATCTGCTTGTAGAACCATTTTTCCAATGCGGTTTCCTTTTTTTCTTCCAATGCCCTGGTGGCAATTCTATTGTAATCGTCCCGCAGGTTTTCTCTATGCGGTTCTGTTTTAGATTTTAGGTACACGATGCGAACACCTTTTTTTCCTCTTTCATCAGCATATTCTACCGGCTGCGAGTATTCGCCCAGGCTGAGGTCCTTTAGCATGGTTACAATGCCCGGGTCTAACTGGTCGATGGTAAGAAAACCACCATTGGGGCCTTGCAGCATACCGCCGGTAAACTTACTGCCTTCATCTTCGCTGTACTTTGATACGGCTGCACCAAAATCGAATGTGCCGGCAATTAATTTAGCCCTTACCGAATCCAGTTTGCTGTATCCTTCCTTCAATTCGTATTGCGTAACCTGTGGCACTTTCAAAATATGTTGTACCACAGCATCATCGCCTGCCCTGCTTAAAAGTTGAATAATATGGTAACCAAACCTTGTTTTAAACGGCTTGCTTATCTGGCCTTCTTTTAAGGTGAAGGCTTTGTTAAGCCAGGTGCCATCCAGTTCTCTTGAACTTCGGTTTATCTCGTACCGGCCATGGTTCTGCTTTACACCGGGATCTTCTGAATAAAGATCAGCCACTTCATTAAACTTTCGGCCTGCCTCAATCTGGTTTTTATAATCATTCAATTGCTCGATGGCATAATCTTCTGCCTCATTGCTGGCCTTCGGAAACACCACAATCTGCCCCACCTCTACCTCACTTTCATAAAACGCCAGACTGTCAACAGGTAACTGCCCAAAATATTGCTTTACTTCATTGGGGGTGATCCTTACATCACTTACAATCTTATCCCGCATGGCACCTGCCATCTTCTGGTCACGAATACCAGTTTTAAAATCTTCTTTCAGTTGGTAAATTGTTTTGCCGGCGATCCTTTCCAGTTCATCTTTAGAGCCATACTGGCTGATGAAATAACGGATACGGTTCTCAATATCTGCATCTACTTCTTCGTCTGTTACCGGCAGGGAATCCTTCTCTGCCTGCAATACCAGCGCCTTCACACCTAGGGATTGCTCCAGTATATAGCACTCAGCATTGGGAGGCAATTCTGTGCCCTGCCGCTCCAGGTCAATGATCTGGTTATCGATATCTGTTTTCAGGATGATCTTTGTACCTACCACGGCCACGATCTTATCGGCCAATACTGGCTTTGGCTGCGCAATAGCCATAGTAGCAATACTTACAAAAACTACACTTAGTATAAATTTAAATTTCATCATCATCATTAATAATTACAACTGGTTGCGGTCGTTTCAAAATTAAACCTGTACAGCCCTCTATAATGTACAGCAGGTGCATTTAACAAAAAATTACCGACAGGCTTCCCATTTCCCGGTTGCAGATTCTGCAGGGGCGTGGTCCTGTCGGCAATGTTGCTAACAACCCGTGGCTGTTTATTACAAAGTACGTTTTACTTCAGTTTCTTCAAATGCTTCTACAATATCGCCTACTTTAATGTCATTGTAGTTCCTGATAACAAGACCGCACTCCATATTAGAAGATACATCTTTAGCATCATCACGGTAACGCTTAAGACTGCCCAGTTCACCGGTATATATTACAATACCATCTCTTACCAGTCGGATGCGGTTGTTGCGGGCGATCTTTCCGTCCAAAACAAAACAGCCGGCAACGGTTGCTTTATCAAAGCGGTAGGTTTCCCTGATCTCCACATTAGCGAGGATTTTTTCAACAACGGTAGGCTCAAGCATACCTTCCATAGCGCTCTTGATTTCTTCAATGGCATTATAGATAATAGAATATAGTTTAATCTCTATCGATTCGGCCTCTGCCATCTTAGCTGCCTGCATACTTGGTCGTACGTTAAAGCCGATGATGATAGCATCTGATGCATTGGCAAGGGTTACATCACTTTCTGTGATGGCACCAACAGCTTTATGTATCACTTTCACCACGATCTCTTCTGTACTCAGTTTCTGCAATGAATCACTCAGGGCTTCTACCGAACCATCCACGTCACCTTTAATTATTACGTTCAGTTCCTTAAAGTTACCCAGTGCCAAACGGCGACCGATCTCTTCCAGGGTGATATGCTTCTTAGCACGCATGCCCTGCTCACGTAATATTTGTCCACGCTTATTGGCAAGCCCTCTTGCATCTGATTCGTTCTCAAATACTTTAAAGGTTTCACCCGCCTGCGGTGCACCACTCAGTCCCAGCAAAAGTACGGGGGTAGAGGGCGGCGCAACTTCAATACGTTGATTCCGCTCGTTGTACATGGCTTTTACTTTACCATAGAACTGGCCGGAAACAATCATGTCGCCCAGCTTCAGCGTACCGTCCTGTACCAGGATGGTGGCTACATATCCACGGCCTTTATCAAGGGATGCTTCAATGATGGTACCTGAACCGAGTTTATTGGGGTTGGCCTGCAATTCCAGTATATCTGTTTCCAGCAGGATCTTTTCCAGCAGCAGGTCAATATTTAAACCCTGCTTGGCGCTGATCTCCTGGCTCTGGAATTTACCGCCCCAGCTTTCTACCAGTATATTCATACCGGCAAGCTGTTCTTTAATCTTTTCGGGGTTGGCACCATCTTTATCAACCTTGTTGATGGCAAATAACATCGGCACATTGGCTGCCTGCGCATGCGAGATGGCCTCTTTTGTTTGCGGCATCACCGCATCATCCGCTGCCACAACTATCACGGCAATATCAGTTACCTTGGCACCACGGGCACGCATGGCCGTAAAGGCTTCGTGACCCGGCGTATCAAGGAACGTAATAGTTCTGCCATCTTTGGTTGTAACTTCGTAAGCACCTATGTGCTGGGTGATACCACCGGCCTCACCTGCAATAACATTGGCATTACGGATGTAATCCAGCAAAGATGTTTTACCATGATCTACGTGACCCATAATGGTAACAATGGGTGAACGTGGCTCCAGGTCTGCCGGATCATCATCTTCTTCGTCTTCCTCCAGTTCAGCAGCATCATCCACACCTATAAATTCTACTTCAAAATCAAATTCGCTGGCCACCAGTTCTATTACGTCTGCTTCCAGGCGTTGGTTGATAGATACCATAATACCAAGGCTCATACACTTGCTGATGATATCAGCAAAGCTCACATCCATTAAACCTGCCAGTTCACTTACCGAGATGAACTCAGTAACCTGCAGTTTGTTGTTGTCCATTCCCTCCTCGCCCATTTGATCGGCCATTTCTTCCCGCTTGGCTTTACGGTATTTAGCCTTAAGGCTTTTACCACGGCCACCACTACCCGCTAATTTTGCCTGGGTTTGTTTCAGCTTCTCCTGTATCTCTTTGGCATCAATTACTTTGTCTTCTCTACGGGCGCCACCACCGCCTGTTGTACCTGGCTTAGCAAACCTGTTGCTGCCCTGTGGTGGTCGGTTTGGCGCACCTCCGCGGTTGTCCTGTATCGGCGGACGTTTGCCCCTTCCGTCAGTTTCTCCCGGCTTCTTTTGAATAGGAATACGCTTGCGTTTTTGTTTGTTGGCAGCGCTGTTGCTGTTGTCCTTCTTAGGCCTGGTGTCGCTGTCTACTGGCAGTTCTATTTTACCCATGATCTTGGGACCAGTTAGCCTTGCCGCTTGTATGTTCTCCACTTTTGGCGGCGCTATCGGTGTTATTACTTCCGGCTTTGCCGACGCTACTTCCAGCTTTATAACTGGCTTAGGCGCCACGTGAGCAGGCTTGGCAACTTCCTTTGCAGCAGGTGCTGCTTTAGCGGTTGTTGCTGGTGTTTCTATTTTCCTGGCTGATTTTTTAGGCCTGGTAGATGAATCAATAGCTGTCAGGTCAATCTTATCAAGCACTTTAGGCACTTCCAATTCCGGTGCTTCTATTTTCACTACTTCCGGACCTGCTTTTTCTGGTGCTGGTGGTTCGGGCTGCTTTGCAACTGGCACCTCTTCCTGTGCTTCCACAGGTGCTGCTGGCTCAGGAACTGCTTTCGCTACCGGGGCCACTTCTGCAATTGGTTCTTCAACGGGTTTCTCTTCGGCAGTTTTTGCTTTTGCTTTTTCTTCCTTCTTTTTAAAGGAAAGATCTTCTTCGTCTCTCTTCTTTTTGGCTTCGCCAGAAGCTCCTTTAGGCAAGTCTATCTGCTCAGCTTTCTGCCTCGCTACTTTGTCCTGCTGGAACTCTCCCTGCAGCACACTATACATCTCCTCAGTAAGCTTGGTACTGGGTTTCAGGTCATCGGTGCTGAAGTCTTTGGACTCAAGAAAGTCTATCAAGGTACTGGTACCTATGTTAAACTCCTTGGCCGCTGCCATCAATCTTGGTGTATTTACTTCTGCCATTCTTTGGTTTTTGCAGTATAATTTACCAGGTAAACCATACTGCCATTATCTGTTTTTATGTTGGACCAATGCGCCGTTTAAAAGGCTGCATTACTCATTTTCAAATTCTTCCTGCAAGATCTTCCTTACATCGTCGATGGTTTCTTTTTCAAGGTCTGTTCGGCGCTCCAGTTCTTCGGCTGTAAGATCCAATACTGATCTTGCCGTATCGCAACCTACCCGCTTCAATTCGGTTATCACCCATCCTTCAATCTCATCACTAAACTCATCCAGGTTAATATCGTAGTCGTTCTCTGCTTCTTCGCTGTCGCGGAATACATCGAGCTCATACCCCGTTAACTCACATGCCAGTTTGATGTTTACCCCGCGGCGGCCAATGGCCAGCGACACCTGGTCTGCCTTAAGATACACTTTGGCGTGCATTTTTTCTGTATCAAGATCTATAGAAGTTATTTTGGCCGGTGTAAGCGAACGCTGGATCAATAACTGTGTGTTGGCCGTCCAGTTAATCACATCTATATTCTCATTCTTTAATTCTCTTACAATACCATGTATCCTGCTACCCTTCATACCCACACAAGCACCTACCGGGTCAATACGATCATCATAACTTTCTACCGCTACCTTGGCTCTTTCGCCCGGGTCTCTCACGATCCTCTTTACCACAATCAGGCCATCAAATATCTCCGGCACCTCAATTTCCAATAATTTCTCCAGGAAAAGCGGGCTGGTTCGTGATAATATAATGACTGCCTGGTTGTTTTTTAATTCTACTTTCTTTACAACTGCACGAACATTCTCCCCTTTCTTAAAATAATCTGCAGGAATCTGTTCCGACTTTGGCAGCAACATTTCATTGCCATCCTCATCCAGGATCAACACTTCCTTCTTCCATACCTGGTACACATCACCGCTTACGATTTCGCCAATGCGGTCTTCGTATTTTTTTATCAGGATATTTTTCTTGAGGTCGTTGATGCGGGCAGCCAGTGTTTGCTTACCTGCAAGAATCGCCCTTCGGCCAAACTCCTTCTGGATGTCTACTGCTTCATACAGTTCTTCCCCAACCTGGTAATCCGGCTCTATCTTAATGGCATCTTTGTATTCAATTTCCGTAAGGGTATTATACAGGTCATCATCATCCACAATGGTACGCCTGCGAAATATCTCGAGGTCACCTTTTTGGTCGTTAACGATAACGTCAAAGTTTTCATCGTTGCCATACTTTTTCCTGATCAACGTTTTAAAAACATCTTCCATCACTTTCATAAGCGTTGGCCTGTCGATGTTTTCTGCATCTTTAAACTCCTGGAACGATTCAATTAAATTTATGCTTGCCATAATCCGTACCTGCTTCCTGCCCGATGGTAAACCGGGAACGCCCCGCCGGTAGTGGGGGTTTTGTTAATTAAAATTTTATAAGAACCTTGGTTTGTTTTATGTTGCTGAAAGGGATTTCCGTTGTTATCACCTGCAACTTTTTCCCTTTACCTTCTGTTGTTTCAATACTGATATTATCTTCGTTTACTTCCTGCAGCAACCCAGTAATGGTTGCGTCTGCTGTTGTCTGCACTTCTACTTCCCTCCCTTTATTCTTTACATATTGGCGGTACTTTTTTAACGGCTCTCCAATGCCGGGGCTCGATACTTCCAGCGAAAAATCGCCATCAGGGTAAATAGCCATTTCTTCCATGATCTTGTACAGGCGCCTGTTTATTTTGATGCACTTTTCAATGCCCAGGCCACCGTCTGCATCCAGGAAGATCTTAATATTATTGGTAGGCTTTACCTTGATCTCAATCAAAAAAATATCGTCTTCCAATAAAGGCAGCAATAATTTTTCTACTGTTTCTACCTGGTTTAAACTGCTCATAATATCTGTAAAAAAGGAGAAGGGAACAACCCTGTTCCCTTCTTACTGTTTCTTTTTCCGGTGCAAATATATAAAACCTATTGCTTTCAGCCAAACAAACAATTGCTTGCACGCCTAAAATTTAACAACAAAATATTGCCCGCCTTTATACCTTTGCCATATGAATATTTTAAGGCTGCTCTTTGAGCTTTTTTTACTGTACATGCTATACAAACTGGTGTTCGATTTCATCATACCAGTTTATAAGGCCAGCACCCGCATGAGGGAACAGGTAAGAAATATGCGCCAGAAAATGCAGGAACAACAGCAGGAACCATCCAGCCATGTACAGAATGACCAACCCGGCAGCAACTCTTCGCAAAGCGTTGACAAAGAATACATAGACTTTGAGGAGGTCAAGTAAGCTCTTTAAAATAAGGCAGGCGTTCTATGCGCTCTTCCGGCAACAGCAGGTGGATCTGTAAGCCGATTTCCTTTGCCGCATCTATATTATTGTAAGAATCATCAATGAACAGGGTCTCCGATGCTACCAGGCCTGCATCCTCCAGCACAAATTCATAAATATCCCGGTTAGGCTTTCTTAACCCCACCAGGTGAGAATAATAAGCTTTTGTAAAATAGGCATCCAGCGAAGCTTTGCCCGTTTGAACGGTAAATAATTTGTTGAATGCTGCAAGATGAATGGCATTGGTATTACTCAACAAGTATATCTTATACTTTTGGCCGAGCTTTTCTAAAAAATCCAGGCTTTCTTCCCTGAAATCGAGTAGCATGGCATTCCATGCATCCTTCAACTGTGGCTTTGTAACCGGTTGGTTAGCTGCAGGAATGATATGTTCGTAGAATGCGTCTTCCGCCAAAAAGCCTTGTTCCAGCTCCGCAAAAACAGGGTCGGACATATACTGGGTGTACATCTGGTCAAAGTGATTGAACCCCAGCGCTTCAAATGCCGCTTTCGTTTTATAATAATCAATATTGAGCAATACGCCTCCCAGGTCGAAAATTATATTTTTAATAGCTGTCATATTTTTTTACAATTCGTTGTTGCAAATATCCGATTTTACTTACTTTTGCAACCCACATAAAAGCTGCACAACAATTGTTGCCGGTTTTATGAGTTATAAGAGGGCTTCCGATAGCAATCGGAACTAAGTTGGTTAGAGCACCTGACTGTCCCGATAGCAATCGGGACAGGTGGTAATAATAAGAGGGCCTATAGCTCAGTTGGTTAGAGCACCTGACTCATAATCAGGTGGTCCCTGGTTCGAGCCCAGGTGGGCCCACAATCGGAATCCGCACTATTAAACAAGTGCGGATTTTTTATGGATCAAATTGCTTGCTATATTCTATATTCAAAAAAACTTGATAAGTTTTA
>JBBSKH010000123.1:0-9614 GCA_038256495.1 Chitinophagales bacterium
CAAACACAAAAATCACCCACACAAAATTTCACCGATAAATTAGAAAAATATTATGTACCTGCGGTGCTCATTTTAGTTGGGCTTTTGTTGTTTGCATTTCTTGTAATTGATGAATCTTTTAGTGCGAGTTTTTACAGGGCCATGGCAGTGCTGGTTGCTGCAAGTCCTTGTGCATTGGCTATCTCAACGCCAAGTGCGGTGTTAAGCGGTGTAGCCAGGGCAGCAAAAGGCGGCGTATTAATAAAAGGTGGAAAACCCTTGGAAGAATTGGGGTCACTTACTGCAATAGCATTTGATAAAACAGGAACACTTACAGAAGGCAAACCCAGGCTCACAGGCGTTTATCCGCTCAATGGCATTACAGAAGAACAATTATTGGAAATTGTAATAGCAGTAGAAAAATTAAGCGACCATCCATTGGCAGCAGCTATTGTAAAAGACGGTTTGGAAAGAATAAAAAAAGAGGTACAGCCTGCAAACAATGTTCAGGCAATTACTGGTCGTGGCGTAAAAGCAGATTACGAAAACAGCACTATTCATATTGGTAATAAAGAACTGTTTACAGAGAAAAGCGATCAAGTGCCTGATGATATAAAAAATAAAGTAGCAGCATTAGAAGGCCAGGGAAATACAACAATGATCGTTCAGCAAAATGATACATACATTGGTATTCTCACACTCATGGACGTTGCAAGAAAAGATGCAAAGGAAACATTAACTCAACTAAGAAAGTTAGGCATACGTAAAATGATTATGCTCACCGGCGACAATCAGAAAGTTGCGGAAGCAATCGCAAAAGAATTAGGCATTACCGAAGCAATGGGCAACCTGCTTCCCGAACAAAAAACTGAAGCTATTGAGCAATTGAAAGCATCGGAAAAGAAAGTGGCTATGATTGGAGACGGAGTAAACGATGCACCCGCAATGGCTAAAAGTACAGTAGGTATTGCAATGGGAGCAGCCGGCAGTGACGTTGCTTTACAAACAGCAGATATAGCATTGATGGCAGACAAACTTAGCAACCTCCCATTCGCCATTGGCCTGAGCAAAAAAGCAAGCCGCATCATCAAACAAAATTTAATCATTAGTTTAGGAATGGTTGCCATCCTGATACCATTAACGATAACCGGTTACGCAAGCATTGGTCCGGCAGTTGTTGGACACGAAGGTTCTACTTTAGTAGTTGTTTTTAATGCATTGAGATTATTAGCCTACAAGAAATAAGAGTGAGAACAAACTTTGGCAAAGTTACCTTGTACCATACCACTCTTTTATCCTTTGTAAGCCCGGTTTATACTGCAGAGTAAAATGGTGCGGTTTTGATGAGTTTAAGTACTATTATTGCATGCATAAATGCACCATTGCCGAGAAAAGCAGATCTATAAAAAAATTAAATAATGTTTATGAAGAAAATAATATTTACCCTCGTTCTTTTGATTTCAGTATTTGGCCTGTATGCCCAGCAGACGAAACCTGCTGCCGAAGTATGCTATAACCCAAACCTGGTTAAAGACACGTCTAAAAAAAGTATAAAATCAATGGCTTTTGCTGTTGTAAATAACGATTCAATAAAAATAAATTATCACTCTCCCGGCGTACGCAAAAGAATTATCTGGGGTGGCCTGGTGCCGCTTGATGAGGTTTGGGTTACCGGCGCACATGATGCAACAACAATTGAATTTCCAAGGCCGGTACTAATCGGAGGTAAAAATATCCCTGCTGGTAAATATGCCTTTTTTACAATTCCCGGCACAGATGAATGGACAATCATCATTAACAGTAATTGGCATCAGCACCTTGCTACGGAGTACGATGAGAAAGATGATATTGTAAGAGTGAAAGTAAAGCCTAAAGGGAATGATTACACGGAAAGATTGCAGTATTTTGTAGAAACAACCGATGATGGCAAGGGAAAAATAGCGGTAGCCTGGGAGAAACTGCGGATTGAAATGGATTTTAAAGTGAAGAATAAATAACAATGCTGTTTCATGAAGAAACTCAAACTATTGTCTTGTTTTTTCCTGATCGCATTTTTATCCTGCAATGAAGCGGCTGAAACAAAGAATACTGTGCTGCAGAAGCAGGCAATTGAGCCTGCAACTATTCAATTGGAAGATTTAAATGGCGGTGTGATTGACATGCAGCAGTACAAAGGAAAAGTACTGTTTGTAAATTTCTGGGCAACATGGTGTAAACCCTGCGTCGGGGAAATGCCTACCATTGCAGCGGTTATCAGTAAGATGAAAGATCAGCATATCGAATTTTTATTTGCTTCAGATGAGGGCATTGATCAGATTGCCGATTTCAAATCATCCCATGATTATCCTTTTAATTATGTGCAGGCTAAGAATATGGCCGAACTGAATATAATGGCACTTCCCACCACTTATATTTTTGACAAAAACGGCAAACTTGTTTTTAATGAAGTGGGCACACGGAACTGGGCTGATAAAGAAAATATTGATTTACTGCTTAATCTCTCAAAATGAAAAAACTGGTTTCGGTTTTAGTACTGCTTGTTGTTATTATTTCATGCAATGAAAATAATAGCGATACAAAAACAGGATTTGCTGATATCAAAGAACTTGTTTCTCCGGCTGCCGACTCTTGTGCCGAGCCATTTTTGTTTACTGATAGAAATGGATTGGTGTATTTGTCGTGGATTGAAAAAGTAGGGAAAGAAAGTAAGCTTAAATTTTCATCTCTGGAGAAAGAGAATTGGACAGCACCAGTTACGATTGCATCCGGTAATGATTGGTTTGTAAATTGGGCTGATTATCCTGCATTAGCGGCAGATGGTAACGGAAATATGATTGCTCACTACCTGCAGAAAAGTGATACAGGCAAATTTACCTATGATGTAAAATATGTTATGTCTTCTGATAAAGGAACTACCTGGAGCAAATCAAAGTTTTTAAATGAGGATGAAAAAGAAGCGGAACATGGCTTTGTTTCCATCTCGCCTTATGGCGAAAATTATATTTTGTCCTGGCTGGATGGAAGGAATGCTGCAGCGGTGGAAGGTGCCGGGCATGAAGGCCATCATGGTGAAATGACGATTCGTGGAGCCGTTTTAAAAAAAGATGGTACAAAAGAAAATGAGTGGGAGCTGGATAACAAAGTTTGTGACTGTTGCCAGACCAGTTCGGCCATTACCGACAATGGCCCTGTTGTTGTTTACCGCGACAGGTCGGATGAAGAAATAAGGGATATGTCAATTGTTCGTTTTGTAAATGGCAACTGGACAGCACCAAAAACAATTTTTGCAGATAACTGGAAAATTGCAGGCTGCCCCGTAAACGGACCAAGAGCTGCTGCCATTGGAAATAACCTGGCCATTACCTGGTTTTCTATGAAGGATAATACCGGAGAAGTGAAAATTATTTTTTCTGAAGATGGCGGAGCAACATTTAATAAACCCATTCGGGTTGATGAAGGGAATACCATTGGCCGGGTGGCTGTAGTAATGTTAGACAAATCAACGGCTGCGGTTTGCTGGATGGATGGTGCCGAAATTAAATTGACAAAAGTAAACGCAGATGGTAAAAAAGAAAAACCCGTTTTGATTGCCTCGTCTTCCGATGCAAGGTCAAGTGGTTTTCCACAAATGACAAAGAATGGTGACAGGTTGATATTTGCCTGGACAGATAATAAAGCCAACACTATTAAGTTATCCGGAATGGATCTAAAATAGCGCTCTATAAGAGTGGTCAGCTTTATTAAATTATTGGTCCGGTCGCCTAAAGAAAAAATGAATTTACTAATACATCGCCTGGCCTTATCACTTAAAAACATGCAGATAAAAATTATATTTGGATAGATAATCACAAAAAAGATTGTTTGGCGCTAAAAGCTGCTGTGGCTCCTGACACAGGGGTAATGATTAAGGTGCCGTGAACATTGTTCTTTTTACAGGTACTGAACAAACTTTGGCAAAGTTACCCTGTACCAAACCATTTTTTCCTGGTAAAGCTTTCGAAAAAGGCATCGTAACAGTTGTTTTTGCGCAAGATCATTTTTTGTTGATCTCTCTTGCCTGAACAACTGGTTATAAAGAGCTAAACTTTGGCATAGTTAGCTTGCACGGTTTTTCCTGTGTAGCCGGCCCGGGCAATTTTTTTTCTTTTCTGCTGTTAATTAAAACCGCTTTGCATTCTTAACTGCCTGTTGCCAAAGCAATAGGCTGGATAAGCAGGCTGCTGTTAAGCCAGCAACTGCCACACAATCCACCATATTTCCCGTGCCGGAGTGAGGCCCGGATTAAGTGAAACAGTCAGCATAATTCTATATTATTGCATAATCTATGTTTTTTAGTAATTGCAATAGATTAAGCGTAACTTACCTAGCGGTTTTTATCAATTACTAAACAGTCTATTCTCTTTGCAAAACTTTCCTCTCATAGTTTAAAAATATTTAATGCTGTTATCAGAACCCAATCATATTATTGCCATTGGCGCCTCGGCGGGCGGTTTAGAAGAAATCAAAGCTTTTTTCGATCATACTCCCCTGGATGGAGTTTGTTATGTTATTGTTCAGCATTTGTCGCCCGACTTTAAAAGCAGGATGGCAGAATTGCTGGCAAAGCATAGTCAACTACTGGTTAAGGAAGCTGAAAATGGCGTATTGGTTCAAATTAACGAGGTATACATTATACCTAACGATAAGTTTATGACCATAAGTAATCAGAGGTTATACCTTACCGATAAGGATGAAGTAAAAGGTCCGCATCTTACCATTAACATGTTTTTTAATTCCCTTGCAATGGAGTGCGGGGATAAGGCCATTGGGGTAATACTTTCCGGCCTGGGGTCCGATGGCTCGGAAGGTATTATGGCAATAAAAAATGCCGGCGGAATGGTGATTGTCCGTAATCCTGAAACAACCGAATTCAGCAGTATGCCTTCTCATGCAGTAGAAACCGGTGTAGTAGATTATATCCTGGAACCTGAATCAATGCCCGATGCTATAGAAAATTATATAGATAACAAGCCCCTGGAAACTGCCAGTAATGAACAGGATATAAAAACGATGGCAGCTATTACCAAGCTGATAAAGGAACGGTCGCCGCTCGATTTTACTGACTATAAACAAGCCACTATACTAAGGCGAATAAAAAGAAGGGCTACCCGTAACAACTTTTTATTGTTAGAAAAATATTACGAATTTTTAGTTGTTACGCCAGAAGAAGTAGAGGCGCTGGCAAAAGACTTCCTCATTAGTGTTACTTCATTTTTTAGAGACAAAGAGGCTTTTGCTTATATAAAGGAAGATATACTACCTGGTATTATTAATAAGCTTGGCCCCGATGAGGATCTTAAGATTTGGGTGGCTGCCTGTGCCACAGGCGAAGAGGCCTATTCAATGGCCATCATTATATGTGAGCAGTTAGAAGAGGCTTCAACCAATGCTACCGTAAAAATATTTGCAACAGACATTGACAGCGATGCCCTGGCATTTGCCGGTAAGGGTGTGTACGGCCAGGGTATTTCAAAAGATGTGTCAGCGGAACGGCTGGAAAAATATTTTATTAAAGAATACGATAATTACCGCATTAAGCCGGCAATAAGGAAGATGGTGATCTTTGCAAAACACGACCTTGTAAAGAATCCCCCTTATTGCAATATGCAATTAATAAGTTGCCGTAATATGCTCATTTATATGACGCCGGTACTGCAGAAGAAAATATTTTTAATGTTGCTGTTTGGACTCAGAAAGGATGGGTACCTGTTTTTAGGTTCCAGCGAAAGTCCCCAGCCCATCATTCAAAACCTGCAGGTGGAACATAAGAAATGGAAAATTTATAAGAACCTGGAAACAAAAAGGGCCGTTAGTTTCGATTCATTTTCATTTCCCGTATTGAATGATGTAAAACCCAACACTTCTTTTACTGAAACAAACAACACCAACAGCACTAAGAATAGTGGGCTAATTGAAGCCATTAATACAACCTTGGTTAATGATATGGATTCATTGGTTGTTTGTATTGACGAGAATAACCAGGTGATACAAACCTATGGAGATACAACTAAATTTCTTCTTCAGAAAAATTTCAATTCAAATATTGAGGAGCTGCTGCCAACATCGCTTGCTGTGGCTTTTAATATACTCAGGGGCAATGCATTAAAATCTAATAAAAAAGTTAGTGTCAGCGGCATTGAGAGCCAGTATGAACAATCATTAATAAATGTTTGCCTTTCGGTTAGCCCTTTAATAATTAATAAGGGCGAGCAAAAAATGTTGATGGTAACCTTTAGTGAAGTAAAAAATGAACCGGGGGAAAATATTGTGTTTGATGAAAAGTTATATTTTGATGAGTACACTACCAATATGAAAGAAGAACTGAAGGAAGTAAGGGAGAAGCTTGCCAACGTGTATTTACAACTTCATACTTCTAACGAAAACATGCAGTCGTTTAACGAGGAGTTGCTTTCAGCAAATGAGGAAATGCAAAGTACCAATGAAGAAATGCAATCTGTAAACGAAGAGCTGCACACCATTAATATAGATTATGATTTAAAAAATAAAGAGTTAGTGGAGATCAATGACGATCTTAATAATTATTTCAGGAGTAATTTAAACGGGCAGTTATTTGTTAACAATGACCTCTTGCTGATGAAATTTTCGCCTGGTACGGTTAAGCAGATCAACCTGCTGCCAAGCGATATTGGCAGGCCGCTCAGCAATATCTCTACCAACATAAAATTTGAAACAATTGAAGATGATATTAAAAGGGTAATTGCTGAAGGAGTTGTTATCACCAAAGAAATTGAAACAAATAACGGCAAGTGGTACCAGGTAATGACCATGCCTTATGTACAACAAACACATAACACAAATAACGGTGCTATTATAACTTTTAACGACATAACAGAATTAAAAGCAATTCAGCTTGAGCTTGATAAAAAGAATCAGAGCCTGATGCGCATAAATGCCGACCTGGATAATTTCGTTCACATTGCATCTCACGATCTGTTGGCACCGCTCAGCAATATTGAGATCAGCATTAGTGTTATGAACGAAATGAATATTACAGATCCGCACCATCCGGAGCTGAATAGATTTTTAGAAATTATAAACACTTCTGTAAAAAAATTCAGGGAGCTTTTAAGAGAGATCGGCACCGTTGCAAGAATAGAATCTAATACCACTCATATGGAAATGGTAAACTTAGATGATGTAATATCAAATATTGAATGGAGCCTGGCTGATAAAATAAAAAGTTCGGGAGCTGTGATACACAAAGATATTGAAGTGCAGGAAGTGCTGTTTTCAAAACCGAATCTTAGAAGTATATTATACAATCTTATCTGTAATAGTATTAAATACAAAGGAGATAGTGCTCCCGTAATTCATATTCGTTCCCTTAAAGAACAGGACAATGTGCTGTTGCTGGTGCAGGATAATGGCATTGGAATAGATAAAGACGATCTTCCGAAAATATTTAATCTATATGGACGGCTTCGCCACGACATTGAAGGGCAGGGAATTGGTTTATACCTAACAAAGAAAATAATTAACGCCGCAAACGGAAAACTAGTGGTGGAAAGTGAGCCAGGCAAAGGCAGCACTTTTACCATCTATTTAAAAACGGAGCAGGAAGTTCCGGTGCTGTCTTAAATTAGCATCCACAAAACCTGCTTTTAAGTAGTGCGATATATTTTAATTGTCTTCTGCAAGTTGGCTAAAGATGGGATTAATTTGCTCATCTTTCCAGCTTTTAACGATACCATCTTTTTTACCAAGTAACGGATCGGTTTCAGGAAACAAAACAGCCGCCAGGTTTGCTGTTATAGCGTTTTGGTCATTTCCTGATTCACCAGTTTTTATAAGGTCAGGCTCTACGCCGTTGGGGTAAGCGCCTACTACCATAAAATCATCGCTGTGCGACAAACATTTATGGCCAACGCCGGCGGGTATAATAATAACATCCCCGGCATTTACTGGTTGCTCTTCGCCTTTTGCGCCACCTAGCTGAAGCATGGCAGAACCGGCATACACACCCAATACTTCATGCGTATTGCTATGAAAATGATGGAAGGGATAAATACCCCAACGCCAGCTGTTGCTCCAGTTGTTGGATGCAAATCTCTCTTCCAGCCAAACAGCGCCATCGTCTCCCTCCTTGTTAAACGACTCCCGGTAAATACTTACAGGGTATTGGCTGTTGGGTGTTTCGCCATCATTCTTAAAAAATAAAAATTGTTGGTCGGTGGGTTGTTTGTCCATAATATCCTGTTTTAGTGTTCGCTCTTAATTATGAAAATAATATGCCACGTTTGTGCTGGTATAATCACCTGGCCTGAACGATGAAATTTATCGTTCGCAGTTTAATTGTGTGTAAATGCTGCCTGCCTGCTGTGGAATTTTAGGGTGCATTTTAAAATGTAGCAGCAGCAAGTGGTTTGTGGAGACACAAACCTCGGCACAGCCTCGGTCGGTGTACTCACCGACCGAAATCAGGAGCAATTTGGAATGCACCCTACATTATTATGAGGCATTTTATTAATGGTATATTTATTACCAGTAAAATAAAGGCATGAGTAATAAAATAAAGGTTTGGCTGGTAGTAGCAGGGTTGCTGCTGGTAGCCGCTATTGCAGACATCGTGCGGTATGCAACCCCGGGCCCTGAGCAAAAGACGATAGTGCAGGATGCAGGCAGCTTCCCGGTAACACAGGGTACAACATTCATCTCCGTTTATAATGCTTATGGCGGCATTTTTCCGGGGCTGGCAGATATGGTACACAAAATAGTTTCACCAAAAACCTATCCTTGTAATTTGTGTTACCAGGCCTTCGGCAATTTTGGAATGAAACCCGTGTGGAAATCATTCCTGGACAGCTTGCCTTTTAAGAAAACTGCTTTGCATATAGAGCAATTCAAAAACCAGTACCAACCGGCAGACCTTCCGCTTCCTGCAATTTTATTGAGTAATGAAAACGGCACACAATTACTGGTGAGTGCGGCGGAACTAAACCAGGCAACTTCATTGGAGGCGTTAATTGCGTTGGTAAAAAGTAAACTGGCGCCATAGCGTAATTACAAGATAGTTCTTATGGTATAATTAACGCTGGGCAGGTAGCGTGCACCAAGCCCGGTCCAAAGCTGGCTGGTTACTTCGGTGGTTAAATTATTCATCTCAACAGTAAATCTTGTACCATTGCTGTCCGGCTCTTTGGCAGGTAAATGAAACAGCTGATTTTGCTGCAGGTATAGCATGGCTGCCGACAGCATATTGAGACCCTGCCCATATACATGCGCATCAAAATTTGCAGACAAGAGTATATTTATTAAAATACTGGACGCCGGTGCCCGGATTCCCATTACCTTGCCGGGTAACTCCATGTTTCTTAATGACGCCGGCGAACCGATATTTATTAAAGTGATCACCAGTTTTTTTTCGGTGGCACCAATGGTGCTTCCATCACTATTGATAATAGGAGAAACAACCACGGCATCTTCAGATAATTTCAATTCTTGCTGTAAATAAGTATTTAATTCCTTGCAGAGGAAATGCAGCGTATCGTTTATCATGACCTGTTTATTTTGAATAAAAAATAAGACGAAGTTGGTATATGAATATAATACATTGCCGCCGGCTTTACAATACAACG
>JBBSKH010000124.1:0-9271 GCA_038256495.1 Chitinophagales bacterium
CTCAACCATGTCAGTGGCAGCACTCCTCCTGCAGATGCAAGCGTAATCTCATTTAATTGTTGAGCAGTAATGCCATTTACTGATAAAGTGTTGTTCACATTATCATTCACAAAGCCTGTAAAATAGGGATTCCACACTGAGCCGTTATTTACATACAGCCGGAGTGCAGCTTCCGAAAGACCATTGAGTTCTGCACCATCAGCATACCCAAAAACCACTGAGCCAGTAAAAGGCGCAGTGATACCGGTAAAATGATACACCCTGGAAATGTAGGTATCTCCCAACGGATGTACCACAACTGTATTTCTTGTAATCGTATTATCCGTAATAGTAAACGTGGCAGATGGAGAAAGTACCAAAGAGTCTATGCTTATGTCGGTGCCCGCAAGAATATTAAAATTTGTTCCGGGGGCAACATAGAGTCCCTGTGCTGATATACAGAAGGAAAAACCTAAGAGTAATGCCAAGAGTAGAGGCTGTCTTTTGTACATAGGAAATATAGATTAACAAGCTTAACGGCTGCACTTTAAAAATATTGTGCACTTCCTAAAGTATCCTGTATGAAGTTTTGTGAAGACCTGCATTTTTACCCGACAACTGGAAGAATTGGTTTTACATTATTCGGATCCCTGCCATGATTGAGCATGAGTTACCGGCAATAACGCACTGTTCACTTTTGTCAATTATGCAGCACAACGTTAGGGCTTTGCCGCCGCTTGTGCCTCTGGCCAGCGGCATATTACAAACTTCACCCTTCCTCCTGGTGGTTTGGGCGCAGAAATTAGGAACGCAGAATTTATAAACTGGTTTTTTTAATAAGACCTGCCACGTTTTTAACCTCCATCTTATTCATAATATTTTTCCGGTGTGTTTTTACCGTTAACACACTTATGTATAAGGCTGTGGCAATATCATTGGTGCTGTGGCCATCTTTAATCATTTGCAGAATTTCCTTTTCACGGGAACTGAGTTTAAGCACTTTGCTAAAACCATCGGCAGAGTGATGGTTTTGCCGCTGGATATCGGGGTCAAAGTATTTATTTCCTTTACAAATCTCCGCTAAGGCAATAAGTAATATCTCTGTTCCGGAATTCTTAATCACATAGGCATCTATCCCGGCTTTTTCTGGTTGTAAATTAATGTCTGATGGCATGTACATACTGAGCACCAAAATTTTTATTTGTGGCCACATGCTGCGGATGCGGCCAATTAAATCGATGCCGTTTTGCCCCGGCATATTGATGTCTAAAATGAGAATCTGCGGCTGTGCCTGCGGGATAGCCGTAATTACATCGGCAGCATTGGTTACAGTACTCACCACCTGGTATTGCTTATAAGGCAGCAAGGCATTAATAACCCCATCTGAGAAAAAAGGATGATCATCAGCTATCAGAATCCGGATTATTTCGCTCATACTTAAGAATAGGAAATTCAATGGTAATTTGGAAGCCTTCCCCATTGTTGGCTTTTACCATCATTCGTCCATTAACAAACTTAATCAATTCTTTGATGTGAAGATACCCCAACCCTTCTTTTATTTCAGTTTGCGGGATCCCCTTCCCGTTATCTTCCACAAATAAGTAAACCTGTTGCGGTTCCAGCGCAAGTTGCACAATGCCTTCGGTAGCTGCGGCATGTTTCATCATATTTTGCAACAGTTCCTGCAGCACATTGTATAGCAGTATTTCGTACCGGAATGGTACCTGCTGCAGGCTGCCGATAGACTCAAATTGTATGTACAGGCTGCCGGAACTATTAACGCCCTCCACAATATGCTCAATGGCTTTTACCAAACCTTTGCGCTGCAGCAGCACCGGCGAAAGGCTATGTGAAATCTCCCGCACTTCAATTGCAAGGTCATTCACCTGCCGCACCAGCATATCCCGCTTATCGTTTTCTGCAGAGTTTAAAAATTGAAGTGTTTCCAGGTTTAAACGAATGGCAGACAGGCTTGCTCCAAAAGAATCGTGCAGGATGCCGCTGAGGCGAAGCCGTTCCTTTTCTCCATAATCACTCAGGGTTTTAAAAATCTGCTCCTGCTGTATATTCACCCGTTGTAATAACTGCTCAGTTTCTTCTTTGTAATCCCGGAAACGTAAAGTAAGTACAAAGGCCAGCAGGGCTACCTCTATGCAAAAAAACAGGTTAATGATATTACGGGTGAAAAAATTGTCTGCCACATGACCCGATAAATAGTTTGCATACACGAAGAAGGAGGAGATCATCAGACCGCTGGTAATAATAAAGTAAGCGCTATACCGCAATTTGCGTGTTAGGCCGATAACGCCTAATATCAACACCAGCCCGGCGTTTAAGGTCTGCACAATTTGCAGTACCCACAACAATATGGTTGTTACCATTCCTTTGCCCGGCATCAACAGCATGCCTGTAATAAGCACAACGAGGTAAAAATAAAGGCACCAGGTAATCCATTTAAAAGCAAGCGGCATGTTGTGCTTCGCCCTAAAAAATTGCAGTGCAAACAACACATACAACGGTGCTGCAAAACTAATGGCCATAGGCCTTGAAAGATCTGCCAGTTGTGGAGTGCCGGGAAACAGGTACATAAACGAGAGGCCATAATCGCTCACGATATAAAAAAAGGTCAGGAGCACATACAGGCCGTAATACACGTACAACTGTTCTTTCATTTTAAAGAACAGGAACAGGTTGAGTATAAAAATAAAAACGCCCAGCCCTGTAATGAAGCCTGTCAGCAGGTTATATCGCCGGTTGTGAATGTTTATACCTTGCTCTGTTAAAAAGTGAATGGGAATATGTAGCTGCTGATTTCTTTTATCCAGCAGCAACAACATGCTGCTGTTTTGCGGCAGGGCCGTTGGCAACAGAAATATAAAATTGGGATCGTGAAAACTGCGGCTGTTAAAAGGAAGGTGATCTCCCGTTGGCGGATAGGCGCTTACAATACTGTCCTGGTTTAGTATCCAGCAGCCCACATAGTTTACGTGGGGATTGCGCAACATCAGGTAACGTATACTATTGTTTTGAGGCATTGCGGCTACGGGTATCCTTAACCAAAGTATTTCATTTTTATAGCTGAGGTTGATGTCGTTTTGCGACATTGGCCTTAGTTCTTTTTCTATTTGCGAATACCTCAATAAAGTTCTATCACTCCCGGTATCTACATAATACTGCACCTGGCTTCCTGCCAAATCAATAGCCGAATCATTGTAAAAAAAATTAACCTGGCTGCTTGCCTGCAGCGCACAGGTCAGCATGTAAAAGAACAATGCTATGGCTGCAATTGCGGGTATGGCTGGTTTTTTAATCAATGCATTAAAGATAGCCGGATATTTAAATTTTTGTATACGATCTTAAAAAATACTGCTTTGTTGGTATTGGGCAGGGATGAATGCCATCTTAATTTCGATTGGGTTAAATGCAGCAATGCCTTTTTATGGCTGTTGGTATAATTCAGCCGAAGCTTGAGTCTCCGGCCAGCGACAAAATACAAAGGGTTATAAATTTATTGGGGACTCTTATGTGGGAGAGCGTTGTATTGAAAAGAGTATTTAATATTTGAACATCATTTTGTGCCGAAAACAAAAATGTAAAATGTTTATGCGGCAAGCTTATGCGAACATCCCTAATAAACATAGCATTTTTACTCACATCAGTTTCGATACGCTCGACAAAAAAGCAGGCTAAAATTGTGATCTGAAAAACAACATATGAAATATAGAAAAATATTAAGCAACAGTTTTATTGTGGGCACTTTAATTATTGAGTTTTTTGCTTTTCAGGTAAATGCCCAAGCCCCTGATTTTACTGTTTTTAACATGGCCAATACACCCGCATTTACCAGCAATTTATTTAGGGCGCCGGTTGTTGACAAAGATGGCATTGTGTATATGGGCACCCCGCGGCAAGGCGTTTATAGATTTAGCCATGGTAACTGGTCTAAAATGAACATCCTTACCGATCATCAGATCAATGAAATTAAAATAGACCAATTCAATGCTGTATGGATTGCACAGTCGGGCCAGGGCGGCTTGCAGGCACTTACCGGTGGTGTCAATTATTTTTCTGATAGTTTAGTAAGCAACTTCACATATTATGGTAACCAGGTTGGGTTACCTACCAATAATGCGAGGGGAGTTTTTATTAATGATCTGGGCTATTTTTTAAACAACCGGCCCCAGGTATGGACAGCCAATTTAGCAACAAGCGTTGGGGTAAGTGCAGTAGGGAAAGGTATAAACCTGGCAAATCCATTCTTCAGTAAAATAACTGTTGGAATAAATAACGGTGGTTCCGTGCAATGTATAGCGGGTAATGAGAATGAAGTGTGGGCATTTGCAAGCAATAATGGTGGAGTGGGCCAGATTCTCCGGTATAATGCCCAAACGGGTGGCTTTCTTGGTTTTCATGATTACACAAATTCGCTGGGCGCTGATGGCCAACCTTTGACCGGCGCTTTTAATTCAACCGCTTTTGCCCGTGCCTTGTGTTTTGCGTCTGACGGCAGGCAGTGGGTTGGTCTTTCTGATGGCGGCCTGTTGGTTAAAAGTGGTAGTGTGTGGAAAAGTGTTAATATGGTCCCCTTATTCTTTCCAGGGGTACTTGTAAACAACAACGCCTTGTTTGAAGACTCAAAAGGAAAAATTTATGTGGGTACTTCCAATGGCTTGTTGGTGTACGAATCGGGAGATGTAGATGTGCTGGCCAACTGGAAGCATTATTACACTACAGACGGGTTGCCCAGTGATAATGTAACCGGAATTGCAGAGGATAAAAAAAATGGTAACATAGTAATTACAACCAGTGGCGGTGTAGTTTTCTGGAAACAAAAAGTACTTGCTGAATTGGTTTGGGATGCCAGCTATTTGTATAATAGCAATGTTAAGCCAAAGGGTGTGGCAGCCGATGGGGTTTCAAGATTATTGATAAAAGTAACCAGTGCAGCAGGCGCTCCTAATTTGCAAAAAGCAAGGGTTAAAATTATTGATTTTCCGGGTCGTACCCGTAATATGAAGGGTAAGTTAAAAAAAGCCACTTCCTACATTGGCTATAGCGAAGAGGCCAATAATGCATCTCTTTTAGAAGACAGCGATTCCACCTACCCAGGCAGGGCAGCATTCTGGTTTTGGTATGTTTCACCAGATGATTTTGCCAACAGCCATGCCACATTTGATGCTGCTACTGACGAACGGATAGAGAACGTAAGAGTATATGTGGATTTTGCAAACGGCTCAACCGACAGTATTGACCTGCCCGTAAAAATTGTTAGGCCACCATTGGTACTGGTGCATGGGCTTGCCAGCGGACCTTCTGCCTGGGATGACTTTAAACCCACTTCAGGAATTCCCTTTATAAGTAACCCGTTATTTAAGCAAAGAAGGGCACTTAAAATGAATGGTAAGGGATCGTTTAAGGAAAATGCGCTGACACTTTTAGACAATGGAAACTTCAATTCGTTGAAAACAAATATCAGCGACTTTCATGATAAAGGGTTTGCCTGTAGCCAGGTAGATTATGTATGTCATAGCATGGGCGGGCTAATGCTAAGGGCGGCAATAAACTGGTATCCTGCTAATTTCTTCAATCGTGTTCCATATAATTCCAGTAACTACGGCAAAGGATATGTACATAAGTTAATTACCATTAATACACCACACAATAGCTCTCCGATTGCCGATATTGTAACGCAATATTCTCCGCTGATACCGGAATTTTACAGGAGGTTGTTGGGTGGCTTATTTGTTCTGACCCCCTCATTGCAGAAACCGTTCGACTTTGTAGAACCTCAATATAAATATGGATTATTGCCCCTTATCAGCCCGTTACAAGCAACACCTGCCATAAGGAATTTACAAGTTCAACAATCGAAAGGTGGGATAAACCTGGGGGCTACCGCGGTAAGAAATCATCTTATTACCGGTAACGTGCAATGGACAAGCCAACAAACCTCGCTAATAGTTTCCTCTCTTGATCCATTGCTTGAATATATAGATGATATGCTGGCCGCTGCAAGGGATGCCGCCATAACGCCATTGGAGAAGACAACTTTAACCACGCTTTATGCACTCAATAAAGGTGCAAGGGCATGGTCATTTCTTGAATGGTACAGCCTTAAAATGGGATACCCTAATTTCCTGGGCAGTGGCGATTTGATTGTGCCTTTGGCAAGCCAACTGGCACAGCAATCCCCCAACCTGAGCCACATAACAAATTTTACCAACTCTGCTTCGTTCTATGATGCCAACCACATAGCAATGTTGGAGCGTTCAGATGTAGGGGAGCGGGTAATGGAATTGCTGAATACCGGAATAAGTGCCGATGTTTTCTCCAATGTTATTCCCGCCAATAACGATACAGATCCTGTATTACAGAGAAACTTTTATCCTGAAAATACCAATAGCAGCAATAATGTTTTACCCCCCGTATTAACAACGTTTGACAAATCGAAAATAGACATTACTGCTCCCTTATCCGGGGCTACTAATCTTTTTGTAGATAGCATATTAACCATCAACATAAATCTGAAGGATACAGTGGGCCTTGCTTATATTAAAGCCTGTTTTCAGGATAATGACACTGCTACTATTTCTAGAAATTCCATACAGACTTTTTCTTTTAAAATTAATCCCGTTTACATCGATTCGCAGGTGGTGGCCGTTGTGGCAGTGTACGACAAACCTGGCCAGATTGAACACCATGTAGATTCATTGATAAAAGTAGTTAAGAATAATGCTTTTGCAACTTCCTTTAGGATAAAGCAAGACGCTGCTTTTCTTACTGCAGGCCAACCTTATTATCCTGATTATGAAGTTCAGTATAACGGAACCTGGGTTCGGCTAAGTAACGCCAGTTCATCTATTGTAATTCAGCCCGAAGATGCAAGCATTGCTTCATTAAACAGCAATAAGGCAATTTTGGGGCTCAAGGCAGGAAGTACCAAAGTATTTGTAAGTTATCTGCAATTTAAAGACACACTAATTATCAATGTAACGCCGGCGCTTTTTAGCAATTCACTTAATGAAAGTCTGGCATCTGGCAGTTTCACAAACCCGGCTATCTGGAGTAAGGGAATAGTGCCTGATTTTTTTGATTCTGTTGTAATTAAGGCCGGGCATATCCTGATGCTTGATACTACTGTTAGTATCCGGGCAATAAAACTGGAAGCTGGAAGCAGCCTTTTATTTAACAGCGATAAGGACACATTACACCTTGGAATTAATTTAGAAGGACTAACTGGTCTTAATTATCCATCTCAAATTAAATTCAATAGAAATGCTTTTCAACAATTTAATGTAATAGAATACGATCGCAAGAGGTTCCTAAAACCGGAGAATGAATTGGATGTGCTGATGGTTAAAAATTGTTCTGTTTGAATTATAAAAGGTATGATAAAGCAATGTTTTATTTTTTGCGCATAGTGTATTAAAATTTTTAAACAGTAACCAAAAAACGTAAATAATAATTTTCCAGTGCCCGTTTAAAATTCTTTTAGAGAGCGGGTTGGGGATGAACTTTATGTTGGCAGGTTTTGATTTGAATAGCCGGGTACGGTTCCAAAATAATTGGAACTAAATACCCTCGATTTTGAAGAATTTATTTTCAATAGTTGCGAAATTTCAGCTAATTTGAAATTAATTAACAATAGCTCCTGCAATACCAGATTACCCATCACTAACTTAAACCTAAACGCTTACCCCGTTATGCTGGCATATTATACTTTAAAAAAAAGATACAGTTCAATAGCTTTATCTTTTTGTTCATCCTTATTCCTGATTTTACTGTTTTCATCTAACAGCTTGTTTGCCCAACCGGCAAATAATGACTGCAACAACGCATCAGTAATACCCATCCCCAACGGCGGTTTTGGGCTGGGTTTATTTACCAGTGTAAATACAGATGTTACAAACGCTACCATACAAACTGGTGAAACCTTTGCCCCCTCTATTATTGTAGCCGGACTAAACAAAAAAAGTGTGTGGTATAAATTTACGCTTCCTACCACCCGTGCTGCCCGGGTAAGCCTGGCGCAACCGGGCAGTGCTATACAGAATGGAGACGTAGGATTTGCAGTTTACAAAACCAATACCTGCTTACCGGCTAATGGGGATATCAGCACAAAATTTACGCCCATCGAAATTTTTGGGAGCAGCTTTCACCCTTGTGTAGACGCAGGTGATTACCTGGTGCAGGTAACGAGTAACTTAAATGCTAATGGTCCTGTTTTTATCACCCTTGAATTGGGCGAACCATCACCGGCATTGTACGACAAACCTGTGGATGCCTACCAGTTTACCAACATCAATACCAACAAAACTTCGGTGGTTGATTTCCTGGTGCAATGCCAAACCATAGATGATGCTGCAGAAAATTGCATGCCCAATGGTTCTTTTAAAGATTTTACAAAAAGCACCTGGCATACGTTTACTACGCCGGCATATTTTGATTGGTTTAGTGTGCTGCTAACTGCTATGGATGGTCAGTCAAATTCCCCCGACTATGTGGTGGGCTACCGTATTTACCAGGGAAATTCACAAATAACACCCGTTGCTTCGCTTACCTTAATAGGCGGCTGCGACAGCTTGAAAATAAATGGATACTATCCTGATAAGAAGGTATACAGGTGTGGGGATTTATTAGCAAATACTACTTATTCGGTTCAGCTACTTTATCATAAAGACCTTAATAAAACAATGCGGCTTGCGGTAGCCTGGAATGGTACTGCAGCTACCACAGGCCCGGAGCCAATTATTGGTTTGCCCACACCCAACAACATGGGTACCCTTAATGCAAATGGTGCAGGACTGAATAATACGGCCAGTGATAACCTTGCTTGCAATAGCAGGCATAGTCAACATAGTTGCCCTAAAATAATGCCTGCTGCGGGTGTATTAAATGGCGGCAACAGTTATAACCTGAGCTCCTTTTTTACTTTTAAACTGGCGAGTACTGCAACTTTAAACATTACAACGAACCCTTCTTGCGGACCAGCACCATTGGTGCGGTTGTATAAACAAACTGTTACAGCTAATTGTACCAGCCTGGATACCGCAAATATTATTGCTGCGTTTGGTTATTATAGTGGGCCTCTCACCTGCCTGGATCCCGGAGATTATGTTTTGCAGGTAATGGGTGTAGATACCCTTTCGCCAAAAACCAGTTTGCACTGGAGCTCATTAACTACCGGGGTTGCTGCACAATGTGCAATCAATTATAATTTAGGAGGTTCTTTTAATTTAATAATCAATGCCAAAACAGAAGTAGCCAGCAATCTTTTTTCATTAGCGGCACC
>JBBSKH010000125.1:0-9180 GCA_038256495.1 Chitinophagales bacterium
TGCATTGCTGCGGTAGGCTTCCAGCCCGCTGTAATCCACTACATCATCCTGAAATTCTGCCAGCACCGCTTGCCATGCCGCAGTTCTTTCTTCATGCGTATGTGTAGGATGCTCGTATAGCCAATGCTGAAATTTATCAATCACGGCAATCCAGGGAAAAATAGTAATCACCCTTTCCAGTTGGTGCTCTTTGGCTCGTTTTAAATCGTCCTCATTTTCAAAAAAAGCATCCCAATGATCCATACTAAAAAGCTCCATAGCCATACTTGCTACTTCTGCAATTTCCATTGGGTATTCCTTAAAACCACTCAATGGTAATGGATGCGCCAAAAACGAATGAACAGCATGACCACCTTCATGCACCATGGTGGTTACATCGCTCATTTGTCCGGCGGCATTCATAAAAATAAAGGGAGCTCCACTTTCTGCCAGCGGACAATTATAACCTCCGGGCGATTTACCTTTCCTGCTCTCGAGGTCCAGGTGTTTTAGCTCCTTCATCTTTTGAAGGCATTGCCCAAAAAAGGGACTTAACTTATTAAAACAGTCAATTGATTTTTGCAATAGTTCATCGCCGGTAGAAAAAGGTCTTAGTGGTTTGGTTCCCGCAGGTTCTGCATCCAAATCCCATGGGCGCAGGGTATCCAGCCCGAGCTTTTCTTTTTTCTTCCTGAAAATTTCATTAACCAAAGGAAGCACGTGCTCTTTTACCGCTGCATGAAACTGGAAACAATCTTCTTTTGTATAATCAAAACGGCCAAGTTCTTTAAAGCGGAAATCCCGGTAATTATCGAAGCCGGCGTTGTGTGCTTCTTTGTCCCGCAATGCCACCAGTTTATCAAAAAGTTCACCCAGTTTGCCAGTATCCTGCAGGCGGCGTTCTTGAATTTTGCGGTACACTTCTTCCCGCAGGCTCCTGTCTTCGCTCTCCAGGAATTTTGCGGCCTGTTGCAAGGTATATTCCTCCCCTTTCACCGTTACCATCATGGTGCCGGTTATCTGTCCAAACTGCTGCTGTGCCACGGCCATTTCTGCCTGCAGCGGAATATTCTCTTCCCTGAACAATTCAATACTCTTGCGAATGCTGCGCAGATAAGTATGATAAGCTTCCTCATCAAGGCTGGCAAGGTAAGGCGACGCCATCAACTTTTTATTGAGGGCATCTGCCACTGGTTGAATTTGTGGTTGTATATGTAAACAGAAGAAATTAAATGCTTCTTCCAGATCTTTGTTTTCAGTATCGCAGGTCATTTTTATCTGTCGCCAGCAGGCATCTTCGCTAACGGCAGCTTCCAGTTCGCTCTGGTCTTTCAGCCATTGTTCCAGCGTTGCTTTGCTGTCAATTTCACGGTTCAGCAATTCTGTAAAAAAGAATTCAACAGAAGCCCAGTCGGCAAGTTTAAAATCTTCTGGTAAAAAAGTACGGGGTTGTTTTTTTATATCTGCAGTATACATCATATGGTTGTTAATTAAAAGGTCATCAGTCATCAGTGGCTGAAACCGTCTGCTGACCAATGACTCAATACTGGAAAAAATATTTTCAGGTGTTGATACCTATGCCATCTTACGTGGTGAGTTGATCTTTTTCACGGGAGCGCTTTTTGGAGCGGCAGATTTAGGCACTGAAGTAGTTTTAGCGGTTTTCTTTTCAGCAACTGGTGCCGCCTCATCTGTTTCTTCTCCGCCTGCTTCAGACAGTTTTATTTCAACACCTTCCTTTTGCAGTATTTCGAACCACTTTACCATTTTCTTCATATCGCTTCCGTATACCCTTTCAAAATCTATGGAAGGATATACTTTTTCGAAATAAGCTTTAATGCCCTTGGCATCTGCTTTTGCACCAGGCAATGCTTCTTTGCTATCCTGCATAGCTTTAAACACATCTACCAGGTTTACATTTTCGTCGGTAGTATATATTTCAATACTTTCCAGGTGAGAAAAGTTGTGCACCCGGTTGCTTACAAACTTAGTACTCTTATCTTCCAGGGAGCGTACAATGCCGCCATCAGCCTTTGAAGAAACCAATTCGTACAATCCGCTTAAGCCAGAAACGGCTACCATTTTATTATAATTCATACAAATAATTTTTACTTTTTTAGAGGGCTGCAATTTAACGGTTATACGGCAAAAAACAGCCGGTAGTTTTTTGTTAAGCTGTTTTAACAAAAAAATGAACGCTTCAGCGCAGGATAAGCCCATCATTTGTCGTCTAACCCATCAAACAATTCATTTTATGTTCAAGTCAAGTTTACTAACAGCTCTTTTACTGGCTATTTCTATAGCAGGTTTTACACAAACAACTATCATTGGCCAGGTTACCGATGCAACTCAGGGCAAGCCTATGCCTGGCGCTACTGTTACCTTAATGCTGCAGAAAGACAGCAGCCTGGTTAAGAACGTGGTAAGCGATAATGCGGGTAATTTTATATTTAATGAAGTTGCAAATGACAGCTTCATCGTTACGGTTAACACCGTTAACTTCCAGCAATATATTTCATTCATAACTATTCAGAATAATACCGCTAAGGACCTTGGCAGTCTTAAACTGGCGCCCAAAGGTAAAGACCTGGAAACGGTAACCATTATTGCCCGTGCCCCAGCCGTGGTGCAAAAAGGTGACACTACACAATTTAGTGCCAGCGAGTACAAGGTGAATCCTGATGCCAGCACCGAAGACCTATTAAAGAAAATGCCGGGAATTACTATTGATAAAAATGGTACCGTTACCGCACAGGGTGAGCAGGTAAGAAAAGTAACGGTGGATGGTAAAGACTTTTTTGGTGATGATGCTACCGCCACTTTACGCAACCTGCCATCTTCTATTGTTGAAAAGATACAGGTGTTTGATAGGTTGAGCGATCAGGCTCAGTTGACCGGTTTTGATGATGGCAACTCGCAGAAGTCGATCAATATTGTTACAAAGAACAGTATAAAGAACGGCCAGTTTGGTCGTGTTTACGCAGGATATGGTACAGAAAACCGGTATGCAGCAGGAGGTAATATGAGTTTTTTTAATGGCGACAGGCGTTTGTCAATCGTGGGTAATTTCAATAATATAAACCAGCAAAATTTTGGCAGCCAGGATCTTTTAGGTGTTACCAGCGGTGGCCGTGGTGGCGGTGGCGGACGTGGCGGCGGTGGCCGTGGTTATGGCGGTGGCGGAGGCGATAATTTTACAGTAGGGCAGGCCAGTGGTATCAGCAAAACCAATGCATTTGGTTTAAACTTTAGTGATAAATATGGCCCAAAAGTAAGTTTAAGTGCAAGCTATTTCTTTAATAACAGTACTAATAATAATGGTTATTCTGACAGGACAGAAACACTTGTGCCGGGAGATAACAATAATATATTCACTAACCAATTTGGTTCATCTGCAACCACAAATTATAATCACCGCTTAAATGCGAGGTTAGAATATAAGATAGATTCTAACAACAGTTTATTTGTTGTACCAAGTATATCTTATCAAAGTAATAAATACAATAATTTGTCGCAAGGCCAGATTTATAATGAAACCGGCGATTCCATTACCAATTCGCTTATACGCTCTGGCGAAGATAAAAGTGGCTACAACATAAATAATAATATTATGTTCCGCCATGCTTTTGCAAAAAAAGGCAGGAGCCTGTCACTTGGGTTCAACACCTCTTTTTCCCGTAACACCGGCGAAAGTATAACAGATGCTAAATATCGTTATTTCAATAGTGGTGTTTATGACAGAGACTCGGCTCAAAATCAGTTTACTGATAACCTTACAAACAGTAACCGTTATAGCGGTAACGTAAACTACACGGAGCCTGTAGGAAAGAAAGGGCAGATCCAACTAGAATATTCACCCAGTGTGCAAAAGAGCAATTCAGACCAGGAGGTTTATAATTTTGATGGGCAGAAGTATTCTATGTTTGATGCACGATTTTCAAACAAATTTGATAACACTATTACAACACAGCGTGGTGGTTTAAGTTATCGTTATGTACAGGGCAGGGATAATATGTTTATGGTGGGTATAAATTACCAAGGCACAAAACTGGAAAGCGACAGAACTTATCCAACCACAACATCAGTAAGGCAATCTTTCTCAGATCTTTTGCCCAATGCTTTTTGGCGTAAAAAAATATCTGATAAAAGTAATATCAGGATATTCTACAGAGCAAGTGTGAATTTTCCTTCTGTAAATCAATTGCAGGATGTGGTAAATCAAACCAACCCATTGAGGATTACAAGCGGAAATCCCCAGTTAAAACAAAGCAATGTAAATTTTATTGGCGGGCGTTACACTTTTACGGATGGTAAAAAAAGTAAAAGTTTTTTCGCAAATGTTTTCTTCCAAACAGCAAAAGATTATATTTCAAATGCAACATATATACCCAAGACGGATTCAATTATTCAGCAGGGTATAGAGCTTAAAAGAGGCTCTCAGTTAACAATCCCACTAAACTTTGACGGGTACCGAAACCTAAGAACTTATTTCACCTATAGCATGCCTGTTAAAGCGTTAAAAACAACTGTAAATGTCAGCACCGGGTTTACATACTCCAGGCTGCCAGGCCAGGTAAATTATATTAATACCATTACAAATAACTACGTATACACTGGTGGGATTGTATTAGCAAGTAACATTAGTCAGTATGTTGATTTTAACATTAGTTATAGCGCAAATTCAAATGATGCAAAGAATTCAAACAGCCCTAGTTTAAATAGCAAATTTTTAAACCAAAGTGCGGGTGTTGTGCTTAATTTATTGAATAAGAAAGGTTGGTTTGTTCAAAATGATGTGAGCTATCAGAAAAATAGTGGTTTAAGCGCTGGCTTTAACCAGACATACACTCTATGGAACGCAGGCATTGGCAAGAAATTCCTGAAAAATAATGCGGGAGAACTAAAACTAAGTGTATTCGATTTGCTGAAACAAAACCAGAGTATTTCAAGAACAGTAACCGGATCAGAAATACAAGATTCACAAAGCGATGTATTGCAACAATATTTTATGCTCACCTTTACATACAGCCTGAAAAACTTTGGCACAGCCAAAGCAACCAATAACAAAGATGATGGGTATCGTGGACCAAGAGGCGGAGGCGGCCCTTCATTTTAATTAAAATGGCGATCTGATTCTAAATAAACACTAAAGCAAAATCATATCTTTAGTATCAACATAAAAATAACGTTTGAATCAGCCCGAACTTTTGGCAAGAATAGAAAACAGGGACCCTACTGTTTTTAAGGATATAGTTACCCATTGGCAGGCAATGGTGTACAATACGGCGCTGAGCATTGTGCACTTTGTTGAAGATGCAGAAGATGTAACGCAGGAGGTTTTTATAGAAGTGTACGAGAAATTGGAAGGCTTTAGGGGAGCATCGCAATTGCAAACATGGATCTACCGCATTACCATCAATAAAGCATTAGACCTGGAGAAAAAGAAGAAAAGACAAAAACACGGCGGATTATTAAGACAGATATTTAATACAACACCGGCAGAAGAACCCGTAAATTTTAATCACCCCGGGGCAGTATTAGATAATAAAGAAAAAGCGGCTGTACTTTTTAAAGCATTGGGCAGGCTGCCGGAAAAACAACGGGTAGCATTTGCGCTGCATAAAATAGAAGGGTTGCCGCAGCAGGAAATTGCAGCGATTATGGAAATTAGTGTTGCTGCAGTAGAATCGCTGATGACAAGGGCACGGGCAGCATTAAAAAATTTGCTGGAAGATTATTACCAGCAGAACAGTTAAAACAGGTATTATGAAAAAGTTTGAATTGGAAAAATTAGTAGAAGACACCATCAACAGTATGGACGGTGCACAAAGGGCCGAGCCTGCTCCTTACCTGCTTACCCGCATTAATGCCCGTTTGCAGAGGCCGGCATATTCTACCTGGGAACGTATTAGTATGATCCTTTCCAGGCCGGGTGTAGCCATTGCTGGCGCTACTTTTTTAATTATTGTGAACCTGGCGATATTCCTTACCGGCAACAGCAGTCAGGATGTGAAAGTACCGCAAAGCTCACAGGTAAGCACAGATGTTTACTCCTACAACACCACGTCTGCATTATACGATCTAGAAAACATTACGCCATGATGAAAGAACCCAGAAATCCTAAAGTTTTAATTTCACTTATCGTGATCCTGCTCATTGCAAATATTGCAGGGTTGGCTTACTATACGTTGCGAAAACCTGCCGAAGGCAGGGGCGGCGGATCGGCAGAGCGTAAGAATATGATGGAAAATTACCTGAAAAAAACCATTGGCTTTAACGCCGAACAACAGGTGGCCTATGATAGCCTGATAGCCCGGCACCGCCGTAATATGAAACCGATGTTTGACCAGATGCGCAAGGAAAAAGAAGAAAGACTGGCTTCTATTGCACGCCAGGATTTTGTAGATTCAGCCATTGTAATTGCAGCAGGCAAAACAGCCGCTAAGCAGGAAAAGCTGGAAATTTATATGCTTCAGCACCTGAAAGACATCCGTAATTTATGTACACCGGCACAGCAACAAATATTTGACACCAGCATTTACAAAGTCTTCACCAGGAAGAATGGCGAACGCAAAAAAGATTAACCGCATAATTTAAAAATAAAAAACAAACAACATGAAAAAGTATCTATTGATGATGGCATTATTTACGCTCAGCATAGCTGCAGTAAATGCCCAGGATGGTGCCCGCCAGCGGCTTACACCAGAAGAGCGCATAAAAGCTACCATGGAAAAAATGGAACCCTTAAAATTATCTGAAGAACAGGCTACAAAAACAAAGGCCATCTTTACTGATTTTTACAACGAACAACAAAAGGCAATGGAAGAAATGCGTGCCAGCGGCAGTATGGACCGGGAGGCAATGGGTGCCAAAAGAAAGGAAATGAGTGAAGCAAGGGATGCAAAACTTAAAACAGTTTTTAGTGAAGAGCAGTTTAAAAAATGGAAAGCAGATATAGAACCGCCCATGGTTCCACAAAGAAGAAATAATTAAGAATTATAAATATGTTTTTAAAAGGCTTTCATTCAACCGAAAGCCTTTTTTTATTCCCCCGCCAGTACTTTTTCTATGCGTTCTTTTAATGTGTCATAATCGGTGAAACCACGGGCCACCATCATAAATTTCAGTTCGGCGGTTTGGATAAATACGCAGGGATAACCGGTTACTTGTAATTGTTTCATCAATGAAAATTCATAGTACGCCATTTCCTTGTACTGATCGCTGGCCAGCCTTTCATAAAAAACTTCCGGCTGAATACTGTATTTTTCCAGCAGGTGCCGGTAGGCCTCATCATCGGTAAGGTCCCGTCCTTCAAAATGTAAAGCATGCTGCAGGTCACCTGCAAATTCAATAGCCCTGCCGGGATAAAACTCTTTAAAAATACACATGGCAATAGCAGGTTTTTCCGAGTGGGGGTACCAATCGCTTTCCTCAGCGTTTTTAATATGCCATAGATAATCGCTGCCGAATGTGATACCAGTTAGTTCCTCTACATTCTTATACGCATTTAAAATATATCCTGCTGAAACACCAATGTGCACCGGCTTTTCCGGCAATATCATGCCACCACTCAGCACTTCGGTATCTAACCGGTCTTTAAAGGTTTCTGCAATTTTTTTTATTATTGGGCTGAAGCCATAACACCAGCCGCAATAAGCATCGTAACAATAAATTAAAACAGGTTTCATTCTGCAATAGTAGTAAATAAAAAGCCCCGCACACAATGCGGGGCTTTTGGGTATCCTTTTGTTTAATAAAAATTTATTCTTTTACCAGTACTTTATTGGTAATGATATCAGAACCGTTAATTATCTGTATAACAAAAATTCCGGTACCATATTTTCTCAGGTCAAAAGATGGCTGAGCATTTCCGATTACTGACTTTCTTTCTACAACATTACCTTGTGCATTCCTGATCAAAACTTCTGATCTGTCACCACTTGCCGCTTCTATATTTAATTTCACAGAATTGGTAGTTGGGTTTGGAAACACTGTAAGTTTGTTGCTAGCCCTCATTGCTGTTTCGGGACAAGCACCAAGACAGTCTCCATGTGCAAGGTGCGCAGGCACTGCATCAACTGATACACAAAGGGTATGTGCGTTATCGCCTATAGTTCCGTTTCCATGAGTGCCATTTTGTTTGTGGCATACATTCACTTTATCCTGATTATCTTTTCCACAACGAATATCTATTACAGTAATAATAACTGGGTTGCCAGCATTTGACGCGGTGCAATCGCCTCTTGTAGCTACCACAAAATAGCTTCCTGCCATAGTGGGGCTAAACGTTGCTCCTGTATGAACGACACCTGGCTCACCCACCATATACCACTTATAAGTAGTTGTAGGATCAGCAGGTGAAGAAGTTGCTGTAACAGATTGTGGCCCGTAGCCAAGGTAAATGGTATTACCATTGCTGCAACCTAAGGCAGGTACTGACACTGATACTGTAAAAGGTACACAATTTGGTGTAGCAAGGAATCTAATGCGATGGCGGTTTAAAGCTGAGCCTGTTGCAGATGTAAAACCCCAGGTAACCATATTAGTACCAATGACTGCAGCTACATCGCCAGTAAAGGTGTGGGCTACTGCATCTAGGGTAACTGTCAATATCTTAGCACCGGCATTCCAGGAAATGCTGAATGGATGCCAGGCGCCATCTTCAAGATCCGCAAGCGCATAGCGATCTGTATTGGAGTTAGCTGCAGTACCATGGGTTACATCGCCATTTTTCATAAAGGCCAGGTGATCTCCGGGAATATCATTACGGTTCAAATTCTGCCAGGTATCCATCTCTACAGCAAATGAATTGGTTATTCCACCGTAACCCATTCCTTCACCTACGGTTCCTAGTGCAGTAGTTCCTACTGATTGAAGAACAAATGCAATTCCATCGGCACCTGTCGAGTGATCATCGGGATCGGTAGAGGGACCAGTCTGGGTGCCAAAATTTAATTCTGCTGAGATGGAGAAGTTGTTAGCGAGGTTCAATTGAGTGTTATTCCAAAAAGCACCTTTCTGAGTCTTTAAAGCCGGTGTTAATTGGTAATCAGTAGAACCTGCTGTGGAAGAAGGCAATGTTGTGGCATCTCCCACTAGTGTTTGGGCATTTAAAGCAAATGCACAAAGGAAAGCTAAAAAAGAAAAATAAATCTTTTTCATAAACGACAAATTTAATAATGAATAAAAATAATTACAAAA
>JBBSKH010000126.1:0-9152 GCA_038256495.1 Chitinophagales bacterium
AAATATAACCAAACTGCGTTTTGTTGCCGCCGTAGGTAGTCCCTGGCGCCGACTGGCTTCCAGCCAACCGCGGATTGAGGCCAGGCATCCCAGATTTGTTAAAATCATCCTTTAGAGAAACTATAAAATTATGAAAGAATTAGACGGGTTTGACATGATTTATACCGGTAACTGACTTATTTGCTGTTCTTATTTTGACCTTTATGCTGGCCGTTGGCTGGAAGCCAGACGGCGGCAACACTCTAATGGCACCGTCTTACCTACAGCACCAAAAGAGCCACAAGTGAGCGGCCAAGAAGGAATACTGCGCCCTACAAAGAAAAAACCTCGCTCTGGCGCAAGTGTTCTGCCGCAGGCAGGTCACTTGTGACCAATAGTACAAGCGGTTTGTAACCGCAGCATGAACTAGCTAGAAAAAACAAAACAGATTACTACACCAATGAACATCGGTTGATTAAAATTGAACAGCTGTAATGCTAATTCCGGACACAGTCCGGCAGAATTAAAGAGTCACAAGTGATCCGCTAAGGCGGAACACTTGCGCCAGGTAAAGAAGCGGACAAGCCCCTAAATCCCCTGAAGGGGACTTGCAACGAAGCGGAGAAAGAGATTAGCCCGGGGACTGTTGCAATGCGTGGATATCTTCCGCTTGCATTTCACTAAAACCATTTTTACATTTACTCCCTCCTTTACAAAATCCGATATCGCTATTTAATTCCGGTTTACAACTTCTTATTTTTTAACTAAAAAATTTACCGGTTATGAAAATTGTAAAACGTTCACAGTATGCGCTGTCATTGGCTGTTGCCATCGCAGCAATCAGTGGTTGCCAAAAGGATCGGATGGAACAACCTTCCCTCCTTGCAAATGCAGCCCCCTCACAATCTAAGGTTGTAATACCCGCCGCCGGTGGGTCTTTTGCTGCTGTGCAAAGAGCAGCTGTTTCAGACTACAACACATTTTACGGCCCGGTGGTGCAGATGGGTGGCGGGCATATCCGTTCGTGGGTAAACATTTCCCGTACGGATAACAAGCCCCTGGCAATTGGTATGGAAATTACCGACGGGGCACTGCAAGACCTGCCCACAGATCCACACAATTTTGCCGCCAACACATTTATGCTGGCACTTCACCAAAAGGCAAGAGAAGTTACCCCCTTTGATCATATGATGGTTAACTGGGAACCCGAAGGACACGAGCCCAACGGTATTTATAATGTGCCTCATTTTGATTTTCACTTTTATAAAATTTCTACTGCAGATCAAATGATGATCGGCCCTATGCCTACCGCCGCTCCCCCGGCTGGTTACCTGCCTGCTTCTTACGTAATACAGGCGGCTACCGTACCGCAGATGGGTACACACTGGCTCGATCCTTCATCTCCCGAATTACCCCCAGTGTCACTTCCGTTCACCCATACTTTTATTTATGGAAGTACTATGGGTAAGGTTATTTTTTTAGAACCTATGATCACACTGGCCTACCTTGAAGGTGGTTATTCGGTTACCAAATCTATTCCACAGCCCATGCATTTTTCCCCCTCTGGTACTTACTACCCCCGCAACTACCAAATATGGGAAGATGCCGCTACGCACCGGCACTATGTTGCGCTGGGTGATTTCGTGTGGCGATAGTTGAGTCGGCTTGTTGTCTCGCAATAAAAAAACGTGCCCCCATTGGGATTTAATCCTGTGGGGGCACGTTCGTTAAAGAAGGGACAAGAAGCCCCTAAATCCCCTGAAGGGACTTTGAACGAAGCGGACAAGGTAACAGCCAGTAGTGTAGTTGTGTCCCAGCGGGCAATGTCATTAAGTTAAGGAAAACAATAAAAAAGGATTGCAATATATAGTTTTGAGGTGTCGAATCTTAAAACCAATTGCAATCCCATGTTTGATGTAAATGTAAAAATCCTCAGTGAATTAAAGAATTTTATTACGATTGTATCTACCAACAGGTCTTTGTTGAGTAAATTCTGCAACTCCGATAAAGATTTTTCCCGTTCAAGAAAACTGCCTTTTGACAGGTTAGCACTTTTTATTATTAAGCTTTGCAAAAAGACTTTGAGCGTTGAACTGGAGCATTTTTTTGAAGAAACAGATAACTCAATTCCTTGTTCAGTAAGTGCTTTCACGCAGCAAAGAGGTAAACTTCACTTTTCATTTTTTTATTGGTGGAACCTGATTTTATGTAAAAGCTATTATTTCCATAGCGGCACCCAGGTAAAACGCTGGAATCAATACCGGCTTGTAGCAGCCGATGGTTCTAATATTAATTTGATTAATACGACCGCATTAAGTAAACATTTTGGCGGGCAAAGCAATCAGAACTCTTCTTATACATTGGCCAAAACTTTTTATCACTATGATATCCTTAATGAATTGATTTTAGTCCCCCAAATAAAGCCCTACAGGTATGGAGAAATGAATATGGCCTATGATGCAATTGATAATATAGAAGAAGATATGCTGATGATTTATGACAGAAATTTCTGCAATTATAAAATGGTTGCCCTTCATCTATGGCAGGAAAAGGAAAGGAAGTTTATCATACGAGCCAAAGAAACCCAGCGTATTATCCGGTCTTTTATTCAAAGTGGAAAAGCTTCAGCTATCGTTAGTTTGCCACCAACCCCTTCGGCCAAAGAAGGGCTAAAGAAAGTTGGTTATATTATTCATCAAAATACAAATTTAAAAGTAAGATTGATAAGAGTAAATTTAGAAAAACAGGTAGAGGTACTAATAACAAATTTGTGGGAGGAGGAAGGGCATGAGCCTGATATATTTAAAGACTTATACTTTATGAGATGGGGTATTGAAACGAACATCTCTATACAAAAAAACATTATGCAAATTGAATCATTCAGCGGTCTCACCGTTAATGCAGTGCTGCAAGATTTTTATGCTACTGTAATGATTACCAATCTGCATTCCACCATTATTAAAGATGCACAAAAGACAGTAGATAAGCAGAAAACGATAAGAAAATACCCGATGAAAGTAAATAAGAATAAGTCCTTCGGAAAATTAAAAAACAAGATAGTTTCTTTATTTCTGGATGCTATCGATCCAATAAATATCTTACAAAAACTACATGATTATTTTAGTCAAAATATTTTACCAGAGAGGAAAGGCAGGACTTTTGAACGAGTCAAAAAAAACGGCCCTTCAAAAGGCAAGTTTAGAACATACACTAACTTCAAACCAGCTTTCTAAATCCTTAACTTAATGACATTGCCCAGCGGGGTTTTTGCAGCAGCACCTGGCTAAGCTAATAATACTCCCGCAAAACCCCGATGCCGGAAACACTATAACCATCATAAACGTCTATTTTCCTGACCTAGGAAATATCCTTTTGTGCGTCTTTTCACTAGACAGGGATTGCGAAACATTTTACTCTAAAACATTTTAAGGATTGAAAGGATTAGTTTGTAGCAAGGGAAGTCTATTTGTGCATCGGGGTTTCGCAGGTAGCTTTTTTTTAATTAGAAAATTAAGCTGCGAAAACCCCGCTGGAACAGTAGCGACAAGAGGCTCTAAATCCCAAGCACTGGCGCAAGTGTTCTGCCGCAGGCATGTCACTTGTTACAAAGAGAACAAGCGGTTTGTAACCACAGCATGAACTAGCTATAAAAATAAAACAGATTACTACACAAAATGAACCTGGGTTTATTGAGATTGAACAGCTGTAATTCTAATTCCGGACACAGTCCGGCAGAATTAAAGAGCCACAAGTGAACCGCTAAGGCGGAACACTTGCGCCAGTTAAGACTTTGATCGAAGCGAAGAAGAAGCGCCAGTGCAAGCGGTTTTTAACCGCAGTAGACAGTACCTAAAAAATAAAAAACTGCTCCTTTTAAAGGAACTCCCAGGCAATGTAGAAAAGATAAAGTCGTCCGTATGTAAACCACGAACTTTTGTCTCCAATCATCTTTCTTAACGAACCTTATTTGGCAACAATCAATTCCTGTGTGTGTGCCAGTTCTGCATTATAATATAGCTGTACAAGGTAATTACCCTTCCCGAGATTAAGATCTGCAACGGGAAGCTCCAAATTTTGTGCTGCAGTCAAACGCAGGTCCCTTTTTAAAAATTCATGCGAAACTTTCTGGTCTGAAATGATAAGCGTAAAATTCCCGGGTACCAGTGCATCGATAGTAATGGAAGTACTCTTTTTAAAATTTTGAATAGCAATGGTTCCATAAGGATATAATGTTTGCTTGTTTTCGGGCGCTACATATGCGGGTACCATTGCAGGTACGTCAGCACTTTTTCCTGCCCGCTGCGGCACTGGCCCTGCCTCACAGGCGCCGAGTATGCCGCTGTAAACATTCGTTTCCTGAACGGTGAACCCATCACTCAATATTATTTCTGCACCGGCTTTTGTTATTACATTGGTTACGCTTCCTCCACCAATGATAGCATTGGAAGTTACCTGGTTGTACACCTGGTAAAATTTGTTTCCTGCCACCGTGCCGGTTAAATTAAGGTTTGCGTCGCAAGGAGTAAACAAGGTGGTTTCCCAAATACCATGACCATAAGTAGATGCTCTTATCCTTGAGGCAGCCTGGGTAATGGCGAGGTCTGTTACGGGCACCCTTGGCAAATCGTTGTAAAAAGGCGTCCAGTCATTGCTGGACACTGCCTGGTAATAAACGCCCATGTCGGTGCCAATGTAAGCGTTGTTTCCCTGGTCTACCACCACACAATTTACTTTTACGTTTGCAGGCAAAGTTCCACTTATATTTATCCAGGTTGCTCCCGCATTGCCACTGTAAAAAACTTTTTGTCCTGCAGCATAGCCTCCAAGGGTAGCATACACAAAATTGCTGTTGGTGGGGCAAGCGTTGATATCTGTTATTTGTCCATTATTAATAAAGCCGGCATTGCCTGCAAGGTTCCCGGTCCAGTTGGCGCCGCTGTTATCTGTTCTAAAAATGGAATTCAAGCTGGTTACATAAACCCTGCTGGCATTATTAGCACTGATACAAATACTTTGCTGGATATTTTGATTGAGCACCTGCATCCAGTTGGCGCCGCCATCTGCAGACCGCAGCACTCCTGCTGCACCGCCAGCTACGTATACAATATTGTTTGTAACAGGATCTGCCGCTATCACCGGGAAAAAAGAAAGGTTTGCGGGAGATGATACTGCCTGGCTTGAACCGTTGATATCAAATTTTACAATTGAAGAATTTACCGTGGTGTAAATAGAAGAAGCTGCCGAAGGCCCAAAGGAACAATCAAAGCCATCGGCACCGGTTATATGGGCAAAGTCGCCGGCACCTGATTTGTACTTGACGCCATTATCCTGCGTGCCACCAAGTACACGGTTCACATCAAAAGGCGCTGCTGACATATGATAAAATGTAGCGGCATGAATGCCATTGCTAAGGTTACCCCAACTAACGCCATTGTCAGTACTTCGGTAGATGCCACCATCTGTGCAGGCAAATAAGTGACCGTTCAAAGGGTTGTAGGCCACATCCTGAATGTCGGGGTGAATGTACTTTACCATGCCGCTGTCTTCATTAAAAACGGTCCTGTTTACCATATTGGTTCCACCATTTACACTGCCCCACACTATTTTACCCCCGGTAGTAATCGCTTCTGCATTGGTGGGCGACACTGCAATGCAGAGGTCATAGTTACTTTGATCGCCATCGGAAGCGTTGGCAAAAAAGCCATTTGTGTTCCAGCAAAGAACATTGGGCGTATTAGCTCTCACAGAAAAGCTACCAGCGGCTCCTTTGCTGGAAGAACGAAAAATGCCACCAAACGTATTGCTGTTGAGCGCTCCATAAGGGCCACCAAATAAGTAAACATAGTTAGCGTTCGCCGCAGAAACGCCAATTTCAATACGGTTAAGTGCCAGGCCCGTTTGTTGAACTGCGGGAAAAGTAGCTCCATTGTCTATGGACATATAAAAGCGTCCAAATCCTGAGGCATAAACCCTTGCCGGGTTAGCAGGATCAAATTCTACATCGTAAATGGGTGTGCTGTTATCGGTTAACAATGGGCCGTTTAACACAAGAGACCAGGTGTTGCCGGCGTCCAGGGTTCGGTAAAGTCCACTCCTGGTTGCAGCAAATAAAATGTTGGGCGAACCAGGCATCATCATAATCTTATATCCCGCAAAAATTCTTGATTGCGCATTGTTGTTAAAGCTGGTTTTTCTCCAATTGAACCCTCCATCATAGGTTACCCAAATGCCGCAGGAATTTTGTGCCACGGCACCGCCTCCTTTTCCATCCCCGGTAATTACATACAGGTTGTTGGGATTGGTTGGGTTAATGGCGAGCCCCGAGGCAGATTGAATGGGAAAATAAAAAGTGATATTAGTCCAGGTGAGGCCTGCATCTTGCGTGCGCCACACACCACCATTGTTGCTGCATGCGTAAAATGTAAACGGATCGGTGGGATGAAAAACTACCCTATCTATTTTACCATGCCCCCTGTACAACCCGCCCTGGTAAAGCAAATCGAAGGGACCTATAAAGTTCCACAATGCATTGGTGCCGCTTTCTTGCGAAATAATATTCCTATTGTTCGAATTAGTGCGTTCCCAAGCAGTGTAGGTTTTGGCTACTACATCTTCCAAATCGCCGTTAGACCTTAAACGGGTTTGATTAAAATATTCCCACCGTTTCCAATGAAGCAAATCACTTTCAAAATCAGTTTCTTTATCCCCTTTCAGCATTAGCGGCTTTGTAGCTTCCTGGTTTTTATAATATTTTTCTACCTCATACATGATGGCTTTTAAATTCTTTTTCCCCGCTATTTTTAGCTGCAGTTCTTTGGGTGCCTGCTGAGCCGAAACGAACCACGCAAAAACTGTAAAAACTCCAAATAAGAAAATGTGTTTCATATCATTTATCTAAAAAGGTGATTGATTATTGCTTATTCATTTCCAATGTATTTATCCGTTGTTTTAATTTTTCTATACTTTTATTTGCTTGAATGAGATACAGTGTGAGTTCTTCAATTTTTGACATCATCCTGGTCTGCATATCGCTTACGTCAACCCCTTCTTTTATTAGTATTGCTGCAGGCGGTATATTAGGCAGGTGTTTATTTTTCCGAATGAATTGTTCTACCTCTTTTAAATCCATTAGTTCATAATTTTTTTCAAAAACGTAGTCAGCCCAGCCTGTATTTATTCTTACCTCTTTGGCACGGATAGCACCGTTAACGGAAAGCTTATAGGTAGGATTAGTAGTACCAATTCCTACATTGTTATTGCTGGCAATGGTTAACACGGGACTATAATTGGCCGAAAGAAAAATTGAATTATTGGGTGCCGCCCCAATCTCCAGCCCCTGGTTAGGATACTGCGGAGTGGGTGCCAAATTAGTTACCCCTTTTAAATACGCCACGTTTACCCCCGCCTCATTTGAAAAAACCTGCAGCGGATTGCTGCCGGCTACCTGCAGCACATCTGTATTGCTGGCTCCGTTGATGGTATTAGATAAAATGGTAAGCATGCTTGCAGGATTGCTTAGGCCAATCCCTACTTTACCTGCAAAAAAAGCCCCGCCTTCATTCCAGAATTTAATTTTACGATTCAGCCCGGTAGTACCAGCTCCAACGATGTCCACAGCATCGGGGGAAAATATCTGGTAACCTATTTTACCAGCGCTCACTTCTTTTGTTAGGCCAGCACCGAGTTCAAGGGAATTGGCGCCATCAATTTTCATATTGCCAGTCAAATGTAGTTTGGCTGATGGTGCACCGGTACCTATGCCAACATTGCCTGTGCCGCCAACACCCGGTAACAAAGCAAAATTGGTAGTGGTGTACCATCCCGAATTGGCAGCAGATTGGTAAAATGACATGGCCTGTGTACCATTGCCAATGGCAATATCGTTTCCTGAAATGGAGGGACTTGCAAAGGTTCCTATCTGTAACCTGTTATTGGGGGCAGTGGCGCCAATGCCTACATTACCTGCAGCATTGGAGTAGATATTGGCACCATTAAGCGTCCAGTAATTAGTGGCAGCTCCGGTAGAAAATTGAATCCAGCTGGCACCGTTGTAATAGTAATAGCCGGGCACCACATCTGTTTGAAAAATGAGCAAACCCACGGCCGGGCTGACTATTAGGTTTCGCTGCGCCTGATTCATTTTTGGAATAAGCAATCCCTTGCTTGTGCTCTGCACATCCAGCATGGCACTGCCATCCGCATTACTACCACTGTTATTGATGGCTACATTTTGTGCATTGCTTTTCTTATTTACCAGTAATGCCAGCAAAAAGAATAAGAAGACATACTTTTTCATTTGTAGATTTTTATGTTCTGAAATTATTTTTATAAGGAACCTTGAAATTGTTTCTTCAGCCAGGCTTCCGAAGCTCCAGGTCTTTTTTTAGAGTATCCATGTCTAATGGCTGTTGTTCTTTTTCGCAATAATCTATACTGCTTGTTACAAATTATTTGCGTACTTAAAAATAGCTGTTGCGATTATTAAAAATAGGGCCGTTGTTTAACCGGCTGCTGTAGTTGAGCAAGTGGGGAAATTGCTGAGTAATAAGCTACCTGGTAAAAGTAAAAAATGAAAAACCCTCAGAGGTCGGAAATCAGCGGTGACAGCTACTGTGGCTGCTTGTAGTACTTAACATGAAAAGTGTAGTGTATGCTTTGAGCTTAACTGCTGTAAAAAATCAGCCAAAAGAAATAGTCCCATCTTTCCGGCTGCTGGTCAGTCTAATTGTATGGAATTAAATATGGGGTTCACGATGGCCGGCGTAAGGAATAGCAAGGATTCATTTAATTCGGGAATGTATTTAAATCCCATGCTGGTATAATATGCCAGTAGCTTGTACATCGATTTTTCTTCGTCGGGTTCCATGCTGTCGTACTGCATAGCGTTTGGCTCTCTTTGCGTAGGCGGGTCGTTTTCGCTGCCTTCCAGTTGCAGGGGAAAACATTTTAAGGTCATCAGGCCACAGCCACCAATAAAATTATTGTACAAGTCTTTTTTGCCAATGCGGGTGTTCCGTCTCCGCCTGCGTGACACACGGAAAGCACTTAGCACAAAAAGGCCGCTGCATCCGCAGCAGTTTTTCCTCCGATGCAGGTCTTCCAGTCAATACGAGGCCATCGACGCCGCCAGCACACGCCGCAGCAGGTGTTTTCACCTGCTGCATCAACATTAG
>JBBSKH010000127.1:0-9017 GCA_038256495.1 Chitinophagales bacterium
ACTCGGTGCCGCAGGTAGTAGATCATTATATAAAAGTATCGGCCAACCCACCGGCTGGTATTGATAGCTTACTGCTTAAGCCGATCGTATTGAACCGGCTGGAAAAAAATCAACTGGTATATTTTTTATATACCCTTACGGATACCAGCTTTACTAAAAATAAATTCTTCGGCCCCGATGGTCCTGTATATTTCAAACATTAAAGGTAAAATGATTATACGGCACTGTTTGATGGCATGATAAACGAGCTGCAGCAATTGCGACAGGATGTAAATACCAGGGAAACCAATTTAACGTCAAGTGTGGTGTTTCCGGAGTTTAAATGCAAAGAAAGCGAAGGCTACTGGGAGGATTGACTTCGCTAAGAAAAAAAAATATTTCAAAGTGTCAAGTGCCTGCCTGGTTAAATTTAAACGAACAATTTTATAGAATGTCCTTTTTAAGGCTGGTGAATCAATTAACCTTATGTTAATTGAGAATACAAAACCTCTCTTTGCCTGGTGTAAATCTTTTCATATTTGCAATCACAAGATAGTATTTTATACATAAAAAAGAATGCCTAAAACCCAGCAAAGTCAATGTGGTACTTGCTTAAGGAATTTTACACATATCTTGCCCACAACATGTTAATATCTATCTATGATTTTATTGAGGTCAATAAAATAACTTTGGTTAGCTCTTTAAAAGGAAAAATAAACCCCGGTTGGGGAACCGGGGCGAAGTATTTAAGATCGGGTATTTAGCAGTTCAAAACTAAAGGATGTTTATGAATTTCTCCATCTTACCTACCTTCAACTTTTCCACTTTTTGTAATCATTGTTGATAACTACTATTGATAGGTTTGGCCGATCAGGTATTTATATCATTCGTGGCGGGTTTACAGATTAGCCTCTTAGATTCGCCTGACCTTTATGACTCAGTATAAAGGAGTCTGTTTCCGATGTAAACAATACGGCGAGGTGACCTTTAGGTCGACCAAAAGTATTGTGATAGATGAGGAGACGGGCGAAAAAAAGAAAGGCAAACGATTTATCATTTGCCTTTCATGCTTGCATTGATTTAGTGCAGCACAATGTTTAAACCAAAGTTTGGAGTAACGTGCCTCAAAATTAAGGTGGACGTACCCGGGAGGCTTCACAGTTCCAGCTGTTGAAGCCTCTTTTATTTTAAAATAAATTAATCAGAACTTGGTGCTTGATGGTCTGGGTGCTTCAATGAATAACATAAATTTAAAAAGTAGGCTTAGTCGTAAGATATTGGATAGTGATTGAATATAACGGTTTAGGAACCGTTTTTGTTTACATCAAAATAAGCGCAAATTACTTTAAGAGCCAAGTTAAATTTACGCTTTTAATTTAAACGTAAATTCCGCATTTACGGAAATGCCTATAAAACAGTGCCATACGCATATTTCGCATCAGGAAAAAAAAGATGCCACTGTAGAAACGGTGGCCGGATAATCAAAATTAAACTTACACATCAAAAATCGTTATTGCGGGTTTTGCAGAAGCAGGTAGGTGTAGGTGCTTTTCATATAATTTTCACCGTTGTATTTGCGTGCAAGCGCATGCATGAGGTTCATAAATTTGGGCAGTTGGCTTTTTATAATGGTTTGGCAACCCAGTGACCCTGTTGTCCATTAGCCACCAGCGTCTATGTTTAATCTAAAGTTGCCGGTTTCTTCGCCTTGGCTAACTCTTACTATAGTTACTTTTCTTTTGCGCTGGCAATTGCCCGGCTTTCTGTTATTTTTGAAAAAAATTAAAACCATCGCTTGAGTAATATTAAACAACTGGCCGGGCAAACAATATGGTATGGGGCAAGTTCTATTGCGGCACGTTTATTAAATTATTTATTAACACCTTACCTCACACTTAAACTCAGCGGCGTGGGTTATGGCGAGATGAGTCTGGTGTATGCAGCCATCCCTTTCCTTAATATTATTTTTACTTATGGTATAGAGACAGGTTATTTTCGTTTTGTACAAAAAGCAAAAGATCCGCATACGGTGTACAATACCGGCTTTATTTCTTTAGCTGTATCCACGGTGCTGTTTACCATCATGCTTTATTTTTCAGCAGGAAGCATTGCTGGTTTCCTGCAATTAGAAAACCATCCGGAGTTTATTACCTACAGCGCATTGATCATCGCTTTCGATACATTGAGTACGCTGCCATTCGCCTTGTTAAGGCAACAGGGCCGTCCCGTTAAGTTTGCTACCATCCGTATCATCAGCATCCTTATCACCATCGGGCTAACGTATTTCTTTATTTCTATTTTACCGCAGGTGGTAGCCAGCAATCCCGATCATGTTTTCTCGCTTATTTACAAAGAAAATTACCAGGTAGGTTATGTGATTATTGCAAACCTGCTGGCATCAGGCATTACGCTCTTGCTGCTAAGCAAGGAAATTTTGAGTGTGCGTTTTCATTTTGACACGACGCTCTGGAAACAGATGATGATCTATTCCCTGCCGCTCATTATTGCGGGGCTGGGTGGTATGATCAATGAAACTTTTGATCGTATTATGCTGGGCTGGTGGGCACCGGTGGCAACTGTAGATGCTGCCAAAGTTGAAGTAGGTATTTACAGCGCATGTTATAAATTATCTATTCTGATAAGTTTATTCATACAGGCTTTTCGCATGGGCGCAGAACCCTTTTTCTTTAAACAGGCCGCCGGGCAGAATGCACCCCGCACTTATGCAAGGGTGATGAAGTTTTTCGTTATCACCATTACCGTTATGTTCCTGGCGGTGGCATTGTACCTCAACATCTGGAAATATTTTATTCGCAACGAAGCGTTCTGGGTAGGGCTTTCCATTGTGCCGGTGCTGCTGTTTGCTAATATGTTCCTCGGTATTTATTACAACCTTTCGGTTTGGTACAAACTTACCAACCAAACTTTGTACGGTGCTTATATCACCCTGGCAGGTGCCGCGGTTACCTTGCTTATTAATTATTTCATGATTCCTTATTTTAGTTATGTGGCCTGTGCCTGGGCTACGTTTGCCAGCTACGGCACCATGATGGTATTGAGTTATATTCTTGGTCAGCGCCATTATCCCATTCCTTATGCAACCAAAAAATTACTGGCTTATTTGGTGATTGTGGCTTTGTTGTTCTTTGTGCACAGGAGCATCACATATTTCTTTAGCAATACTTATTTTGATCTTACGCTGGCAACAGTCATGCTGCTGGGCTACCTGGCATTTCTGGCAAAAATTGAGAAAAAAGAACTGGCCGGTCTGCCGGTAATTGGTAAATACTTATCATAGTGTATGAGAAAGTTCCTGCAATATTTGCTGAAACGACCCCTCACCTGGATGGGCAATAAACTGGCGGCATCCCCTAAAAAAGATACGGTGCATGCATCCCTTAGCAAGTTATACGAACTAAGTAAAACAGATACCGGCAGCCTGGTTAAACTTATTGAAGCTGATGGCAACGAAGCCCGCTTTATCATCTTCAGCGATCAGCACAAAGGCAACCGTAGCTGGGCCGACGACTTTATGATGAGCGAAGCAAACTACAATAACGCCCTGGAATATTATAACCAACAAGATTTCCATTTTATTAACCTGGGCGATAGCGAAGAGTTATGGAAATTTACCGTCGATGATATTTTACCTAAGAATAAAAAAGTATTGGCGGCAGAAGCGGCTTTTCATCCTGAAAGATTTACAAAGGCATTTGGCAACCACGATATCGTTTGGAAGAATAAGCTGGATGTAATTTTTCAGTTGAAAGACTATTTTACCATGCCATTGCCGGTGTACGAAGGCATACTGCTAAAGCTGGCTGGCCTTGATAAACCGCTGAATATTTTTTTAACGCACGGCCATCAGGGTGATTTGATGAGTGATAACAATGCCCTCAGCACCTGGATTGTGGCCCATATCTGGATGCCGGTGCAGCGTTTCCTCCGCATCAACATCAATACTGCCAGTAAAGATTTTTCGTTGCGAAACCTGCACAATAAAATGATGTATGAATGGAGCAGCCAACAGCCCGGGCTTGTGCTGGTAACAGGCCATACACATAGCCCTGTGTTTGCTTCGGGCAGGTATTACGATCACGTAAGCAACCGCATTCATGTAGATGAAAAACGGGAAGACCTTGATCCGTCTTATTTCAACAGCGGCTGCTGTTGCTTTGACGATGGTGATATCACCGGTATTGAAATTGAAGGGGGCCATATCCGCCTGGTGAAATGGAAACTGGGCACCGGCAGGATGGTATTAGAAGACATTAGCTTTAGTGAATTGTTGAAGGATTTGTATTGATGCCTACAGGTATTTCTGCATCAGCACATACAGTACTTTTTTTTCTGCTTCAGTCAACTCTTCTTTATTTTCAATGCCAATAAAATGCCTCCTGAAAGCCTCTGTGGCTGCTTTTATATTGCTTACGTCGTAACCAATAATTCGTAACGCATAGGTACTGTTGAAATCAACAGGTAAAACAACGCCGGTAGTATCGCTGTACCAGTTGCCGAATCCTTTTTCTGCCAGCCGCTGCCAGGGAAAATGTACGTTGGGGTCTACTTTACGGGTGGGCGCAATATCGCCATGACCTATAAAATTAGCAGTAGGAATATTATAAGATTTTTTAAGATTGGCCAGCAAACCCAGCAGGGTGTTTAGTTGTGCTTCTGTAAAATAATCGCTGCCGTTGTTATCTATTTCTATGCCGATAGATGAAGAGTTGATATCCTGTTGTCCACCCCATTTGCCGGCGCCGGCATGCCATGCACGCAGGTAATCGTTTAGCATATGAAACAGGGTGCCATCTTTACAAATAACATAGTGTGCACTTACCTGCGTCTTAGGCATGGTAAATGTTTTCAGCGTTTGGTCGCAACTGTTTTGTGCGGTGTGGTGAATGATAACGGCGTTTGGTTTGCGTAAACCAAAATTGGTAGTGCCCACCCAGTTGCCCGGCAGCTTCATGGAGTCTGCAAGTACCTGTTCATCTTTTGGGATGCTGCTCACCTGCTTTGCCAGCGCCTTTACCTGCTTCTTATAACTTTTGTTGGTGGCGGCATAAGGCTTGGGTGCACAGGAATGCAAAACCGCAATTACTAACATCAATAAACTGAAACGGAATACTTGTGGCATAAAATATTTTTTAACGGGCTTCAAATATACACATCATTCATTTTAAATAAAGTTTGCGGGTATGTTTCATGCTAAGGCGCAAAGAAAAAGAAATAAGGCGCAAAAGATGTAGGGTGGTTTCACGCTAAGGCGCTAAGCGTAAGAGATAAGGCGCAAAAGTATTTTAGATTTGTGCCTTTGCATTTTCATTCTTGCGTCTTTGCTTTCTCAATCTTTGCGCCTTGGCGTGAAATTGTAATTCCCGAATAGCTGGACAAGTGCGTGAAATACTCCATGTATAAATCCTTATTTTTACCACCGTGATTTCTCCTCCATTAACCATAACTTTTTTAGGTACCGGCACCAGCAGCGGTGTGCCCATGATTGCCTGCCAATGCGAAGTATGTACCTCAGCAAACTCCAAAGACAACAGGCTTCGCAGTAGTGTCATGCTGCAATCCGCCAACACAACTTTGGTGGTGGATACTACTCCTGATTTCAGGTACCAGATGTTGCGGGCAAATGTGCGGCAGTTGGATGCGGTGTTGTTTACCCATCCGCATAAAGATCATATTGCCGGTATGGATGATATCCGTGCATTTAATTTTTTCAACCATAAAGCCATGAATGTGTATGCCAACCAGCTTACCCAAAAGGCGTTGAAGAATGAATTTCATTATGTGTTTGCCGAACATAAATATCCCGGCATTCCTGACATCAACCTGATTGATATAGCTGATGATGCTTTTATGGTGGGTGATATCCCCGTGCAGCCCATCAAGGTGTGGCACCTCAATATGCCTGTGCTGGGTTTTCGCTTTGGCGATTTTACTTACATCACAGATGCCAACAGGATAGATGCAGAAGAGAAAGAAAAAATAAAGGGAAGTAAAGCATTAGTCTTAAATGCCCTCCGTGCAAAAAAACACATCTCTCATTTTACCTTGCAGGAAGCCATCCTCCTGGCCAAAGAACTGGAAGTGCCGCAGGCTTATTTTACACATATCAGTCACCAGTTGGGGCTGCACGATACGGTAACAGCCGGTTTGCCTGCAGGAATAGCACTAGCTTATGATGGCCTGCAGGTAAAGCTGTAGGCCCCTGCATAAATTCTACTTTCCGGGTATTGTATTTTGTAAATAAGCGCATTAAATTTAATGATGCGCCGTAGATTATCCGATAGTATTTTTTACTTTACCCGTAAAGGCCGGCGGGGTTCCCTGTTCCTGCTCATCATTATTTTGATGATTTGCCTTATACCTTTTGTTTTTCCTTTGCTAAGTAGTGTAGCCATCACAGAAACAGTAGAATTGGATACTGCCCTCACCCAGTTAAAGACCCGCCAGCAAACAGCCTATCAACAAAAAAAATACAATAAAAGCTCCAATAATTACCAGCCCTACGATGAGCCGCCAACGGCAAGCTACACTTCAAGGTCAAAGGGTGTGTTGTTTTACTTTGACCCCAATACGGTTGCTGCTGCAGATATGAAAAAGCTGGGCATCCGGGATAAAACGATTGCCACAATTATTAACTACCGGGAGAAAGGGGGAAAGTTTCGCCAGCCCGAAGATCTTGGTAAAATATGGGGTTTTTTTCCGGATGAAACAGAAAGACTCTTGCCGTATATACGCATTGACAATGTAAGTGAAAGTTATACTGCCAGCAACACGCCTTACCCCGAACGGGAAATCCGGGCACCCAAACCAGTTGCCGAAGTTGCCATCAATACTTCAGACAGCCTGGTCTGGATGGCGCTGCCGGGCATCGGCCCCAAACTATCGCAACGCATCATGAACTTTAAGGAAAAGCTGGGTGGCTTTCATTCCGTTGAGCAGGTGGGCGAAACTTTTGGTCTGCCGGATTCCGTTTTCAGGAAAATAAAACCCCTGCTGCGGCTGGATGGGCAGGTAAAAAAAATCAATATTAACACAGCCACGCTTGATGAACTGAGGACGCATCCTTACATCAAATACCACGTGGCCAATGCCATTGTGCAATACAAAGTACAGCATGGCGACTACCAGTCAACCCAGGACCTGAAGAAGATCATGATCATCACCCCCGATTTGTTTAATAAAATGGAACCTTACCTCGCTGTTAAATAAAAACTAACAACTGTAAGTACCCTGCTTTTCGTTAATTTTGACGCTCATTCGAAAAGCTACATATGAATTTTAAAACATCAGAGATTACAGAACAGGTGGCACAAAGTGCCAGGGATTTTGCGCTTCAACACATCAAACCACATTTAATGGAGTGGGATGAAAGCCAGGAATTTCCCGTACATATTTTTAAAGAACTGGGTAAATTAGGTATGATGGGTGTGCTCGTTCCCGAGGAGTATGGAGGTACAGGCCTGGGGTATTTTGAGTACAATGTTATCATCCAGGAAATTTCCAAAGTGTGCGGCTCTATTGGCCTGTCGCTGGCAGCACATAACTCTTTGTGCACGGGCCATATCTTAACTTTTGGCAACGAAGAACAGAAGAAAAAATATTTACCAAAACTTGCCACGGCCGAACACATTGGCGCATGGGGTTTAACAGAAGCCAACACCGGTAGTGATGCAGGTAATATGCGCACCACGGCAGTTAAAGATGGCGATAACTGGATCATCAATGGTACCAAGAACTGGATCACCCACGGCAAGAGTGGTGATATTGCAGTAGTGGTTTGCCGCACCGGCGAACCGAGGGAAAGAAATAATTCTACGGCTTTTATTGTTGAGCGGGGCACCAAAGGTTTCAGCGCCGGCAAAAAAGAAAATAAGCTGGGCATGCGTGCCAGCGAAACAGCAGAAATGGTTTTTGATAACTGCATCATCCCAGATGCCAACCGCATGGGCGAAGTAGGCAGCGGATTTAAGCAGGCTATGAAAATTCTGGACGGTGGCAGGATATCTATTGCTGCACTAAGCCTCGGCATTGCCAAAGGTGCTTACGAAGCTTCTTTGCAATACGCACAGGAGCGTCACCAGTTTGATAAGCCCATCGCAAGTTTCCAGGGCATTTCTTTTAAACTGGCAGATATGGCCACTAAAATTGCAGCGGCTGAATTGCTCATCAACCAGGCATGCGACCTTAAAAATAAGGGGCTTCCTATGACCAAAGAAGCAGCTATGGCAAAATATTATGCCAGCGAAATATCGGTAGAAAACAGTACCGATGCGGTGCAGATCTTTGGCGGCTACGGGTACACGAAAGATTACCCGGTAGAGAAATTTTACCGCGACAGTAAACTCTGCACCATTGGTGAGGGTACCAGCGAAATTCAGAAACTGGTGATCAGCCGGGAGATATTAAAATAGAAAAATAATATTGATAATAATAAAGCCGTTCATGATTGAGCGGCTTTTTTATTAAGCTTCCTTCCACCCGCAAGCGGCGGCGACGTCGACGTCATCCGGATGGAGGCGGTTTGCTACAAATTAAAAATTAAAAATTAAAAAATTCAAAAGGTAACGGATCACTTCGGGAAAGGCACAAAGGCTAACCCTGACTTTGCCGGCAGGCGGGCACTAAGGGGCATAAAGGAAAACACAAAGCGCACAAAGGATTTACTTTTTTTATTTCTTTCTTTTCGCCTTACCGTCTTACCGGCAAGAAAAGTTTTTTCCTTCCACCCGTAAGTAATCGCCGCCGCTTGGGCTTCGACCAGCGGCATATCGTAGGCTTTAAATTAGTTCTTCCATTGTTTAGTTGCCACTATAATGGGCAAGCATTTCAAAGTTGTAAATACCAAACTAGTAGAATTTTAAGCCTTCCACCCGTAAGAGATTGCCGCCGCTTGGGCTTCGACCAGCGGTATATCTTGGCCTCCAGATTAATTCTATTATCCCTAGCGTTACGTTGTTTTATTAACGAGTACTTTGAAAATATTGTCAGTTTAGAGTTACAGTAGATGGTATGCCTAAGAC
>JBBSKH010000128.1:0-8975 GCA_038256495.1 Chitinophagales bacterium
TAAAACCATGCAGGTAAATGATTACCGGCTTTTGTCCGGCTTCGGGTTTGTAAAAAATATCGGTCAACATTGGCAGCCCGTTACTGCCCGTCAATACTGTATTTTTAGAAATGTACATTTAATTTAATTTTAAAGCAGGGTGCCCGTTAATTTATACGATAGAAACCCGGCCCGGTTTTGATGATAAAGTTATTAACTTTAGGCCGTCTATAAAATCACAACATTAGTTAACTATCACCCACCATCACTTGTAATCTTTTGGTGAGGTTAAAATTTTCCCGGTATGAAAAAATTGCTGATGCTATCTTTTTGCTGCATGGCCTTTGTGTTTAATAGTGTTGCACAGCAGGAAGCTAAACAAGTGTCCATATCCGACTATGAACAAGCAACAAAATTTCTTTCCTTTAATACCAACAAACTGGTTTACCGAGCAGACGTTCGGCCTGTTTGGCTAAACGACGGACGGTTCTGGTACACAGTTTCAACCCCTGCTGGCAAGGAGTATGTATTGGTGAACACAGCAAATGGTAAAAAAACTACTGCCAAAACATTGGGCGCATTGTTAGGTGGCAATAATGAAGAAAGAGAGAACAGGAACAATAGCTATGAAACAGAAGTAGTTTCACCCGACGGAAAAAAAGCTGCGTTCATTAGAGACTGGAACCTTTGGGTAAGGGATGTAGCCACAAAAAAAGAAACCCAACTTACCACCGATGGGGTGAAAGACTTTGGATATGCTACTGACAATGCCGGCTGGACAAAAAGCAACAGGCCGATTTTGTTATGGTCACCCGATTCCCGGAAGATTGCTACTTTTCAGCAAGATCAACGGCATGTAAGCGACATGTACCTTGTTAGTACCAATGTAGGTGCTCCCAAATTGCAGGCATGGAAGTATCCCTTGCCAGAGGATTCCGCTATCATCAATATTCACCGGGTAATAATCGATCTTGATAAAAATCAGCTCATCCGGCTAAAAATACCTGCAGATCCTCGCAGGGGAACCCTTTGTGATGACATTTCCTGTTCCGGTTCTTTTGATGACAATGAATGGAATGCCGATGCCAGCAAACTGGCTTTTGTATCTTCATCAAGAGATCATAAAATTGCCCGCTTACGAATTGCAGATGCAGCTACCGGGGAAGTAAAAGACATTTTAAAAGAGGAAGTGCCCACACAATATGAAAGCGGCCAGGGCAGCGTTAACTGGCGCTATCTTGCTGCTACCAATGAAATACTCTGGTATTCTGAGCGTGATAACTGGGGCCATTTATACCTCTATGATGCAACAACAGGCAAACTAAAAAACCAGGTAGATAAAGGCGATTTTGTGATGACAGAATTATTGCAGGTTGATGCAAAGAACCGTCAGTTATACTTTATGGCCAATGGCCGGGAAGCGAACAGGGATCCATACTTCAGCCATTTATACAGTATTGGGTTTGACGGTAAGGGCTTGCAATTATTAACACCGGAAGATGGAAACCACGATGTGTCATTTTCTCCTGAGGGTAAATTTTTTGTAGATGTTTATTCAAAGCCTGATGTGCCGCCGGTATCAGTATTAAGAAATATAAAAGGCAAATTATTGGTTACGTTGGAGCAGGCAGATATCTCGGCCCTGAAAGCAACCGGCTGGCAACCGCCCATGCCCGTTACCGTTAAATCATTCAATAACAAATGGAACTTATACGGTCTTATGTTCAGGCCAACTAACCTGGATGTGAATAAAAAATACCCGGTTGTAAATTATATTTATCCCGGGCCGCAGGGTGGCGGCGTGGGTAGAAGATCCTTTTCTGCCGCACGCAGCGATCACCAGGCACTGGCAGAACTAGGTTTTATTGTGGTGGTAATTGACGGTACCTGTAATCCTGGCCGTTCCAAAGATTTTCATGATGCCTGTTATGGTAATATGGCAGATAATACCTTGCAGGACCAGATCAGTGGCCTTAAGCAACTGGCTGCAAAATATCCATATATTGATTTAAGCAGGGTAGGCGTTTGGGGCCACTCTGGTGGCGGCTACGCTACTGCGGCAGCCATGTTCCGTTACCCGGATTTCTACAAAGTGGGTATTTCAGAATCGGGCAACCACGATAACCGCAATTACGAGGATGACTGGGGCGAAAGGTATATTGGTTTAATGGTAAACGATGATAAAGGAAAATCAAACTATGAGCCGCAGGCCAACCAGAATTTTGCCAGCAACCTTAAAGGGAAATTATTATTAGCACATGGCGGGCTAGATGATAACGTACCTCCGTATAATACTTACCTTGTAGTGGATGCACTTATCAAGGCAAATAAGGATTTTGACCTGATCGTTTTCCCGAATGCAAGACATGGCTATGGGCAGGATTCCTATTATATGATGCGCCGCAGGTGGGACTATTTTGTTAAGAACCTGATGGGAGCAACGCCTCCCGATAATTTTACCATCAAGACAAAATAAAATAAGAAAGCGGGGTTGAATTTTCAACCCCGCTTTCTTTAATATATATCTAATATACTAGTGCGTTCTCAGTTTGCCGATAACGGTATCTAGTGATGTTTTCATTTTATCAATGGCACCTGATACGGCACCATCATAAGTATCGCTGTTACTGGTAACGGCAACGGGCTGCAGTCCTTCCAGCCTTGCTTCTAACATACAACGTTTATCGTCCTGCCCCTCTTTTTTTCCGTTAACATTGGTAAGGTGCACTTCTACACGGGTTATCTGATCGGCAAAGCGATCCAGTTTGTTTGCTATAATGTCTTTGAATCGATCCTGCATGGTTTCAGAGCCTTGCACATTACTTCCTGTATTAAATTGAATGGTCATACATGTATTTTTAAAATGAATAATAATCTAATAAACTGGTGCCAAAAACCGGGCCTGCTTCTTAAACAAGTTGCCAGGTGCCTCTTTGGCACATCGTTCGGTACGTTTTTTAAAAATTTATGGCAGAGTTAAAAACCCGATTATTGCTAAAATCTAATTAGACCATTCTTATGTCAAATTAAAAAGCAACCTTTCATTAAGTACCGGTAATATAATGTTCCATATTCTCTATGATGAATTTCTGTTCTTCAATTACATTTTTCACCACATCGCCAATGGAAATAATACCAGCTACTTTTTCGCCTGTGAGAACAGGCAGGTGACGAATAAAATTGCTGGTCATCAGCCGCATGCAATCGTCAACACTTGTTTCCGGTGTTACAGTAATAAGATCTATGGTCATGATATCACCAATGTTGCTTTCCCTGCTGGACTTACCTTTCAGCATTACCTTACGGGCATAATCACGCTCTGTAAAAATGCCTGCCAGCTTGTCGCCGTCCATAACCAGCAAGGCACTTACGTTTTTTTCAACCATCATTTCTAATGCACGGTAAACGGTCTGGTCTGGCGTAATAGAATAAGTTACGCCAGGTTTTGTACTTAAGATGTGACTTACAAAAACCATAATAATTATTATTTAGGTGAATAATTGTGAAAATGTTATCAGCCGTTGTTAACCCGTTCTGCTAACAGTTTTCATTTTTTTTAGATCGTGCCAGGTATTTGCATCACGGCTAAGCAACAGGTGAGGATTAGTAATATTTTAAATATACTCATTTTTTTATTAAATGAAAAATCGTTCATAATTATGAACAAAATACACTAGATTGTAGAAAGATTTTCCCCCTAATGTTGGGGGATAAAATTTAACCCTACATTTCCATATAATTTGCTGAGTGATCATATATATGACATGATAAAATAAATCAACTTCTTTTATGTCGCAACATATTAAGATAAAAAAAGGTTTAGACATCAGGTTGAAAGGAGAACCCGAAAAAAAAATAATCCCTTTTGCCATGGCAGAAATTTATGCCATACAACCACCCGATTTTACAGGCGTAGTACCCAAACTGTTAGTAAAAGAAGGTGACGAGGTAAAAAGTGGTTCACCACTTTTTTTCGATAAGGGAAATCCTGAGCTGATGTTCGTAGCCCCGGTAAGCGGGGAGATAGCTGCCATTGAAAGGGGAGCAAAACGGAAGATTCTTGCCATTAAAATTTTGGCCGATAAAGAAATAAGGTATGAGCGTTTTAATAAAACAGATCCTGCTAAACTTACACCTGCCGATCTCATAAAGCATATGCTTGCAACTGGGGTATGGCCGTTCATAAGGCAAAGACCATTTGGCACAATAGCAGACCCCGCAAAGCAACCCAAAGCTATTTTTATTTCATGTTTTGATTCTTCACCATTGGCGCCGGACTATAACTTTATGATGCCGGGCAACGATGAGGATTTTCAAACAGGCCTTGATGTGCTGCAACAATTAACTACCGGCAAAGTGCACCTGAACCTAAGGGCACATCGTACGAATGCCGCTACTTTTATATATGCAAAGGGCGTTACCATTAATAAATTCTCAGGCCCACATCCCTCGGGCAATGTTGGGGTGCAAATACATCATATTAATCCGCTTAACAAAGGAGAGGTTATTTGGTATGTGCAGCCACAAGAAGTAACAATCATAGGCAGGCTTTTTAATGAAGGCCGTTATAATGCTGAAAAAATGATTGCCCTTACCGGCAGCCGGTTAACCCATCCACAATATTGCAAAACCATTATTGGCAGCCCGGTGAAGCACATGCTGCAGGAAGCCGGAATAGAGGATAGGGATAACCGGATAATAAGTGGTAATATTCTTAGCGGACGTAGCATAGCTGAGGATGGCTTCGTTGATTTTTACGATTCCCAGCTTACCGTTATTCCTGAAGGTGACCAGCCGGAATTTATGGGTTGGCTGATGCCAGGCTTAAGCAAATTCAGTACCTCTCGTACCTTTTTGAGTTGGTTAACGCCATCAAAACAATACAATCTTGATACGAATATGCACGGGGAAGAACGTCCTTTTGTTATAACCGGCGAATATGAAAAAGTGTTTCCGATGGATATTTACCCGGTGCAATTATTAAAATCAATCATGGTGGAGGACATCGACCTGATGGAGAAGTTGGGCATCTATGAAGTGGTGGAGGAGGACTTTGCCCTCTGCGAATTTGTTTGTACTTCTAAAGTGCAGTCGCAGTCTATTATCAGGGAAGGACTCAACATCATCCGAAAGGAATTCAGCTAAAGCAGCTTCTAAAGTATAGTGCTTTTAAAAACATTTCATTATATTTAAAAATGCCTGGCCGGCGCACAGCCGTAACTGGTAGCATTATTTATTCATATCAATATTTTTCGTTGAAACCAGTAAAAAAAATATTAGATAGTGTAAAACCCCATTTTGAAAAAGGGGGAAAGCTGGAGAAGTTATACCCGGCCTTCAACGCCTTCGAAACATTTCTCTTTGTTCCGGGCCATACCACGGCACCCAGGGGTACGCACATCAGGGATGCAATAGACCTCAAACGCACCATGATTTTGGTTGTGCTTTCGCTGGTACCTTGTTTATTTTTTGGCATGTGGAACGTGGGTTACCAGCATGACCTGGCGCTGGGCTTGAATCAAAACAGTTTGATAGACCAGTTTTTGTTTGGTGCCGTTAAAGTAATGCCCATCGTAATTGTTTCCTACGCTACGGGCCTCACGGTGGAGTTCATTTTTGCAATTATCAGGAAGCATACCATCAACGAAGGATTTCTTGTTACCGGTATGCTGATACCGTTAGTAATGCCGGTGGATGTGCCCTTGTGGATGGTAGCAGCTTCCACCGTTTTTACTGTTATAATAGGAAAAGAAGTTTTTGGCGGTACCGGTATGAACATTTTAAACCCTGCCATGACGGCCAGGGCATTCCTGTTTTTTGCATACCCCACAAAAATGTCCGGCAACGAAGTATGGATTAATACTGCAGGTGCCGGTAGCCAAAACCTGGTAGATGGCTTTAGTGGTGCCACCGCCCTGGGAGAGGCAGCAGCAGGTAATGCAGAGAAGATTCCGGGAATGACAGAATCGTTTTTGGGCCTTATTCCCGGATCGGTTGGTGAAACCAGCACACTTGCCTGCCTGATTGGTGCATTTATCCTCCTGTACACAGGCATAGGGAGCTGGCGCATCATGGTATCAGTCTTTATAGGTGGACTTTTGATGGCATTTGTATTCAATTTATTTGGGGCAAATACATTGATGCAGATCAGCCCCCTGCATCACCTGGTACTTGGCGGATTTGCATTTGGGGCGGTGTTCATGGCTACGGATCCTGTAACGGCAGCACAAACCAACAAAGGCAAATACATCTATGGTTTCCTGATAGGGTTGTTCGCCATCCTGTTCAGGGTATTCAACCCGGCTTATCCCGAAGGGATGATGCTGGCAGTATTATTTATGAATGTGATGGCACCCCTGATAGATCACTATGTGATACAGGCCAATATTAATAAACGTTTGAAAAGAGCTAAACAACCTGGCAATGGATAAGGACAGCAATCGTTTTACTTTTATTTTTTCTTCCATCATGGTGGTGGTAGTGGCAATCCTGTTGTCGGTGGCCGCTATTAGCCTGGCGCCTTTCCAGGCAAAGAATGTACGCATCGAAAAAATGGAAAATATCCTTAGCACCGTGGGCATTGTTGCTCAAAATGATGAAGCCGAAAAACTTTTTGATGAACATATCGTTCAGCAGGTGGTGCTTGATGTAAACGGGCAACCAACGACAGCAGATGTTGCTGCTTTCGAAATAGACCTCAAAAAAGAATTGGATAAAGCAAGAACAGGTAAGGCCGCATCGCAGTTGTTTCCTTTGTTTGTTTGTAAAAAACAGGCGGATACTTTTTATATAATTCCCGTGAGGGGCAAAGGCCTTTGGGGACCAATTTGGGGATACGTAGCCCTTGAATCAGATATGAATACTATATCCGGGGCAAGTTTTGGCCACGACAAAGAGACCCCGGGCCTTGGCGCAGAAATAGACACACCTGCTTTTGAAAAGCAGTTTTCGGGTAAGAAATTATTTAATGATAAAGGTGAATACGTTTCAGTTGAAACAGTAAAAGGCGGTGCAGCACCTGCAAATCCTCATGCAGTAGATGCAGTATCGGGTGCTACCATAACCAGCGATGGCGTATCTGAAATGTTTAACAGAACCTTTACCAGTTACCTGCCATATTTTAAAACAAAACGCACCGGTGCCGGCCAACTGGCCCGTTCAAATTAATACAGATTGTAAGATCGAAAAAAGCAACACGATGAGTACTACAATTGAAAAAAAGCCGCCATCAGAACCGAAGCCTTCCTTGTTTTCGGCAAGGCATAAAAAACTGTTGGGAGATCCGCTAAATGATAATAATCCCATTACCGTGCAGGTGCTAGGGATATGTTCGGCGCTGGCAGTAACGGTAAAAATGGCGCCATCCATAGTAATGGCCATTGCCGTAGTAGTAGTTTGTGCATTTTCAAACCTGGCTATATCGCTCATTAGAAATATTGTTCCTAACAGGATCCGCATCATTGTGCAATTAACCGTTGTGGCTACATTGGTAATTTTAGTAGACCAGGTGCTGAAAGCATTCGTGTATGATGTAAGCAAACAGTTATCTGTTTTTGTGGGGCTCATCATTACAAACTGCATCATCATGGGCAGGCTGGAAGCATTTGCAATGGCAAACAAACCCTGGCCGGCTTTTATTGACGGGGTAGGTAACGGTGTGGGTTATGGTATTATACTCGTAATGGTGTCGGCTGCAAGGGAATTTTTTGGTTCGGGTGAACTGATGGGATACCAGGTAGTTCCGCAGGCTTTATACGACATGGGATACTTTAACAATGGACTGATGATAATGCCGCCCATGGCACTTATTACCGTGGGTATCATCATCTGGATACAACGCAGCAGGAACAGGAAATTAATTGAAGACAAATAAATCAAGGCATCATGGAGCATGTAAATATTTTTATCAAGGGAATTTTTATTGAGAATATGATATTCGCCTATTTCCTCGGAATGTGTTCGTACCTGGCCGTATCAAAAACGGTGAAGAGCGCTGTGGGACTTGGCATAGCAGTCATATTTGTGCTGGGCGTTTCCGTACCGGTTTGTTATTTGTTAGAGAACTATGTTTTAAGGCCTGGTGCGCTTAGCTGGCTTTCTGCCAGTTTTGCAACGGTTGATCTCAGTTTTCTCAGCTTCATTATGTTTATAGCCACCATTGCTTCCATCGTTCAATTGGTGGAGATGGTAGTAGAAAAATTTGCCCCCGCATTATATGCAAGCCTTGGTATTTTTTTACCGCTTATTGCAGTAAACTGTTCCATTTTAGGAGGCGCATTATTTATGCAGGAGCGGGACTATGCAAATATTAGTGAAGCTACCGTTTTTGGCCTGGGCTCCGGGGTTGGATGGTTTCTGGCTATTGTGGCCATAGCTGCTATCAGAGAAAAAATACGCTATTCAAATGTACCGGCACCACTTCGTGGACTAGGGATTACGTTTATCATAACCGGTTTAATGGGAATTGCCTTCATGAGTTTTATGGGAATTAAACTATAAAAATTACAGTTATTATGATCATTGCGGCTTTTGAAATAACAACAGTACTTACCAGCATCGTCGTATTTCTTTTATTCACTACGCTGCTGGTGTATATGATTTTATTTGCCAAGGCGAAGCTGTTGCCTTCAGGCCTGGTTAATATTACGATCAACGGTGAGGAACCCATTAAAGCAGAAGCCGGCTCAACTTTACTCAGCACCTTGTCTCGCAAAAAAATATTCCTGCCTTCTGCCTGTGGGGGTGGCGGCACCTGTGCCCTGTGCAAGTGCCAGGTACTTTCTGGTGGTGGAGAAATATTAACAACAGAGCAACCCTATTTTACCAGGAAGGAACAACAAAATAACTGGCGCCTGGGTTGCCAGGTAAAAGTAAAACAGGATATGGAAATTGCTATACCAGAAGAAATTTTCGGTATAAAAAAATGGGAGTGTGAAGTGGTATCCAATAAAAATGTTGCCACCTTTATTAAAGAACTGGTGGTGAAACTACCGGAA
>JBBSKH010000129.1:0-8964 GCA_038256495.1 Chitinophagales bacterium
CTGCAGGAGGTGGAGGTGGAGGTGGAGGCAGTCCAACTTCAGAGCAGATCTGCCAAATGAAAATGGATCAGTTTATAGCAGATGGCCATGCAACTTCAAATTTAATAAGTGAAGAAACTGTTTATGAGGATGCAGGGGGAATGAATGTAGTTTATAATTGGGGGATATTTAATGCGTTTACGTGGGGTTTAATAAGTTATGAAGACGCAACAATAACTAAAATACCAGTTATTCATGGAGGTTACATAAGAGAATATAGTTCATTTACGCATAGAACTATAGCTGCAATTGGAGTATCAATAGGAGGTACTCGTACTTTTCAAGATTTAGGTGCTACAATTAATAAAACACAAACTAGAGCACAGGTTAGAATAGATTATTCCGTCACCAGCAGCGTGGCTGATGGGTGTATTTTACCTCCCTTAACAAATTTGTATAATGCAAATCGTGAGTTTAGAATAATTAATGAAGTATCAGGGTTTTGATTTTACTGTAAGTAATACAGGGGTTATGTGTATTTTTTTTTATTAATTGTGTTGCCATATTAAATATCGATGATAAAAAGTTTAGTGTTAATTGTAAGTTTTGCAATGATAGTGGGTTGTAACAATGAATTTGAAAAAATTAGCAAAGAAAAAATTACCTATAAAATGCCTTTGGCTCACTCATTAGAATTTGTAGAGGAGAATGTGGTAGATTTTAGTATCATAAATAGCGGCGATATTTTTATTTATGAATTGCCCTTTAGATATAGTTATGAATCGATGGGTGCTATTATTTCCGATACGATAAAATATGATTATGTAATTTTTAACAAGAATGAAGAATTTGGGTATTTGGTCAGAAGTTTTGAAGATAGTTTTCGGTTGAAAGTAAACATCGATTCTATACTTTCAAAAAGAGCATACCTACATTTAAATTTCGATTCTCTCCTTAGTAAAGCACTGCAGAATAAGCTATCAAAATTGGAAAACCAGGCATCTTTCAAGGTTTCGTTTAAAGTTATTGACGCTCGGGTAGATTCTATGAATTTTTATTTTGATGATGAACAGAAAAACTTAAAGTTTAGTTTTTCAAAAAAAATTGATTCTGCTTATAATTCGAAATTATTCAAGGTGGAGTTCCTGTATAAAAAATATGATATGCCAAATGCTGATTATATAAACAAATTCAGATTAGCTAGCTTTGTATTGGAAAAAGAGGAAGTAAAAAATAGAAATGAGGTTCAACATTTCATGAGTAGATTCAATAAATTAGGAAATCTTTCATCCAATTAATCGGGGTTGCTTTAAATAAATTACTGCTTCCTGTTATGTAGAGGAGCATTACCTGGTTAAAGATGAATAATATGAGAAGCAACAAAGAGTGTTCAATTTTGAACGTTCTTTGTGTTATTTCTTTTTATATCCTCTTTAAACCGTTTCTTGTCCGCTTCGATAATCCTCCCCCTTTGGGGCAGCTAGAGGGGGCTGTGCTATCGGGCAACAAACCCCTTTTCCACCAACGCCTCTGCTATCTGTACCGCATTGGTAGCAGCACCTTTGCGCAGGTTGTCGCTAACGATCCAGCAGTTTAAAGTGTTAGGCTGTGTTTCATCCCGGCGTATGCGGCCTACAAAAGTATCATCCTTATCGTGTGCTGTTAAGGGCATCGGATACAAAGCGTTTTCAAGATTGTCTTCTAATACCACACCAGGGCTGCTGTGCAAAATATCTTTTAACTCTGTTAATGAAAAGTCGTTCTCAAATTCAATATTCAAGCTTTCGCTATGGCCGCCCATGGTAGGTATGCGTACACAGGTAGCGGTAACCTTTATGGAATTATCTTCCATGATTTTCTTGGTTTCGTTCACCATCTTCATCTCTTCCTTGGTATAACCATTATCTGTAAAAACGTCAATCTGTGGAATAACATTCAGGTCAATCGGGTATTTATAGGCCATTGGTCCATCAACGCCGTTGCGTTCGTTCATCATCTGTTCAACTGCTTTTACACCTGTACCGGTCACGCTTTGGTAGGTGCTTACCACTACCCGCTTTATTTTATAGCGATCGTGCAATGGTTTTAATACTACCACCATTTGTATGGTGCTGCAGTTGGGGTTGGCAATTATCTTATCGGCAGCAGTTAGTACATGCGCATTCACTTCCGGCACCACCAGTTTTTTGGTATCGTCCATGCGCCAGGCGCTGCTGTTGTCAATTACGGTGATGCCGGCATCTGCAAATTTGGGTGCCCATTCCAGCGAGGTACTTCCCCCGGCAGAAAATAAAGCAATAACAGGTTTGGCATCAATGGCATCCTGCAGGCTGATTACTTTATATTTTTTTCCTTTAAACTCAATTTCTTTTCCTACTGATCTTTCGGAGGCGACTGGCAACAATTCCGTTACCGGGAAATTTCGCTCTGCCAGCACCTGTAACATTTTGGTACCTACCAGGCCGGTGGCACCTACTACCGCAACTTTCATTTTTGTTTGTTTATAGTATAAAAAAAACCTCCCGTTTTTGGCGGAAGGCAGTTATATCTACATACATCAGGATACACTTATTTCCGCAGGAAACTGGGTTTGGTCTTGATGATATGTTTTATCCTTTTCATAATCGGGAACCGAAATTAAGGGTAAAAACATAAGCAACCAAAAATGAATATATTTTATAGGGCATCGGCTTAAAACCCATAATAACAACCCGGGAATTATTTATACCGGCTAAGCTTCCAGGCTACATTAAATAATTGGTTACAGCAAGCCACCCTTCTGTATAAAATGCTATCTTTAAAAGCTACTAAAAAGCTTATGAGAAAAATCCTGATACAGTTCCTGTTTGCATGCCTGCTTGTATTGCCTGCGTATGCGCAGTTTACCGATAATTTTAGTGATGGTGATTTTACCAATAACCCAACCTGGGTGGGTGGCATTGCCGACTTTATTGTAAACCCTTCGCTGCAGTTGCAAAGCAATAATACTGTGGCAAACAGCAGCTATTACCTCAGCACGGCCAGCACCAAGGCCACTACCGCCCAATGGGATTTCTATTGCCAGCTTACTTTTAATACCAGCAGTACTAATTACGTAGATGTGTACCTTACCTCCTCTGCCAGCGATTTGACCATCAGCAGCATCACCGGTTATTTTGTACGCATAGGTAATACGGCTGATGAAATATGCCTGTACCGCAAAGATGCTGGCGGACCGGTAAAGATTATTGATGGTGTGGATGGCAGCACCAATACCAGCAACAACACTTTAAAAATAAGAGTAGTGCGCAACGCCGCCAACCAATGGAGCCTTAGCCGGGATATAACGGGCACGGGCAACAGCTATTTCAGCGAAGGGCAAACAACAGATGCTACGTATGCTACTTCTGCATTTTTCGGCATCTACATCAAACAAAGCACCGCCAGTTTTTTTCAACGGCATTTTTTTGATGATTTTGCCGTTACCAATTATGTACCCGATACCACGCCGCCAGCTATTGTATCGGCTACGGCTACCAGCAATAATATGTTAGATGTATTGTTTAACGAACCCGTTGAACTTTCCAGCAGTCAACTACCAGCTAATTATACAGTAAACAACGGCATTGGCGCACCCGCTACAGCAGTAAGAGATGCTGTAAATGCAGCATTGGTACACCTCAGCTTTGCAACCAGCTTCCCCAACAGGGTTAACCTGCAGCTAACGGTTAATGGCGTAAAAGACCTGGCAGGTAATACACAGACTAACGGCAGCGCCGGCTTCAGCTTTTTTACAGCGCTGCCTTTCGATATTCTGATTGACGAAATAATGGCTGACCCAACTCCTGTAGTTGGGCTGCCAGATGCAGAATGGATAGAGTTACGCAACACTTCCGGTTTCGACATTAACCTACAAGATTGGCGGTTGGGTAAACCATCCGGACAAAGTGGTCCTATGCCCAATTACCTGTTGAAGAAAGATAGCTTCGTGCTGGTGTGCACCGGCAGTGCCGTAGCTGCACTCAGCCCTTTTGCGCCTGTAATTTCTGTAACCAGTTTCCCCAGCCTGGGTAATGCCGGCGACCTGCTTTACCTGCGTTCATCACAGGGGCTTGTTATTCATACAGTAAATTATTCTGATGCGTGGTACCAGAACGAACTGAAGAAGGCCGGTGGATGGACGTTGGAAATGAAAGACCCCAAAAATCCATGCAGTGGCATCAGCAACTGGGCAGCTAGTACTGCAGCCATTGGTGGCACGCCCGGTAAAAAGAATTCTATTGACGGCACCAATACAGATGCTAGTCTGCCCCGGCTGCTGCGGGCATACGCAACCGATAGTGTAAGTATTGTGCTCGTTTTCAGCGAGCCATTAGACAGCAGCAAAGCAGCAATAGCCAGCCGATACAGCATTAGCGATGGTATTGGTAGCCCACAATCGGCTACGCCGTTATCATTCCTTTTCAATCAGGTGCGGCTTCGCCTGAGCACGCCGCTGCAACGAAATAAAATATATACCGTAACCAGTACTGCCGTTACCGACTGTGCCGGCAATGCCATTGCGGGTAATAATACCGCCCGTGTTGGCCTGTACGAAAGCTTGCAGCGGTATGATGTAGTTGTGAATGAAATTTTGTTCAACCCCGTGCCTGCCAGCAACGATTATGTGGAAATATATAATCGCAGCAATAAGATCATAAGCCTGCGCAATACCTATATCGCCAACAGGAATACGGCCGGTGCCATCAGCAGCATTACCCAGGTGAGTGCAACCGATTACTTGTTTTTTCCCGGCGATTACCTGGTACTTACAGAAAATGCCACGCTGGTAAAGAATATTTTCGTCGCCAATAATCCCGATGCTTTTATTGAGCTGAGCATGCCTTCATTTAACGATGACAAGGGCAATGTGATATTGCTGAATGAACAGGGCGCTGTGATAGATGAAATTAATTACACTGATAAATGGCATTTCAAACTCATCAGCAACAAAGAAGGTATTGCTTTGGAACGCATCAATTATGATGATACAACGGCTGACAATCCGCAAACGTTGAATGTAAATGAGCAGTCTGCCAATTGGCACAGTGCCGCCGCAAGCGTGGGTTACGGCACACCTACTTATAAAAATTCACAGTTCATGATGGCTGCCGGTGTGCAGGGGGAGATTACAGTAACACCAGACATTGTAAGCCCCGATAACGACGGCATGGATGATTTTGCTACCATCAGTTACCAGTTTCCCGAGCCAGGTTATGTGGCCAATATAACCATTTTTGATGGCGCCGGCAGGCCTGTGCGCTACCTACAGCGCAATGCACTCAACGGCCTGAGCGGCTATTACCGTTGGGATGGACTTGGCGAAAAGAACCTTGTGCTACCGGTGGGTATTTATGTAATACTTACAGAAGTATTCAACCTGAAGGGTAAAATAAAAACATTTAAAAATGTGATCGTGCTGGCGAGGAGAAACTAGAGCAATAAAAATTTCTTGTTTATCCTATACTGGTTTTTCGTTGACGGCCTTGCTCATAGCTTCAACATATAAGCGTACATGGAGCCGAAGTCCATGTGTTCTATATGGGTATGAACTGTATGAAAGCGCAGAAAGATGGGCAGCGTCATTTTGCTAAACCTGTGCGCAGGAAGAGCTGCTTTTGGTTTTTCAACAACGTTTGTATTAAAGAGAAACATCTTATATTGAGTAAATCTTCCTCACACCAATAAACTAACTTTTCTCATGCAAGCAAAACAATCAACGCTTTTTTTACAAAACCTGGGAGCAATCGTAATTGCTTTATTACTCACTGTTTCCTGTAACAATAAAACCAAAAACAAAACAATGGATTATAAATGGCCTGATGTGCCGGCACCTGTAGCAGACAAAAAATCTAAAGCGCTTACCACTGCTTTTGGCGATACACGTAACGACGAGTATTACTGGATGAACGACTATTTTAAAAAAGGACCCGACAGCAGCAACGTAGTAAAATACCTGGAAGCAGAGAACCGCTATTACGATACCCTGATGGCCGGCACGAAAGATCTGCAGGAAAAACTATACAACGAAATGAAGGGCCGCATCAAGGAAAAAGATGAAAGCGTGCCCACTTTAAAGAATGGTTATTTCTATTACACCCGCCAAATAGAAGGCAAAGATTATTACCTGTACTGCCGCAAGAAGAACAGCCTGGATGCACCTGAAGAAGTACTGCTGGATGTGAACAAACTGGCCGGGGGATATGAGTACTACCGCATCGGTGCAAACAGTGTAAGCCCCAACAATAATTTGATGGCTTTTAGCGTAGACACCGTAGGCCGTAATGAATATACAATGTATGTAAAAGATCTTACCACTGGCGGGGTTTACCAGGATGCCATCCCCCGCACACAGGGCGGTAGTGCAGAATGGGCTGCCGACAATAAAACGATCTTCTATACTTCTAAAAATCCGGTTACACTTTTATCAGAAAAGATTAAGAAGCATGTGCTGGGTACGCCGGTTGAAGCAGATAAAGTAGTGTACGAAGAAAAAGACCCCAGCAACTATATCGGCGTAAGCAAATCAAAATCTGAGAAGTATATTTTCATTGTGTCGCAGGCCACCATGTCATCAGAATGGCGCTTGTTGCCCACGGATAAGCCGGAAGGCAATTTCACGGTTTTTCAACCACGCATGAAGGATGTGTTGTATGATGTTGACCATGCCGAAGGAACCTTTTACATCCGCACCAACAACAATGCAAAGAATTTTAAACTGATGACGGCCACCGATAATAAAACGGATACTAGCAACTGGAAAGAACTGGTGCCGCATAGCGAAACGGTATTGATAGAAAACTTCGACCTGTTTAAAAACTATATCGCCGTTGGCGAAAGAAAGAATGGCCTTACGCAGATACATATTATGCCAAGGGGAAAGAACGGCGCTTACGACCTTGATTTTGGCGAAGCTACTTATGCCGCGGGCCTGGTTTCCACACCAGAATACAATACCGATGTGTTGCGTTACAATTATACTTCGCTAACCACACCGGCCTCTGTTTACGATTATAATATGGCCAGCAAGGAAAAGAAACTGCTGAAACAGCAGGAAGTTGTGGGTGGCTTTAATGCTGAAGACTATGTAACAGAGCGCCTGTACGCCACAGCAAAAGATGGTACGAAGATTCCCATCTCTGTAGTGTATAAAAAAGGGTTTAATAAAGACGGTAAGGGCCCGTTACTGTTATATGGTTATGGTTCTTACGGTGCCAGTATGGATGCCGGTTTCAGCAGTGTGCGGTTAAGCCTGCTCGATCGTGGTTTTGCATATGCTATTGCCCACATACGTGGCGGACAGGAGATGGGCCGCTACTGGTACGAGGATGGGAAAATGATGAAGAAGAAAAATACTTTTACTGATTTTATTGACTGTGGCGAATACCTGGTGGCTCAAAAATTCACCAGTAAAGAACACCTTTATGCCATGGGTGGCAGCGCCGGCGGGTTGTTGATGGGTGCCATCGTTAATATGCGCCCCGACCTTTGGCATGGCATCGTGGCACAGGTTCCTTTTGTAGATGTGATAACCACCATGAGCGACCCGAGTATTCCGCTTACCACCAATGAATACGATGAGTGGGGCAATCCTGCAAACGAGGAAAGTTACCGCTACATGAAATCCTATTCGCCTTACGATAATGTAACGGCCCAGGCTTATCCCAATATGCTGATAACAACCGGCCTGCACGATAGCCAGGTACAGTATTTTGAACCCGCAAAATGGGTTGCCCGCCTGCGTGCCATGAAGACGGACAGCAACCACATTGTTATGTACACCAATATGGAAGCTGGGCATGGTGGTGCCAGCGGCCGCTTTAAAGCGCTGCGGGATAGGGCAAGGGAATATGCGTTTTTATTGGCGCTGGAAGGGAAGGTGGAGTAATCGGATTGGAACCACTAAGCCGCAAAGGAAAGCACAAGGGGCACAAAGGTTGCTCTTTGTGTTTCTTTGGGCCTTTGTGTCTTAGTGGTTCAAAAAAATATTTAATTATGTCATTACAACTAAACAGAACAACCTTTGGAGACCCGGCAAATGCCGGTAACATTCTTACAAAAGAAGAGGCGTATAAATTATTAAATGAGTGGGTACCTAACGAGCGCCTTCAACTGCATATGAAACAAGTGGCCCACCTGATGAAGAGCTGGGCTACCGAAAAAGAAGGACTGGACCAAGCCGGGCAGTGGCGCTGGGAAATGGCCGGTCTGCTGCACGATGCCGACTGGGACCAGTGGCCCGACCAGCATTGCAAAAAAATTATAGAAGAACTGGAAGCCCGGAACATAGACCCGGAGATCATACATGCGATTGCAAGCCACGGTCCCAATCATTTTGGTGTGGAGCCGGAAACGCAAATGGACAAAATGCTCTATGCTTTTGATGAGCTCAGCGGCTTTATTCATGCCTACAGCCTGATGCGCCCCGAAGGCTATGCCGGCATGGAAATTAAAGGTGTAAAAAAGCGTTTAAAAGACAAAGGCTTTGCTGCTGGTGTAAACCGGGAGGAAGTAGCTGAAGCGATGAACCGGGCGGGCCTGGCGTTGGAGGATGTAGTGGGTTTTATTATCAGTCGTCAGTCGGAAGTGTGATTTGGAATGGGGCGTAGGAAAATATCGATTTGATAATTTGAATTACTCCTGCAAAAAGATAGCTGCAAAGGAATTGGGAATTGGGTTGAGAGGGGCTAGAGAAAAATTATGAATGTTGAATTTTGAATGCTGAATGTTAAATGCTAAACTACCTCCGTTCAGGTATTTCATGAAAGGCAGGCAAAGGAATTGGGTTGAGAGGGGCTAAAGAAAAATTATAAATGTTGAATTTTGAATGCTGAATGTTAAATGCTGAATGCTAAACCACCTCCGTTCAGGTATTTAATCAAAGGCAGGCAAAGGAATTGGGTTGAGAGGGGCTAAAGAAAAATTATAAATGTTGAATTTTGAATGCTGAATGTTAAATGATTAACC
>JBBSKH010000130.1:0-8900 GCA_038256495.1 Chitinophagales bacterium
CTAAAAACATCTTCGACGTTTTACAAAATGAATTTTATGCTTAGTTGAACTCAGGTGCCTTAGATGGTTTATTTCCTGAGCCTGATTTACCTTAGAGAAAAAACATAACAGCATAACTCCGCCGGGGCTAAAAATTTACCGTCTAAGATTTCTAAAAACATCTTCGACGTTTTACAAAATGAATTTTATGCTTAGTTGAACTCAGGTGTCTTAGATGGTTTATTTCCTGAGCCTGATTTTTGTTTATGATGAAATTTTCATAAGGGCGAAATCCCGCTGGTACAAAGGGTTGAAGGGTTGAGTAGTTTTGAATTTTGATCCCGATATCAATCGGGAGAATTTTGAATTGTTGATCCGGAGGCTGCTTATTACTTTTTTAATTGTGTAACTTTTTCACGCTGAATTTTGAAAAATTTATTTCTTTCTTTTTCACCAGATCCACTAATGAGTGTTGCCCTGCTTACAAGTGTTTTAAAACCCTGCAGTAGCTTTTTGCCAAGTCTTTCATCTTTTGTCATTAAATAATTTATGCGTTATAGGTAATGATTGAAAGCCGCTGATTATCCAGTTCGCAAATAATTGTATTATTACCCAGCACCCTGCGGATGAGTATAAATTCATTGTTTATTCATTTTCCCGGCAAAGTTCGTCTGTCGTAACAGAAGCTGACTAGCATTCTATTTAGACTTAAATAAGTTAATTGTATAATCAAGTAATTTTTTGTTTCCATAAGCTCCGTGTCCTGGAACAATAATTTTTACGTTTGGATATTCCTTTCTTATTTTTTCAACTGTACCTGACCATTCAGCAACATTAGAATCGCCTAAATAGCCTTTAGTTGCATTTAATTCTTTTATTAAACAACCCCCAAACATTACATTTTCGCCAGGAAAATATCCAACTACATTATCTTTTGTATGTCCTTCCCCGAAAAACTTAGCAATAATATTTTCATCGCCTACTTTTAAAATGAGTGAATCCTTGAAGCCGTTTTTAGGAATAACAAAATTATTTTGTTTTGCAAGTTCAATTGTTTTGAAACTCGCATAAGAAGGAATATTACTTTCATCAAATGCCTTTAATCCAGCTAAACAATCATTGTGGAAGTGGGTTGGAATAATTGCATTTATTTTGCAATGAAGCGTTTCTTTTATCCATTTAATTAGCTCTACTGAACTGGTGTCGTTTGTAGGTGTGTCGAAAACGATTACTTCATTGTTGTTTCTAACGAAGAGGCCATTACAAGGAACATTTCCAAAATCCTGGGTTTGTAAAAAAGAGGTATGTTCAAAAGAATTTTCGGAAATTTGCGTTACAATTAAAGTATTGGATTTATAAACCTCTTTGGGTTTGAATGCGCTTCGTTTTTGAGCGCTACAATTAAACATTGTAATAGAGCCGATAATTAGTAGTATAGCTTTTATAATGACTTTCATTTAGTTTGAGGTTTTGAATTTCTGATAACTATTAGATATTCGCATAAACATAATACTTTTTCGTTTTCGGCACATAAATCTTCCCCGAATTTTAAATACTCTTTCCAAAACAAAGCTCCCCCGCACAAGCGCCCCGAAGTAAATTTTTAACCCTTTGCAATTTGTCGCTGGCCGGGAAGCTGACGAAAAGTTGAGACAGGCCAGGCGACGGCTGCTAATGGCCTCGACGGCATGAAGCAAGACGGCGGCAACTTTATATTAATGGCGGCAAAATGTGAAGCCCAACTATGGGAAATACCCATGTAAGCAATAGCTTTTCTATCTCATGCCAGCTCGCTGCGCAAAAAGTGAAGACTTGAGCGCAGGGGCTATGCTTTTTTAATTATCTGTATCTTATTTTATAATAATTATCGGAAAGTCATTGCCGTAGCCATAGCTTGCCGGATACTGTGCCGTGCCTTTGTACTTTTGTGTTACTTCCGGCACCCTGATCTGCAGAAAGGCATCCAGTTCTTTTATCGTAAGGTTTTTATCCCCGTTATCCGCTCCTCCTTTCAAACCTTCCAATAAGCAATACGTAAATGCTCCGTGCCCAAGCTGCGCAAATTCGGAGGCAAACTGGCTGCTGCCCGATGCTGTTAGCCAATGCGTTCCGGTTGACCTGGCCAGTTGTGCAATGGCCTTTTCTTCGGCAGCTCCCCGTGCTGAAACAATTTGCTCTACAGCGCCGGCACTCTGGCAGGCATCTAGTATGTATAACTGTTTCTGTGCTTTAATGTCTTTCGAAAATTGTTGCAGGTTCATTGCACTCAATCCTTTTTGAGCAAGTGATTCGTCGTTTCCATAAAGTTGTATTACATCTGCAGGTACCAGGTAAAATTCTTTTTTATCATTAACCACACCATGGCCGGCAAAATAAAACACAAAAACATCTTCCGGCCTGGCATTAGTTTTTACCTGCTCCAATGCAGCAACAATACCTGCCTTGCTAGCTGCTGCATCATTAATAAAATGAGTATTCACTTTTGTAAACATCCCTTTAGCGCCATTTTCTAAAGCAATTTTAAATGCATCTGCATCTTCTAGTGCATAGTTAAGGTTATACTTAGTGTTTTTATAAATGTTGATACCCACTACTACCAAATGCAATTGTGCTCCGCTAACTGTTGTATTCACTTCTGCTTTTGTAGGCTCTGGTTTAAACATCACATTCATCTCCACAGGCCGGCTCTCGGTTCTTTGAGTGTTTAGTGCTATTGCTTTGAAGCGGTTGGCTCCTTCAACCAGGTTTACCTGGAAAGTTTTTATCAATGTTTTATCATTCTTTATATCATCTTCCACGGTAAGGTTTCTGGTGGTTTGCACAAGTTTTCCGTTTTGGTACAACCTTATTTCTGTAACGCCATCTAATGGGCACTCTGCTGTAATGGCTACTGAAGCATTGCCAACTTTTGTTTGTATCGTTTGCACATCATCATCTACTTCAAGGTTTCGAGTCCCTTCTTTGAACTGCATCTTTACCGTGGGCGCCTTTTTTAATTTGTTTACATCAACATTTGAGGGTTCAAATTTTTCATCGGCCAGTATCCTTGGTAATAAGCGTGGGGTATAAAATTGCTCAAACATGGCACTCAATGGCACTACAGTATTGCCAGATACATGAAACATATTTTCTTGTGCACCTGCATTGCCATCAAACTGCCCTTGTGAAGTGACAACGGCCCAGTTTCGCTTTGCCGCATCCGGGTAAAGGGTACCCAGTAATTTACTCTGGCCAATGCTCCACAACATAATGGTACCGGTATAAGTACCAAGTACAAGGAATTTTCCGTTCGGCGATATTTCCATACTTGAGAAACGCTCAATTTTACCCGGATATTTTAACGTCATTTGTTCATCAAATTTTTCCTGTTCCATATCATAGAAAAAAAACGTTCTTATTTTCGTTCCGTTATAAACAATGTACTTTCCATCAGATGTAAACCCCACCTCATCTATCAGGGAATGTTTATCAGATTTGCCTATTGAGGAAGGCATGGTTACCGGAATTTGCTTAATTGCCCTCGTTTTAAGGTCTATCAATATTTTTAGAGTAGGGCTTCCCTCAATCATTGTTGTGTTAACAGTAAGGAACTGGTCAGTTTCTGAAAAAACAGGCGCATCATACCGGAGTGACAAATTTGGCACCCGTATATCGTAGAGCAATTTTCCGGACGGGATATCGTAGAAATGCAGGAGTTGGAGATTTGACGCTTCCTGCAGCACTAATATATTTTGTGTTTTAGCAAAGGATACCTTGCCAATGACACAGTTATTGGTATAAACCAGCTTATGCGTTTTGGTATCAAAAATTTCTACAGTATTTACATCTTTATTGCCGGAACAATTAGCAGTTTTAGCATTGCCCTGGTTCATCACATACTGTCCGTTAAAAGAAACCGACACATTAGAACGAGATGTTAGCGCATTAGGACTGGTATACTGAAAAACCATGCTGCCCGATGTATCCAGCTCACGAAGATTATTTTCCCGGATTACAAAAAACTTTTTCCCGTCATTCCTTGGTACATACTCATTTGCTAAATACTGGCCTGGCTTATCCCTGGCTAACAGAGATCTTTCCATCTCGCCGGTTAGTAAATTCCAAACAAATATATAGTCCCTGGTATAGCTTACCATCTGGCTATTATCTTTTACAAAATGTATCCCGCTTATAAATCCTTGAGATGTTTCTTGAAAGATTTTTTCTGTAGATCCGGTTACCGTGTTAACCCACAGTAATTTTTTCATGTTACCCAGCAGTATTTTTTTTCCATCAGATGAGAATTTTAAACTATTGCCATAGACAGCCGTAGAAAAATTTTCCTTTTTCTTTACCCAAACATCGGTACCATTTTTAATATCCAGCAGGTTAATTTGATCCGGTTCTTCTTCGTAGCTGTGTGTCCAGCATGCGAGTGTATTCCCGTCGGGTGCAAATTGCGTATTCACAAAGAACCCTACACTTTTAAAATCTCTCACCCAAACAGGCTCACCAGAATTACTGTTAAGCAAAGATATACGCACAACACTTTTATCATAATCTTTTGCAGCAAATGCTATCGTTTCGCCATCAGGAGAAAATACCGCATGTTCTCCTCTCCATTGAATGTTCTTTATTGTTTTTAATATTTTACCAGTACTGATATCAATTATTTGCAACAAGGAGGGGGTACATACAAGCAATTTCCTGCCATCGGGAGCAAAGGAAAGTTGCATTACATCCTTTTCTGAATTGCTTGCCTGAAAACTAGCTGTAGCCTGGCCAGACTCTACGTTAACCAAAGATATTTTCCCCGTTTCCTTATTACCGGTTACCAATTGATTCGTTGCTGGTGAATAATCTCTGCTTCCATAACCCGACCCCTCTGAAATTAACCGCCTCGTATATCCCTTATCAATATCAAAAACATCATCTCCAAAAAGATACAACCCTTTTTCCGGGTAAAACATTTTTGCAATGTTCTGATAACTGCTCTTGGTCATCTTACTAAAGTCATATTTGGCACCCTTGGAATTAAATTCTTTTATTGTTTGCCCAAACAGGTCAACTAACCTGAAGGTTTTATCTTTCATTGCCAGGTATATGGAGGCACTATCCTTAAAAACTGCGGACTCCACATTTTTGATGGTTCGGAGTTGTTGACCCGAAGCAATATCCCAGATAATGGCCAGCCAATCTACTTCTACCGAAATAATATATTTATTATCCGGCGATATGGAAATTGTTTGCAGTCCGCTTTTATGGCCATCTTTCCTAAAAAGTTCAGCGTCCTGCGAAAAGCCACAAAGGCTGATACAAACCAATGCAATGCAATAGAATATTTTTTTCATCCGGCGGTTTAAGTAATTAAATTATGATTTAAGGTGCAGGTTTTATTGATGTGTGATGGCTACCATCAGTGGCACCACTGTTCCCTTATGTTTAGTTTTCACATCAAATCCGATATCATTCCCGTGATAAATAACATCCGATGGCAGGATTATTTTATCTCCCAGGGCTGCTTTTATTTTTTGTGTTAACCCGCCCTTTACTGTATTCATTTTAATCAACATTTCAGCAGCATCCAGCCTTTCCTGCGAATAAAGAATAAGTAAATAATCGGTACCGGGGTTATCGTCCATTTTTACCACTTTGGTTTCTGAAGGAAAAGCAACGGTGCTGTTACTGCCAATATGTGGCGACATATTATCTGCAAAGGGCAAAATCTTATTCACCTTGCCGCTCAGGTCGGTGGCAAAGGCATAAATAAAAGATTCGGTGCTGGTGCTTATCATAAAACGGAACCTTGTGCCACTGCTGTATGCTTTATCCATTTTATAAGCCACCAGTTCTTCCTTATATCCCGGTTCATCTTCGGCCACTTCAAGATTACGGGTAAGTATCCGGTTGGCATTCATTGGTTCCCCGGTATTGGTTTGAAACCTTACAGAACCTTTCAAGGAAACGTCAATGATATTTTCAACCGGCTTTACGGGATCGGGCTTGGGTTTAGATGGCCCGTAAGCCTGAATAACCATCAGCGAATATTTTGCAAAATCAGCATAAGGTATCCATACATAGCCCTTATCTGCCCAGGCTGTTCCCCAGGAATTCATTACCCGGAAAGCACCTCCGTATTTTTTATCATCATAGCCCACTACACACATGGCGTGCCGGCCATGTTTACCCGTGGGGCCATCATCAGTTTTTTGTTCACGCCATACATCCCCTTTTAACCCATAAAAACTTTGGGCTACTACAAACCCCAGCATGCAGGGATAACCCTCCGACAATGCTTTTTTGGTTGCATTGATTTTTAACCTGTCATCAGTTTCGCCTACAGTGTATAATATTTGGTAGTCTGCAATACGAAAATTAATGCCTTCCTGTATGGCTTCCTTTTTTATAGTTGTTCCGCACCGGTAAGGCTGGGTTAACAGTTTTGCCACGCCTGTTTTTTTCATCAGGGCAAATGCGTCCACGGGATTGGTTCCATCCTGGCATTTACTATCATCTTCATTTTTAATTTGCTCGTAAATAAAACTGGGTGAAAAAATATTGGCATTGGGGTTTGCTGAAGGCATGCCAATACCGGCAATTTCGCTCTGTAATTTTGTATACAATATGGTACGTAAATGATAAGCCGTAGCAAAAGCCACACAGGTACCAAACTGACCCTGGTCGCCCGGTGTAGGACAATATTTTTCGAGTGATGCGGAAGAAGGCATACTTTGATAGCTCTCAGATGTTAGTGTGGCTTTATAGGGTATTGAACGAACACTGGGAGGATCATAAATCATACCGGTGGGTCGTTGTTGAGCTGATACAGAAATTGCCAGTACCAGGCTAAATATTATTAAAGTCTGCTTCATAGAGATATTTTTTCAGAGAAGTAAAATGAGTTTAAAATGGTTTCAGGTAAATAGGTTTCAATACTGGTATAAAGTAAATCCTGGGTAAACAAGATATGAATAGAATACGAGTTAAGCAAAAAAACGCATAATCATTACAGTTAGGAAAGCCTGTAATACTACTAATTCGTTATGTATGTATAACGAAAATTAAATTCTGAAACTCCGTTGGGATAAATAGTCAACAATATAATGCTGCTAAACTCAGGCTTTATTAGAAAAAATACTACAACATCAGGGCACTTTGCCTACTGTTTATAAAGAACAGATCATCTATTTTTACATCATCAACATCCAAATATCCTAACCAACAACCAACAACCAATATCCTACAAAAAAGATCATCACCTTAAGAAGCTGCACACGCAGTAAGAATTTAAAGGCCTCCTCCGGGAGGTTTTTTATTTTCAGAAATAACGTCCCGGCGGAGCTATCGCCACAGCAACCTTAAACTTAACAAACCCCACAGCGAAACCCCCGGTAATAAATAATCCTTTCGCACCCGAAAGAATTATTTATTACCGGATTACCATTACTGTTCCCTTCCGTATAATTGGACCACAGACGCCATTTGCATTTATGATATAAATAAATGCTCCCGTGTTTTGTTTAACACCCTTTACTGTTCCATCCCAACAGTCTGACGGGTTATTGCTGCTAAATACTTTTTCGCCATATCGGCTAAAAATGGTCATACTAAAATCAGTTACTCTTCCCCAATAGGAAACACCAAAGCAATCATTTTTGCCATCATTATTTGGCGTAAACGCAGATGGAACCAGGTATTTATTTTCTGAATTGCTGTTATCAAATTTTACCAAAATGCTGTCCTTAGCCACACAGCCATTGGCTCCGGTAACAGTAACCCTGTACAAGGTATTGGTAGTGGGAGACGCTATCGGATTACTGATGTTGGCATTGCTTAAGCTTAAAGCAGGGGTCCATACATATTGTGCACCGTTGTATGCATTTAGTTTAGAGGTACCGAGGGCACAGCTCACATCGTTAGAGCTGCTGATGGCAGTTATTGGTAAAGGATTTACTGCAATTGTATAAGCCCTTCTTAAACTGTCGCAGCCATTTACATAATGTAAAGTGTCTTTGTAAACACCTGCCACATTTACAACAGCACCCCATGGCAAAGTATAATTTTGACCTGTGCAGATAGCAACATTATAATTAGCTACATTGAAGCTTTGCTGCTTTAATATGATGACCCTTATTATACTGTCGCAGCCAGAAATATAACGTAAAGTATCTTTATAGGTACCATCATTGCTTACAACAGTACCCCATGGAAGCGTGTAAGTTTGCCCGGCACAAATATTTACATTGGTGCTTTTAGTAATAGCGTTTTGAACCGTTAAATTTACTGTTCTCCTGATGCTATCGCAGCCGGTGGCATAATGCAAGGTGTCCCTGTAAATTCCCCCGGTATTAACGATTGTTCCCCATGGAAGTGTATAGGTTAACCCTGCACAAATATTGGCATTTGCCATTGTTGTTGTAAAGTTTTGAACGGTTAAGTTCACGATTCTTCTTAAGCTGTCGCAACCTGTTATATACCGCAGGGTATCCCGGTACATGCCTGATGTTGTAACTACAGTTCCCCAGGGCAACACATAGTTTTGTCCGCTGCAGATATTGACATTGGTTGTTGTAGTGTTGTAGTTCTGCACGGTAAGGTTAACTATCCTCCTAACGCTATCGCACCCTGTTATATAACGGAGTGTATCCCTGTAAATGCCTGAAGTGTTTACCACGCTACCCCACGGCAGGGTATAATTTTGTCCGCTGCAGATGTTGGCATTGGTGCTTGCAGTTGAAAAATTTTGTACGGTTAAGTTCACCGTTCTTCTTACACTATCGCAGCCGGTTGTGTACCGTAATGTGTCCCTGTAAATTCCTCCGGCACTTACAACTGTTCCCCATGGAAGTGTATAGTTTAAACCGGCGCAAATACCGGCATTTGACGTTGTTGTTGTAAAATTTTGAACGGTTAAGTTTACGGTTCTTCTTAAGCTGTCGCAA
>JBBSKH010000131.1:0-8851 GCA_038256495.1 Chitinophagales bacterium
CAATACTGCTATTGCAACTGTAAGTAATCTGGTTGCAGGGGTATATTATTTTGAATTAATAGTTACCGATAACGTTGGTGCAGCAGGAAGGGATACGATGAAATTGACTGTGATTGCGGCAGCTAATCAGGCTCCAACGGCAAATGCAGGCCCGGATATCAGCACCACCTTACCGGTAAATAGTGCAACATTAAATGGATCTGGTACCGATCCTGATGGCACTATCACCTCATACTCCTGGCAGCAAATAAGCGGCCCATCTACAGGCACCTTATCAAACGCCAATACTGCTATTGCAACTGTAAGTAATCTGGTTGCAGGGGTATATTATTTTGAATTAATAGTTACCGATAACGTTGGTGCAGCAGGAAGGGATACGATGAAATTGACCGTAATGCCAGCAGCGAATCAATTGCCAACAGCCAATGCCGGCGCAGATATTACTATTACATTGCCGCTGAACGCAGTAGCGCTCAATGGCTCAGGTAGCGATCCGGATGGCAGCATAGTTGCTTATAGCTGGCAGAAATTAGCAGGCCCCGGCACAGGTACCATAAACAACAGCAATACTGCTAATGCCAACGCCGTAAACCTGGTGGCAGGAGTGTATAAGATTCAACTAACGGTTACAGACAACGCTGGCGCAGTAGCAAGAGATACCATGCAGCTTACAGTTTTACCAGCGCCCAATACGCCACCAACAGCCAATGCCGGCAGTAATATTGTTATTACACTTCCTGCAAATACAGTGGTTCTTGCAGGAAGCGGATCAGATCCTGATGGATTGATAGTAGCTTACCAATGGACTAAAATAAGCGGGCCGGCAGCGGGCACATTAACCAATGCTACAACAACAAACCCTACTTTGAACGGCCTGGTAGCGGGAGTGTATCTTTACCAATTAACTGTTACCGACAACAATGGAGCAGTTGGAAAAGACACCGTTAAGATAACTGTAAACCCGGCACCTAATGTTAAGCCTGTTGCCAATGCAGGCCAGGGTGTAAATATTTACCTGCCGGAAAACAGTATTGCATTGATGGGGGCTGGTTCAGACCAGGATGGTACAATTGTATCTTTCAAATGGAAAGTAGTATCCGGTCCTGCACAATATAGTTTTGGTAATGACCAGTTTGCTCACACAAGTTTTACTAACCTGATGCAGGGCGTGTATGTGGTAGAACTGACCGTTACAGATAATGTGGGCGCTATGGGCAGCGACTCCGTTATAATAACTGTTGGAGCCAGTAGAACTACTGCTCAGCAAACGGAAGATAAAGTAAACACCTACCCAAATCCAGTTACCACAATGTTGAATGCTGATATATCTTCTTCTAAGGGAGACAGGAAAGTAAAGTTGATGATGTATGATATGAAAGGACTATTGGTTTATCAGGCAGAAGTGTTGATGAGTAATACTTCCCGAACCCAGCAGATCAATATGACAAACATGCAAAGCGGTATGTACTTGCTAAGAGTAGAATTTGACGCCAAGACCATCATCACCAAAAAAATAATTAAGAATTAGAAAAGCTATTGTTTAAAATAACGATAGAACGGATCTGTGGCTAATTGAAGCATTTCATTATCTGCTTTTGTATCGCCATAGCAATAGATCCTGTTATACTTAGTAAGGTCATAGCGCTGTAAAATCCGGGTAGCCTTTTCTGGTCCGTTGCAGTTGTTGCCTTTTAGTTTACCGGTAATGATGCCATCGTTTATTTCAAGCCGGCTACATTCGTAGGAGAGTCCGTTTTCAATGCACCATGGGCCAACCCAGTTTTCAGCAGAAGCAGAAACCACTACCACTTTATCGTTATTAGCCTGGTGTTTTTGTATGGTTGCCATTGCATCGGGCCTGATCTGAAGCGGTAAAACCTCTTTAGTAAATTTGCTGCAAAGCTGCGCAAATGATACTTCGGGAAGACCACCAAAAAAATGCGTCAAAAATTTTTCTTTTCCTTTACTTGTACTTAAAATACCTAGCTTCATCGCCCCCAGGGAAGGGAAGATTTGAAGCACGCCGCTATAATACCCGGCAGTTCCTTTATGATACGCTGCCAGCTTAAGCATAGTATCGCTACGGGTTATGGTACCATCAAAATCAAAAAAGGCTATGTTCTCGTGCATGGCTCCCTAGTTAAATACAGTAATGTCTTTTACGTACAAAAGAACATAAAAGCTAATGATCCAAAGCAGGATACTAACCTGTATAAAGCGATCCTTATACAAAATTTTTGTAGGTGATTGCGAATCCTGCTGCACAAAAATAATTTGCAGGTACCTGAAAACGCCAGCAAGTACAAACAGGCAGGTATAATAAAGGCGATGTGTTTCCAGTCTTGCTTCAATTTCAGGAGAAGTGGTATACATGAAATAGGCTACAATTATAACTGCGCAAATAAGCGCCAACGCCACATTAATGAATTCGAGATTATAACCCTTTACTGCTTTTCTCATATCGGTGCCGGAGGATAATTTCAGCAGCACATCATCCCGCCTTTTGGCGATAGCCATAAAGAGTGCTAGCAGGAATACCATGATGGTAAGCCACTCACTTAAGCCTACGAGTGCTATTACTGCTCCCGCTTTCACTCTTAGTACAAAGCCTATTGCAATAATAATGATGTCAAGGATAGGAATATTTTTTAAGCCAAAAGAATAGGCAAGGTTCAGGAAAAAATAAATTGCCAATACAAAAAGAAACTTATCCCTGATACACCATGCACCGGTGAAACCTGCAATTAGAAATACGATGGCTATCAGCAGGCCTGTACTTTTTTTAACCGTGCCCGAAGCCAGCGGTCTCCTTTTTTTTACAGGATGAATCCTGTCCTCTTCAATATCCCTGTAATCGTTGATGATGTAAATACAACTTGCCACCAGGCTGAAGCAGAGAAATCCACCGAGCAATTCTACTAAGGTTGAGGTTTTAAAAAATTGTCCGGCAAAGAAAATTGGCACAAACAGAAACATGTTTTTAGCCCAGTCTTTTGGTCGTATGAGTTGTATGTACGCTTTCATTTATTATATGGGTTGAGCATTTGCAGTTTTAATTTCATTTTCAATAAGCCACAACATCATCGGCAACATGATCATTGCAAAAGGTACCATAAATAACCTTGGCTGGTAAGCTACCACAGAAATATAATGTACCGCAAACCAAACCGGCACCAGGAACAGGAACCATTTTTTTAGCAGAACAGGGAATGCCCTGAACTTGTATAAGATGATAAGCGGAATAACGGCATAAGTTCCTATCATCTCCATATAACCTTTAACACCCACGGCACTCATTAAATTAAGCTTGAGCATGGGTAACCCCGCAGCAGCCTTCCACACCTGTTGTGGCCTGTAGCCGAAATGCATTCGCAACCCGATAAATATTATTATAAAAATAAGGTAGAGTGCGGCCGTGTTCCACCATGTTTTTGCAACGGGAAAACCAATCCCTTTTATGTTAAACTTGCTCAACTTAAAATTGCCAAAATCTGTCTGTGATATAAAATATAAAGCCGGAATTAAAATGCCCGTTTCCCGGTTAAAAGCAGCCAGGATGGTAATGGGTAATAGCCACAGCGGATTTTTTTTGTATAAAATAATGTTGGCCGTTGCCAGGTACAGAATAATATCCATATAGGTATTGAAGGACAGATCTGCAACAGCCACACCATTGCCCAGGGAAAGGGCAAGAAAATTTATTCCAAAAAAGATTAGCCATTTCGATTTAACAAAATAATTCCAAAGCTTCCATGCAAGGAAAAAAATGAACAGGTGTTCTATAAACCTGAAGAAGATAAAAATGATCATATACTTCATGGCTCCCGGCGTTTGCATAAGGGTTACAAACTGGTCTGTTTCTGCTGTAGTACCCGAAGTGTTATCAATAGAGAGGTGCAGCTTTTCTTCTACCGGGTATATTTTGTCAACAGTAATGTTATATACCCACAGCATTGCCTCAATAGCATAGGGCGACAAAACCCGGTACTGCCATGGGTTATAGAATTCTGACCGGCCCTCAATAACCGCCCGGTGGCGTTCATAAGTTTGAAGGCCATTGCTATAATAAAAATTCCGGTAAATAGGCGATACAGCAAGTATAGCAAAACAGATGCATATAAACCAACGGGCGATCTTGCTATTTTTTTGCAACGAGGGTGTAATGCGGGTAGACATACATGGTGCGTTTTTCTTGTTCAATAATTGTAAGGCCGTTTGCCTCTAATAATGCTTTGGCTCTGTCTATGCTCATTTCGTTACCAATTTCTCTTGCAAAAACCAGGTCGTGCAACTTATTAAAATATACAAGGGGGCTGGCAGCATTTATATCTTTTAAAACCAGCCGGGCGCCCGGCTTCATGATCAGCGATAGGTTTTTTAAAAAATCTTCCTGCATTTTTTTGGGTACGTGATGTAGTACATCAATCAGGTAAACGATATCCATTTTGGCAAGTTCCGTAGGAAACTTACTGCCATCGTATTCTTCAAATAAGTGGTTACTTTCTGGCATGCTGCTGAAGAGGCTATTGGCATTGCTTACCAGCCTGCTGCTGATCTCGATGCCGTATAGGTAGGAAGGTTGGGCAAATTCTGATATCAATAATAGGAACTGACCGGAGCCACATCCTACATCACCCACCTTTTCTCCCGACTGCACCATTTTTATCAGGCTGATAAAAGGGCATATCAATGACCGATATTTTATTTTCAGGCTATCAATAAATCCCGCAGATTTAAATTTTGATTTGAGGAAGCCGATAATAGCCTGGTTGTTGAGCGCTGGTTGCATGTAAAGTAATAATCTGGGTTAGTTTTAAATTAAAGATACAAACTAAACTGTTTCACACTTGTTACGCTGCAGGCTGCTGCCAAAGCGTATTATCTTTTTACTAAATCTGCAGGTTTTTTGCCGCAGGGGAATTTCGTTTTGCCGAGAAAGCAAATTTCTCTTTAAACTTCAGGAAAGGCGCTTCAAAATATCGATAGCTTAAAAGGCTCACTCCAATTGTTATGATTAAAGACACGGCGGGAATTAAGAAAACTACCTGCCATACCTGTGTATGTAGTCCGGCAAATTTTGCAAGGCCGGCAACAATTGCAATAACAATAAAGTGCAGGCAATACAAACCATAGGTAACCAGGCCCAGCCTGGAAGCCCATTTAAATTGCCCCATTTTGTAGAACGAATTTTTAGCATAGCATTGTTCTAAAATGATAAGGAGCATGATACCCGAAATAAAGATCCGCTCAAATACCCGCAGCCAGTAATTACCAAGCAACAGCTCATCTCTAAAAAGAAAAACAGCAGCAAAAGCCAGGTAAATAAAAACAATAATCCATGTAGAAAAATTTGAAACCGTGTTCTTGAACCTTGCGGAGTTTAACACCAGCCAGGCACCTAATCCTCCCAGTGCCATATCGCCAATGCAAGACAGGGTATGCATTTCATGAAGAATGGGTACATCGTTCAAAGCCCGAAATACAAGGCTGCCGGCAAGAATGGTTATTAATGGTATCCAGAATTTTTTTACAGGAAATAAAAATAAAATCACCGGCCAGGCCAGATAAAATTGCTCTTCTATAGCTACACTCCACAAAACACCAAGGCCGGTAGCATCAGGCAGGCCCTTGTTTATATAATCGAAATTGCTGATGAAGCCGATGTAATACCATGGGTTGGCCGTTTCATCTGGCACGCCCCCTGCAATAAGTTTTGTATAGGGAAAGATGACAAAACCATAAAAGACACAGGCATAATACAAAGGCCAGATCCTTAATATCCTTCTTATCCAAAAATTGCGGATGTTTATTTGCGTTATGGCCAGCTTTTCCTTTATCAATAAAAAAGTGATCAGGAAGCCGCTTAACACAAAAAAGAAATTCACACCCAGGAAACCATTTCCAAAAATGGACTCTTTTGCTGTGTGAAACAACGTGTTATTTTTTATTTCCGGAAGATCCGTATTAAAACAATGGAAGAAAAAAACTGCCAGGAAGCAAAAGAAACGGAGGCCATCCAGGTTTTCAAAATAAGATCTGTCAGCCTTTTGTTGGTTACCTGCCATAATAATTTAAACAGCAATGAAGCCGTGCTTCCCGTGAATGAGTTTTGATAATTGAAGATACCATGGCCACATCAGCCAGTTTGTGTTACAAATTAAAAGAAAAACCACGAAATAATACTCAAATAGATGTATGCTTTCTATCAACCTGAAGTAAAGAAGATATAAAAACAGCAAAAAGAAACAGCAATGAGAAAAGCTACCATTAACGATAGCTTTTCTCATTGAATATAATCCTGGAACTAAACTGGTATTTATTTATTAAAAAGCAGCCAGTCCGGTTGCGCCTGCAGGCAAGCCATTTGCTGTTTCAATATGTTCAAGGCCCCCCAAGGGTTTCCTCTTGAACCCCGTAATGGAATTCGATCCCATATTCAAAGTATACACATGATAGTTGTTGCTGGCTACTACAATGTCAAGTGGTCCCATTCCGGAAGTTGCCGCCTCACTTTGAACAAGGTAAATGGCTCCGTCTGGTGCAACATAATAGGAGGAGATATTATTGCTTGCGGTGTTGGTTATATAAGCAAATCGTCCATAGGCGGCAGTTGCTACCCAACATGGCGCAGCCTGTAAATTAGGCACAGCGCCATTTACGGCTAGAGGTACACCATGGTTCTGATTTATATAGGATGTTGCCGATCCTGCACCGGCAGCACCACCCACAGCGTTAGAAACAATCATATACTCGTTCCTTGCAAACTCAAAGCCGAAAGGGGTAGCACCGGTAGAGTTGGTAAATATGCCTGCCTGCAGGCTACCATTATTATTCACTTTAAAACTGCTTATTTTATTGGTAGCTTTTTCTGTTACCAGCAGCCAGTTACCATTTGGTGTAAATGAAACCTGCGGCGCATCTACGCCACTACCACTTAGCGGCATGGTAGAATTATTGATGTGCGTCATACTTCCATTATTTCCCAACCGTATGCCATGTACGTTATCGCTGCCCCTATTTAGCACATATAGCAAGTTGTCGTGAATAGTTAAACTTACCGGTGTATTGCCCATGCTGCTGATGGTATGTGCTAATTCAGCTCTTCCATTTGCATTTATCTTAAAAGACGAAACGGAATTACTTGCGGCATTTACGGCAAACAGCCATTCGTTATCATCACTTAATGCAATTGCACCTTGGGATCCCAGCGGCGATCCCGTTCCTGCTCCGCCTGAATTAGTGACCCACTTTTTGTTTAGGGAACCGTTATTAAGCATTTTGTATGCAATGATCTCGTTGCTACCAGTAGTATTGCTTTCTGTGTAAAGAAAATGTTGTTGATTGTTACGGGCATTGTCAGCTGATTGGCCAGATGCTTCAAAATCTCTTATAGATTGCTCATCCGGGTTGTTGCCGTTTTCCAACATCATTTGTACTGTTACTGCTTCCGGGTGTTGTAAATCGGCCTGTTTGTCTTCCGCCAGTTTTTTACATGCAGCAAAAGACAGCAATAGGAGTATAGTCAGGTATATTCTACCTGATATTAATTTTTTCATTGTTTGTAGTTTAATTATTAATTAATAGAATGATGATATCAGGCGTATTCTAACCCTGATTTAATGCAAAACAATTTGTATATGTAAAAGAATTATATCGACGGACCTATAAAGCATACTACAGTAAACTTTTAAAGGCCAACGACTACGTACCGCGGTTTAAAGTTTAATACGTTGAAGCCAGGAATGCGGTTGCATAGTTTGGTATTTTATAAAATGGTGGTACAAAAATTGTAATTCATAGCACGCACTTGGAATTGTTTTGCATAGGAAAAATAACTCAATGCATTTCAAAACACTAAACAACCTTTTACACCTACAATTAAAAAGATTTATGAAAAAAAAATTACTCAAAAAAAATGATGGTTTCTATTCCATGTTAAATCGTTCAGCAGTATTTATTATCGCTATTTTCCTAAATATGGGTTTCTATGTTGAAAGTTTTGCCCAGGCGGGGGAAACCCTCTCATTTGATGGGAACAATGATTATGTAACCCTGCCCGTAACTGTTAGCGGTAATTATACAAAAGAGGCATGGATCAATCCATCAGTTGTAACAGGATTTCCTAATATTATTTCTGGTACTGCAACCGCTTTGTTTATTAATAATGGTCAGATAGCTGCAGGCCACGAGCCTGGTTTTGGTCAATTAGTTGATCCTACAGCTTCATTGGTGCCGGGTACCTGGTATCATGTAGCTGTTAGTTATAATGCCACTACCCAGGAACTAAAGCTCTATAAAAACGGGGTGGAAGTGGCGAGCGCTGTTTTAACCACGGGATATACAGAACCTTCTCTTGAAATCGGCACGTTTAGCGGCGGTAATTTTTTCGGCGGAAAGATTGACGAAGTGCGTTTATGGAAAACTGTTAGAACAACAGTTGAAATTAATGCATCCATGAACTGTGCTTTAACTGGTGATGAGCCGGGACTGTTGGCCTATTATAATTTTAACCAGGGTATTGCCGGAGCTGACAATGCAACTATTAATACACTATTAGATAGCCACGATGACTGTATTGTTTATAACGGCAGCCTGATTAATTTTGCCTTGACTGGTACCACTTCAAACTGGGTGGCACCGGGTCCTTCTTTATCGGGAATCTGTGCAAATTCCTTTCCCAACATTTCACTAAGCGGTAATGCTATGTGCATTGTAAATGGAGATAATACCGCTACTTCCGCTGATCATACCGATTTTGGAAATATAGGTGCTAATCCCATCAGCCGTACGTTCGTAATTGCAAATACCGGGAATACTTCATTAACTGTGAGTAACATCAGCATAACCGGTA
>JBBSKH010000132.1:0-8839 GCA_038256495.1 Chitinophagales bacterium
CCAAAGTGAATCGGCTATTTCATCAGACTTTAGCTTGCAACAGTTTTTTTTAATGGCCCCCAATAAAGACAGCAGCCCGGTACTAATTACAAAAGGCTTCTATCCCTTTAGCAGGGCAGCTTTTACGCCAGACGGTAAGGAAATCATTTTATCAGGCGATGTTGATTCATTGGAAAGCCCCGACCGTTCCCGTGAGTCACAATTATTCCTGGTCAATCGTAATGGCGAGGGGCTGCGTATGATTCTTGGCGAAAAAGACAAGACCTACCGCAATGCAACAGTATCGCCTGGCGGAAAATGGATCGCCTTCCTGGAAGGCAATACTTCTTTTATTGAAGTACCCACACTTTGCATCATGCCATTGCATGGTGCTGCAAAAGATATAGTGAAAATCCCATTTGACCGCAGCATTGGCACTATCCGTTGGGGAAAAGATGATAACTACTTTTATTTCTCCGCAGCATCCAACGGCGGCACGCTGCTGTACAAGGTTGATGTGCGCAGCAGGAAACCAGAAGCATTGAGTGGCTTCGAAGCAGGCATTACCAGCTTTGATGTGCAGGACGATAAAATTGTTTACAGCAAAACACAGGTTGCCAACCCATCCGCATTATTTATGGCAGATGGTAATATGAAGAAAGAACAGCAGCTCGGTAATTTTAACGACTGGGTGAAGGATAAAAAATTATCGCTGCCAGAAAAACACAGTTTTGTAAACGACAAGGGAATGCGCATAGAATATTGGGTGATGAAACCATCCAATTACGAACCCGGAAAAAAATATCCCCTGCTGCTGGAAATTCATGGCGGCCCTTCTGCCATGTGGGGCCCCGGTGAAGCTAGCATGTGGCATGAGTTCCAGTATTTCTGCAGCCAGGGATATGGAGTTGTGTACAGCAACCCACGGGGTTCCGGCGGTTATGGCGTTGATTTCCTGCGGGGCAACATCAAAGATTGGGGTGCCGGGCCATCATCAGATGTACTTACAGCCCTGGATAAAACGGTGCAGCAAGGATGGGCCGACACATCTAAACTATTAATAACCGGCGGCTCCTATGCCGGCTACCTAACGGCATGGATAGTAGCTCATGATAAACGTTTTAAAGCAGCCTGCTCACAGCGAGGCGTATACGACCTGGCCACTTTCTTTGGCGAGGGCAATGCCTGGCGGCTGGTGCCGGAATACTTTGGTGGCTATCCGTGGGAGCCTGGGGTTAAAGCATTGCTGGAAAGAGAATCGCCAACAACTTATGTAGAGAACATTACTACGCCGTATATTATTTTTCATGGCGGCAACGACCGGCGCACCGGTTTTGTTTCCGGCGAAATGATGTTTCGTAGTTTAAAAGCCCTTGGCCGGCCGGTAGAATACGTAGTTCATCCAGGAGCCACACATGAAATAACACGCAACGGTGATAACAGGCAGCGGATAGACCAACTGCTGCGCACTTATGAATTTTTTGAAAGATGGATGAAATGAGCGGTTGCTGTTTGCTACCACTTACTCCTTGTTACGAAAACCCAATGCGGAAATATAAACAGTATTGAAACTACAGTTTTTAAGGTCTCAGCGGTTATACATAAACCAGCCAGCAGTTATTTTTAAAGATCAGTAAGCTGCCTTCAATGATTGGAGATAATTTTCAATGATAGCTGTTTCTGATTTCAATCGTTTACGTTTAAAATAGAAGGTATGCAGCAACACCCAACCAATGTAGATAAACCAAACAAACTTCAGCAAGTGTATATACTTTAACGGGATGCTGTTAGTCATATACAGCAGAATGGGCATGAGATAGAGATACACGCCGATACTTAAAATAACCACATACAGTATCTCGCCATATGTAGCAAGAAAGCTATTGAGTTTTTTGTAGGAGCCCAGTTGCTCCATTACCTTTAAAGCTGGCTGTGCAGGACTGATAGCGTTTAATTGCCGTATGAGATACAACCTGCTTGCAGCATAGTACAGCGCACAACCCACCAGTATCCAAAAGCCGGAAGCAGACGTGGCAAGCTTTGCCGCACTAACATAATCTACATACCAGATGGCTGCAGCGGTGGCAACAAAGGTGAACACCGTTTTAACGTGTGCATCTTTTAATTTTTTCAAATGATTTTCTCCTTCCTTCTTCAACTGCTGCGTGCCGGAAGGCAACATCATTTTTTTTTGAATGTAAAGCGCCTGTAGGCTTTCTAAATCTTTATCCATTATTCAAATATTTTTGTCATCAATGTTTTTAATTGCCCCTTGATGCGGTGAACTTTTACACCAACATTATTTTTCTTACCGGCTGGTGTCCCCACCAACCGGAATTCTGTATTAACCGTGGTTGGTGGCGACACCAACCACTAAGGCAACACCGTTTTAACGTGTGCATCTTTTAATTTCTTCAAATGATTTTCACCTTCCTTCTTCAACTGCTGCGTGCCGGAAGGCAACATCATTTTTTTTTGAACGTACAGCGCCTGTAGGCTTTCTAAATCTTTATCCTTTATTCAAATATTTTTGTCATCAATGTTTTTAATTGCCCCTTGATGCGGTGAACTTTTACACCAACATTATTTTCAGAAATGCCCATCACTTCCCCAATTTCTTTATAGGATAATTCTTCCAATACCATTGAAATAAGTACCCGGTCTATTTCATTTAACTGAGCGATGGCGCTATACAGTCCATTCACTTTTTCTTCAGCATAATTTTTTTCAGCAGGAAGGTCTGGCACCTGTTCATCATTTACAAACTCGTACTTTTTACTGTAACGAATATGCATCAGGCAGGTGTTTACCGTGATCCTGTAAATCCAGGTGCTGTAGGCCGATTCGCCTTTAAAATTATCGAGGTGCAACCACACTTTAGAAAAGCTTTCCTGCACCAGGTCTTCGGCCTCTGCATTATTGTTACAATAGGAATAACAGAGCCGGGCCATTTTCTCTTTGAAATCACTAAAAAGTTGTTCAAATAATTGCTCCTTATTTTGCACTAATTGTATTCTTTAAAAATTGATCCAGTTGTTGTTTAAACCATTCCGGCTGATCGTTTGCAATAAAATCTTTGGCATCTTCTGTAACAGCCAATGTAATCAGCTTCGCCCCCGGGTACATACCATTCAGCGTTTCGGTTGCTGCACTCATGGGCATTTTCTGGTATGTTTTGGCAAAATACCAGGTGTTAAATATAAGGGTAGGTATTTTATTATTTGCAAAAAAAGGAATTTGGTCAGCTTCCATTTGTTCTACCAGGGTACCCGCAAGGGTGGCCCTGTCTGATGCCATTTGCCATTTTACGAATGTATCAATATAGCTGCTATCCATAAAATTCATACCGGCTGCTGTTTGTTTCTGGTAAGCTTCAAATGCGGCGGTATCGGTTGTTAGCAGCCCTGTTCTAATAGAGTTGGTAAATTGTGACAGCTTTTCATTGGTTATGTCCTTACCCAATACCATACTCAATTTTGGAAAATAATCTGCCATCACCAAAGTATTTATGTTACCGGGCAACTGCGCCGCAAGTTTGGATGCCAGGTGGCCGCCATAGTTCTGGCCCACTATGATGCAATTAGTGAGGTTCTTTTCTTCTATAAATTTTCTTAAGGCTGCGGTATATGTTTCCGTGTAAGAATCGCTTATAGCCGGCATCTCTGCAAAACCGGCAAGGTCTACCAAATAACATGCGTTGGTTTTACTGTAATGTAATGCAATGTCTTTCCACATATCTGAGGAGCAGCCTACGTGTGGCAGAAAAATCATCGGCTGGCCGATTGTACTTACGGTGGTTACCCGTATGGCATCCTGGCCTTTCGAAATATTTACTAAGAAACAAAAGGCTATTGCCATCGTGTATGCAGTTATTCTTTTCATGTTGTGTGTATTTTTCTTTTTGATGCAACAAACAGGAAAATCTTACAAGAAAAGAAATTTTTTTTCTGGTATGGCCAAGCAAGGGTTGTGAGATATTTAGCATCAGCTATGGGTTGCTGGCGTAATGCCAGTCTTCGGTTAAAAATATGCCGGGACTGCATATTTCGTTAAAAGGTAGAAACAGTTGATTTGTACTGTCAGGACGTAGACCTGCGCCGGGACCCTTGCTGACTTCGCCAATAGAGAGATCGTAGCGCAATAGCCCGTTGTTTAATCCCGAAGTTATAGGCACTATTTATTTTTATCTTCTTTACTATCATTTTCATCGTGAACCAATGGATTGTCTTTTTCTCCAAGACCCACAATCCTGATGATATTTACAACAGCGTTATAAAGCATAATAGCTACGGTTATAAGTGCCCCGCTAAGCAACGCAGATATACCTAGCGTGATATAATAAATGCTGTTGTACCAGGAAGCCGGCACGGTTTCCGTTTCTGTAATGGGGATATTAAACAACTGGAAGCAGATTAGAGCGATGATAAATACCCCTGTATCTATGCGGGCAATGCGCAACACCTGTTTGTAATGATCATCTTTGAGGCGGGAATCGGAAGTTGAACTTACGCTTAATAATGTAAGTAACAATGCAAGAATAGTAGCAGAAGCCAGCACAATGGTGTTGGACAAGGTGTTTAAGCCTGGTAACGAAGATTTCAATAAAATTTTAGCTTCGTACCCACTAATATCCCCTAAAATGAATGCGCCAAACCCCATGATAACTGCGGCTGTCACACCGCCATACAGCGCCCGTTTATTATATGAAGTAAGATTTAGGTTCATAACAAGTAACCTTAAATTTAATAAACCCCGGTGAATTCCCGCAAAAATAAAATTATATTTTCAAGTCGGAAGGCAATAAACGGGAATTAAGCACCTCTTGCCTTTGCCGGTCATTCGGGCGCTTCACGACTTGTGGCATTTACAACATCTTGAGGTAAGCGCCATGAAGCGTCAACCCGATGGAAGCATGTTCGATTGGAGTTGTACACCTCAAAAATGCAATAAGTGTATCAGAAGGATACCTTTTTCGGGGTGAATAATAGAAAGCTAAGGAGAAACTCGTGAAGGCTGTATAATACTATAGGGAATTCGATTTGTCTCCAAAAATGATTGCAGTCCGGTTAGTCAATACTCTCCGGAATGTTTTAAAAAGGGAAAAAGTAAGGTATGATGAAGTAAGCGAGTATCCAGAATAAAATATTTAAAGGTGTGCCTACCCGCAGATAATCTTTAAATTTATAATTCCCGGGTGCGTAGATCATAGCATTTGTTTGATAACCCATTGGCGTCATAAAACTAAGGGAAGCTGCAAAAGCTACTGTTAAAATAAGGGGGCGGGAATCAATGCCCATGTTATTGGCCGTAACAATTGCTATAGGCACCAACAGAGCTGCAGTAGCATTGTTAGACATAAAGTTTGTTGAAAGAAAAGTAATCCCAAAAAAAGCAGACAACACTACCTTTGGTCCAAATGCTCCAATGGTACTAATGATCCCTTGAGCAAGTAATTCAGCAGCCCCTGTTTTTTCAAGTGCAGCGCCAAGCGACAATATTCCTGCTAACATAAAAACAACTTTCCAGTCAACTGCCCTGTATGCTTCCTCGGTTTTAATAAACTTGAAGATGACCAGGCAGACCACACCAACTGTTGCTGTCAACACGATTGGAGCAATTCCCAACGCTGCAAATATTACAATACCGGCTATAATTGAAATTATGGCTACTGCATTTAATAAATTAAATCGTTTGTGCGTTGTTTCTGAAATCAGCAGCAGATCATCACTTTTTCTAAGTAAAGGTACCTGGTCGTCATTAGCAGATATAAGCAATACATCTCCTGCTTTTAATTTAACCCGCCCCACTTTTGTATGTAGAATTTCATTTCGTTGCCTTACGGCTAAAACGGTAGCGCCTTCAAACCTGAAACGGAAATTATACGCTCTAAGCGAATGGTTTTCCATCTCAGAATTTACCGTTACAAGGGCTTCCAAAAAGTTGATCCCGGATGGTATTGAAGTATCGTTACTTAATTCTAATTCACCGGAAAAATCAGACTTTAATTTTACATTCTTCCACTCTAGCAATTTTTTCAACTTCTCAATATCACAATTCACTTTTAAAATATCATTGGCCTCTAACACTAACCGTGGAAAGGCATCCATGGCTATTTTTTTTCTGGTTACCTGGATAATTTTTATCTCAAGATCTTTCTCCAGGGGAGAATCCATAATCGTTTTACCAACTGATTTTGCTTCGGGTAATAAAATAATTTCAGTAAGATAATTCCCCATTCCATATTCATCAGAAAGATTATCACTTTGTTTACGGTCGGGTAATAAAAACCTGCCAATAGTTAGCATATACACTATGCCTACTACCAGGAAACATACACCCACCGGCGCCATTTCAAACATACCGATAGGAGCTAAGCCCTGTGTTTCTGCAATACCGCTCACCAGGATGTTGGTTGATGTTCCGATGAGTGTACAGATACCACCAAGCAATGCCCCAAAAGATAGTGGCATTAACAACCTGGAACGGTTGATTCCGGTTTGCCTTGAAACATTTATGACCACCGGCATTAACAATGCTACTACTGCAGTATCGTTCATAAATGCAGAAAGTGATCCTGATATAAGCATCAGGAACAAAATAGTGAGGAGATAACTCTTTCTTCCAACCTTTTTTAAAAAGCTGCCCACCTTACCCAGGCTGCGTGACTTATGCATAGCGGCACTTACAACAAACATGCATGTAACCGTGATGGTAGCTGAATTTGTAAATCCCTTGAATCCTTCGGTTGGTGTTAAAACACCCGTAACCATCAAAACCACCATTATGAGAATAGATACAGTATCTATCCCAAATTTCTCCGTGATAAATAAATACATTGCAAGCACAATGACAGAAAGTACTATACCGATTTCTAAAGTCATTTTTTAATAATTCATCATTTTTATTGATTGACAACCTATTTTTAAATATATGCCAAATAATGAAACTTTAATAGATTTTGATCGGAAATTGGTGAGGTAGTAAGTATCCGCCACCGACTAACCTACTGCGGAGACAAAAGTTTAACGCTGCATACAAGCCCGGTTGAAAAAGCTGATTATAACGAAATATTTAACCTGATGATTAGTGGTAAGTGCAAACAAACCAAAGAGCGCCAACAAAGCTTACTTAACAAAATCAATTTTCATGATGGGTTGCTACCGGACAGTTTACCAGTAAATAAAAGGAAAATAATAAACGTGAGGCATACATTCTATTGCCCGCCATACTTTGCAATCAGCCGAACCAGCAGGTTATTTAGAAACTCCACCTGGTAAGTACCCACTGTTGGTGTTATATGGCTATTGCCAATACCGCTGTCGTTAGTAAGAAAAGTATAGGTAGCATTGGTTGAAAGCTCCATAAAGCGGAATAAAAATTCAGAAGATTTATCTACGCCACTGGCGGCCACCGGTATAATCATGATTCCTTTTGATGCAGCAAGTTTCACCTGCTGCCGCAGTAATGCCAGCTTTTGTACATCATCATGCACCGGGGCATCCAATATAAGAAACAGAAGACGTGCCCTTGCACTGGAACTCCAGCTTTGTTCCATGGCTTTTTTAAGTGCTTCTTCCACAGCTTCGGGGTAGTCGCCGCCACCATCTGCCGATTGCGCTTTTACAAACTCAACGATCAAAGATTTATCGCTGGTAAAATTTGCCTCCCTCGTTACATAGGCATCCCCAAAGTCGCGGTAAAAAACGGATGCATACCGCAGGGTTCCCTGCACCTGGTTACTTGCACGATTCAATACATCCAGTAACTCAGTTTTTAAATAACTGATTTCATCACCCATGCTGCCGGTGGCATCTACCACAAACATCAGGTCAACATTGCTGGCTGCGTTTACAGGAATGGGCAGTGTAATATTTATCTCTGGCATAGCAATATTCAGTGTACCCGTTTGATACCCCTGGTGATTAAATTTCACATTGTATTGCATATTAGCGGGCGAAGTGCTATTAAAGATTGCAGGCACTATATTCAGCTTGCCAAACCTGTTGGTGCGGCCCTGCCATAATGCATTACTGCCGGCACTAATGCTGATAACCGCATCGGCCACGGCTGCGCCGGATGCATCTTTAATTGTAAAAAGCCATTTTTGATTTGGATAAAATCCCCAGTGTTGCTGTTGCAGCCTGAAGGTATCATTGGTCATAAGTCCGGTCCAGAAATTCCAGTTGTCGAAATCATTCCACTCCCCGGCGGTTAGTACGCCTGCCTGCGGAGTATTGTTATTACCACCGCCACCACCCACAGCGCTGGCAATACCAGCTTTATCCCCAGATGACATGCCCCCCTTTTCGCAGGATGCAAATAACAAACTGCAACATATACTTACAACAGATAAACGAATTGTTTGGCGCATAACAGAATTTTAGGTAAGACGGGCTTAAGTCGTAAAGTGCTGCTTATGTATTATTATTTTTTTACTACAGACTGGGGAGATGATAGTTGGGAGATGCCTGTTTGCAGATGTTAGTTGTTAGATGGTGGATGAAATAATTCAAAATTAAAAAATAAAAAAGATTTCTGTCCTGTCAACTTTCAGCTATCAGCTATCAGCTATCAGCAGCATTCATGTATCAATTTATCCATTATCAATTATCCATTATCAATTATCCATTATCAACTATCCATTATCAATAATCCATTATCAATTATCCATTATCAATTATCCATTATCCATTATCAATTATCCATTATCCATTATCAATTATCCATTATCAATTATCCATTATCCATTATCAATTATCCATTATCCATTACCAATTATCCATTATCCATTATCCACTGTACCTGTAATGCCCTATAATTTTATAGCTGAATAAACAATCTGCAACCACCTGCCCCTGCC
>JBBSKH010000133.1:0-8774 GCA_038256495.1 Chitinophagales bacterium
CGTTCTAATCATATGGCCGGCCATGCTATTGATATGAATGTGCTGTTTGACAATAAAAGTAAGTGTGCCAACTCTAAAGAATTGGCGAAATACCCGGCAGTTGCGGAGCCTGTAAGGCGGTTCATCAAATCAATTAAAGACGATCCGGCACTTCGTTGGGGTGGAGATTTCCAGGTAAAAGATACCGTGCATATTGATGATGGCCTTAATAGCGATAAACAAAAATGGGACAAACGATACCAGGCTATGCAAAAAGCGGTGCAACTGGGTAGTTAAAAGTTTTCCTCAGCGACAGGTACGAATCATTTCACTTCCTTGCCCGTAGTTGCACCGCTTCAAGCAGCATCAGATTTTTATGCGGAAGCGCACGCAACTATTTTAAACAGCAATCATTTAGAATGTTTTCAATTTAAAGATGGAAGCTAGCCTTTAACGGTAGCCCGGTTAATACTGCTTTTGCTGTATAGATGTTATTGGTCATAGGTAAATGGCTCACAGGTCATTAGTCATAAACACTCTCTGAAATATTACGCAAATTCAAAATTCTCCCGATCTATCGTGATCAAAATTCAAAAGGTTTACGTACAGCATTCAGCATTCAACATTCAACATTTATAATTTTTCTTTAACTCCTCATCTTCATCCCTCAACCCCTCAACCCAATTCAGCCGTTGGGCAGCTTATTTGCTCCATGGCTACAAAACCTTAGCTTCGTTTGGCTTTGCCTTCGAATGAAGTGGCATTGGCTAATTAATTAAAATTAAACCGGGCAAATTGAAAACAAAACGCTGCTGGCAGGTTATTATCATTCATTGTGTACTACCGCTTTTAGCCGGACTGCTGATCTATATATTTTTAAGGTTCGGCACTTTTATCAATCAGCTTATTGCAATACCTACACCACCTAAGTGGGCAGGAAGCCATAATTTATTTATAGCTTTCGTCCGCTACAACCTGCCTGATCTGCTATGGGCATACTCCCTAACTGTTGCATTAATGTTCTGGAAACGGGGCGCCGGCAACAGGAGTAATTATTTTTTTCTTGTTGTATTGGCAATAATATCCGCTACAGAGATGATACAGGTGGCCTTTCCCGATAAATTTACCTTTGATTGGGCGGATCTTGGTGCAGCGATTGCAGGTTCAGTGCTCTCTTATATTGCAAATAAGCGTCTCCATGAAAAAAAGAAAATATAACCTTCTGTTCGTTGCCATAGTAGTGTGCTATGGATTATTGTATATGGCTACTTCTGTTCCGGATAAAGAATGTATTCCCTGCAACCAGCTAAGTGCACTTTACCAAAAATTATCTGTAAACAAAACTTATATAACACAGGTAAACTCCTGTAGTTTGCAAAATACGGTGGATACTGTTTGTATTTCAGTGAAGGATACTACCGGTGTTAACTGGACTGCACTGGCTGATACGGCCTGCCTGTACAGCAAACAACAGAACATGCCCACCAAAGCAGTCTATATTTTAAAAGATAATGTGTTCCCACGGGATACCCTTGCTGCGGTAATTTGTCCATGATGGCATCGTATAACTGTAAGGGATAGTTGTATATACGGTGGCCATAGTTTTTTGCGCTATACATCACAAAGCTGTGCAACGAAAAGAGGGTTCAATTTGTTATACCATTAAAAAATTCCTGTTTATGAAATCAACATTACTGGTTGCGTTGTTTACCGTTACCTTATTTTCTGTTAGTTCCTGCAAGAAACCAATTGAGAATAACGGCCTGGTGGGAAACTGGGAATTAACTGCGATCTACGATGGCTATGTAAATGGCGGTAGTTTTAAATGGAATGTGGTTCCTTCTTCGCATTCACATACATTGTCTTTTACCACTAACGGAAACTATACCAGGAAAGACAATATAAATGGCAACCCGACGCCTTGTACGGGTACTTATGTATTACAAAATTCCAACGATCTGGAAATTAGCTCCAGTTGCAATAACGGACTTGAGAAAGGATTTGTTAGTGAGCTTACTGCCACTGTATTGATTATTGACCGTATGGGTATTGAAGGAAAAATAAGATATAAGTATGCGGCCAGTAAATTAAAAAGGTTATAACGGGCTTTTTAAGATTAGCCTCCGGATTTTTTATTCCTCTTTCCTGGTTCGTATCTCAACGAAGCAGCGCCCTAATGCCGCTGTTGGTAAGCAGCCTCCATCTGGCTTTAGCCAACGGAGCATGAAAGTGTAAATTATTTATTATTCGGCAAACAATTTTCCAGTTAACTTCAGGCGTGAAAATTTGATCCGATAAAACGGTAGCTTTACACCTATTACAATTCATTACGGCTAAAAAACACACAGCTTGTTAATATTTAAAACCCAAAACCAACAACATGAAAACAAAGTATTATTATGGATTTTTAATTGTTTATGGTCATTTCGTCTTGTGTAACATTTAAGCAGTTTGATAACAGGGCCAGGGATGCCAAAGAACCGAGCTACCCGGTTTCCCTTATAAAAAAAGATGGAACCGTTTATTCCGGGCAGGAACTAAAACATAAAAATTTTGACTCTTAGGATTATAACTTAGTGCGGGTGATTAATAAAAACGACGCTTTTACCCTGGACGGGAAGCAATACAATGATAGTGATATCGTTGCATTCCAGGACAAACATGCATATCACAAACGCCACCAGGATCAGTACCTGAACCGGTTGGTAAAAGGCAGAATAAACCTTTACTATTTTGATAAAACAAGTTATAAGAAAACCTATACTTATACTAGCGGACCTACAAAAATTAATAGTGCAAGCACAAGAGTAAGCTATTTCTATTTTGATAAAGACAACGGCGATATAAGTATAATCGGCATACCGGAATTGAGAAATGCCGTAAAAGACAAACCTGAAATCCTTAGCAAACTAAACGCCTACTACCCAAAAGACACTTATGCCAAAGAGTTGGATATTGAAAAACTGGTTGCTGTAGTGGAGGGATATAATAAGTAAAAGTGTAAGCTGCTGTCGTCTGACTTTCAGCCGCTATAAATCTAGATATGATAAAGAAACAGCACATTCAGATAAAGCGGAAGAACAATTAAAATGAAATAACTTCTTTTCAAAACAGCTAATTGCAAAGTAAACTGCCCGGCCGTTGGCTATACCCTGGCATAACGTTGCTGCCGCCCGGGAACAACGCACAAATGCAAACTCTTTATTGCGAGGATTCCATATATTGACGGCAATATCATTTATGTTAAAACAATGTAATAGCCAAGGCTGAAAAAAAGCAGCCGCAAAAATAACCTGGCATTTATAACATGATAAAAGTATTAATTACCGGGGCGACAGGGAATGTTGGAATTGAGGTAATAGCTGCTTTACACAAGCTTAACCATCAGTTAGAGATATATGCAGGTGTTAGAGAAACAGCATTTGGAAATGAGAAGCTAGCAAATTTCAACATCAGGTACATTAAATTTGACTTTACCAATAGTAATACATTGGTGTCTGCTATAAAAGATATGGACTTGCTTTTTTTACTCCGGCCACCAAAAATTTCGGACGTTAATAAATATTTTGCCCCACTCATTGCAATAGCAAAGCAATCTTCGGTAAAACACATTGTGTTTCTATCTGTGCAGGGTGTAGAGAAGAGTACAATAATACCGCACCATAAAATTGAAAAACTTATCGTAGCTAGTAAAGTTCCATATACGTTTTTGCGACCAGCCTATTTTATGCAAAATTTCACTACAACTTTACGGGATGAATTAGTAAATAAGCAAAAAATATATTTGCCTGCAGGTCAAGCAAAATTTACTGTAATAGACACTAAAGATATTGGAGCGGTATCAGCAAAAATATTAACCGAACCACAAAACCATATCAATAAAAGTTATGAATTAACCAACAACGAAACTTTGACATTTACTGAAATGGCAGCAATGATCAGCAATGGAATTGGAAAAACCGTTGAATTCATTTCGCCTAATTTATTACAATTCTTTTTGACTAAACGAAAAGAAAATATTCCTTCCATGTTCATTTTAGTGATGATTATGTTGCATTACCTTCCAAGATTTCAAAAAACACCAAGAACAACTCAATGGGTAAAAACCATTACAGCACAAGAGCCAACATCTTTTGACGACTTTGTTCTAACAAATAAAAATAAATTACGATGACGGGAAGCGTATATCACACCTGCATAAAGCTCTGTTCGTCAGACTGTATAAAAACTTAATTCAAAGGGCTGAGAATTTGATATTTGATTTATTGCCAGGATACGTCCAGTTTATTGAGTTGTAAACATGGGATGCGGTTTGGCTAATATCCAGAAAGTTTGCTCTGTTTCCCTTTGTGAACAGCATAATAATTCTGCTATGTTGAACTTTCGCTAGTAAGCGGTGGCGCTGCCTGGCACCAGTCTGCCGGCAAGGAAGGTTTTCAACAGCGTCTCTGTTGGTATCGGATTTATCCAAATTATTTAAAGCAACTGGTTCATATTTCGCCTGCAATAATTTTTGCTTTCAAAAAATTGCTATGTTTATGTGGCAATAAGCAAGTTGGCGGTAATTTTAGAAATACCCAATGACAAAATTCATCTGGTTGTAAAACCAGTTCTATGACCTGATTCTTGTTTTAATTAAATTTGTCGAAAATTATCGAATAGCTGTTAAGTTCAAAAAGACAACTTAATTTCAATTTGTTCTTCTGCTCTTTCGTTACTAAAGTTCAACACTTTAAACATAAAACTATGACTGCTAAAACGCTTTTGATTATTGGGATAATGCTGGCTTTGATTTCATGCAAAAAGGAAAATATTATATCGCCTGGAAATGAGAAATTGACTAGAATAGAAACCTTTAACCCTTCTACTCAAAATACTTCTATTGCAGAATATAAGTATGATAATACCGGCAATCTAATTGAAATCTACGCTTCAGGCGGAAATTCCTTTAATGAAAAACAATCATTACTTTATGATGCTTCAGGAAAAATAATATCAAACACATTAACAAATAGTGGCGCTGGCAATGTTTATAAGTTTGACTTTCAATTAGATTTAAATGGCCGGATCATTAAAGCAATCGGAACTTCTTTTTTACCGAACCTTGTTATCGATAATCACATTTACACTTATGACACCCAAGGACGTTTAATTATTGATTCCGTATTTACTCAATCTGGTTCCATTCATTCATATGTAAATTTCCAATACGATAATAACAACAATATTATTGCATATCAACAATTTGTTAATAACGGTGTCTCAATTTTAAAATTAAATATTATGACCTTTCAATACGACACTAAACGTAGCCCTTTTTTCAAAGTAGGACAGATACTTTATACTTCATTAGGTGGAAGCGGAGTCAGTTATTTCTATTTAACAAAAAATAACACTATTAGAGCGACCTTGAATGGTACAACTCTTACACCTGGTGGAAATTTCGTTTATCAATATTATTCTAACTCATTATTAAAGACCAGTACTGTAAATGTACCTGGCGCAATAAAATTTACATTTTATTATTCGGACTAACAGTAAATCGTTAGGCAAAAAACTACTGCTAACAACAATCGGTCTGAATAAATTATTTTGAGAATAAACCCACATTCAGGTACAACTTAATAAGCATGAATTCAGCAGATAGACTTACATATGAATCCGCTTTCCGAGTCCTGCTTTGGACAGGTGTTGTTATACTTATATTAACGCTTTTAACTTTTTCTTTCATGCGGTCAAGTGAACTATATCAATCCATCCGAACTGGCACGCTGCCATCAGAGGGAACTATTGAATATGGATATGCTCGTCAACCGGTGCTTGCATTTTTGCATATATTGCCTGGCATACTATTTATTCTGCTTGGTGTTTTTCAGTTTATCAAATCGTTTAGAAACAGATTTATCAATCTACACAGGTTTATTGGAAGAGTGTATCTATTACTCGGACTCATTATTGGAGTTACGGCCATCACAATGGGGTTTTGGGTTCGTTTTGGCGGAATTATTGAAACATCTGCCGTAACAATTTTTGGTGTATTCTTTCTCTTTGCATTACTAAATGCCTACAGACATATCAGGAGCAAACAATACGATTTGCACAGGGAATGGATGATAAGAGCTTACAGCATAGGATTGGCGGTGGCTACTATGCGGCCGGTAATCGGTCTGCTTTTCGCTTTTACAGATATACCCTTTAGTGACTTTTTTGGGTATACCTTCTGGTTTGCATTTATAGTTCATTCTACAGTAGCAGAAATATGGATTCGCTTTACAAGACAAGTAACTGACCCGAGAAGCCCGAACCTCAAATCGTGACTTCAACAAGTGATGTTTCACCATTGGTCTTCCGCCAACAAAAACGTTGCCGCTGCTTGCAATTATCATCAGCGGCCCTGGAAGTAGCGGCCCCATCTGTAAAATATAATGCCTCCCTTTCGAAAATATCCGCCAATAGCTTTTGCGTTGAAAAAATTGCTATGTTTATGCGGTAGTAAACAAATTAGTGACGATGTTAAAGCGAAAGATAATTTCTACAAAAAACCAAAACGTAAACTTTCGATAAAAATATTTTAAGAAAGCACCGAGTCAACACTTGAAAAAACAATTCACCGAAAACGGACAAACAACTAATTTAAGAGAAGAATGAATTATAAAATAGCAATAAGAATTTTGTTGGCATTGCCTGCTTGCCTTTGGCAGTTAAACATGTAAGACATAGTTTAGCAGCACCAGTATAAAACCCTAAACTCTGAAATGGCGAAATACCCGGTGAGGGAGCAGTTTTGATACTTTTTTGAAGGCGAGATATACCAACCACGAAAAAAAATCTATCTTTCAATAAAAAAATGCGCACCGTAGTAAACCTTTTTATATTTTCTTTTGTGTGGCTACAGCTTCCTGCACAAACTAGCAACAATGCGGCTGATCTTACTATCAAGATCGGGGTGATGAAAGCCGGTAAATACAATGCTATTACAGATGTGGCCGGCGTAAAAGTGGGGCATAGCACTTTGATAAAGGGTGATTCAATTCGCACGGGCGTAACAGCCATATTACCACATAGCGGAAACCTGTTTCAACAAAAAGTGACCGCTGCATTATATGTAGGAAATGGTTTTGGCAAACTGGCCGGCACCACGCAGGTAAAAGAGTTGGGCAATATAGAATCGCCTGTTATCCTCACCAATACATTAAATGTAGCCACCGCTATAAACGCTGTGGTGGGTTATACGCTTTTACAAAAAGGCAATGAAAATGTACAGTCTGTAAATGCGATCGTAGGAGAAACCAACGACGGTTACCTGAATGACATTCGTGGCAGGCATGTAATGGAGGCTGATGTGTTGGAAGCCATCAACAAATCATCTGGCGGTACAGTTGCGGAAGGCAATGTGGGCGCCGGAACGGGTACCGTTTGTTTTGGTTTTAAAGGTGGCATTGGTACGGCTTCCAGGGTGCTGCCACAAAAACTGGGCGGATACACAGTAGGTGTACTGGTGCAAACAAATTTTGGCGGTGTATTAAATGTAGCCGGTGTGCCGGTAGGCGAAGCATTAAAAAAATATTATTTGCAGGATCAACTCAATGAAAATGCAGATGGCAGTTGCATGATTGTGGTTGCCACAGATGCGCCACTTGACGCCCGCAACCTGGAGCGCCTGGCTAAAAGAGCATTTATGGGCCTTGCCAAAACAGGAGGCATTGCAAGTAATGGCAGCGGCGATTACGTGATTGCTTTTACCACCGATAGCAGCATGCGCATTCCTTTTGATCCTCCTGTGCTGCTGTCCCAAAAAGTATTAAGCAATGATGCTATGTCTCCCTTGTTTATGGCCACCATTGAGGCTTCTGAAGAAGCCATCATTAATTCGTTGCTGGCAGCAGAAACGATGAAAGGAAAAAATAACAGGGTAGTGGAAGCATTGCCTAAAGACAAACTGAAAGAGCTATTAAAAAAGTTTAACCGTATTAAGTAATGTGGATGGCATTTTTTTGAACGGAAATAAATATATTTCTGTTTTCGGCCACAAACCGGGGCAGGAGAAAATCATATCGTGAAACGTAAACTACTTCGCCTAAGATTGCTTGCAAAAATTCGGGCGCAATTATATTCTCAGCATAATTTCATCACTAATTTTCAGATATAAGTTTTACCAGCAACTATCTCCTTTGCATTTTGCTACGCTTACAGAAATGGAATAGACGTTAAGCTTCTTGAAAATTTAACTTGAGGGCGAATAAAAACTTTGTAATTTACGATATGATTATTTTACTGGATATTGACGGTGTAATGGTACCTGCGTCTGGTTGGAAAACTCCTGAATTTCTCAATGATGGATTTCCAAACTTTAGTCCTCGAGCAATTGATAGTCTCAACAAAATTATTGCTAACACAAATGCATCAATATTATTGACAACATCTCACAAATCTAAATATCCAATTGCGTCTTGGAGAAAGATCTTCGCTAAAAGAGGTATAAATGCAAATATTTCCAAACTAAGAAGTACAAAAATAACTAGAAAAGATGAAGTGTTAAACTGGGTAAAAAAGCATCATGGTGTTAACCATTTTATTATTATTGACGATGATAAATCACTTCATGATTTTCCTCGGAACATAAAAAATAGAGTAATCTTTACTAGCTCCTTAGTGGGATTAAATGACGATTTAGCTGATCAAGCGATTAAGACACTTCGGAAATCAGATTTAATTCCAGTTTAATAAAGCTTCGCCCTTGCCCCAGCCTTCAGACTGGGGATGTAAAATCATTTGAGATATGCGGGGCTTCAGTC
>JBBSKH010000134.1:0-8711 GCA_038256495.1 Chitinophagales bacterium
GGCTCTCCATTGGCATATTTACTGTTAAGCGCAGTAATCTTATTTTTAACGCTGGTTACCAGCAGATCATCTTCGGCCAGGTTCTTTGATGAGGCATCTTTAAAATCTGTGAGCAGTCCAAAATAAATATGTTTACCACGGTTTGCCAGGAAGCGTATCTCAAGGCCTTCTATCAACGCATCAATTCCAGTAAGGCTTGTTATCATGGTGGGTATTACTACCATTGTGCTTGCTTCTTCCGGCACACCCGAAGAAAAATTCATCCTCGGCAATAACAAAGGCCTGGCAAGAATGGTGCTTACCCAGTTTACAATAGCAACGGCAAGGTGAGAGGTAGCCAGTAAAATAACTACCACCATCAAAATTATCTCCCATATATCAGTAAGTTCGTTTGCAGCCATTGAAATGAGCGCCCAGCTTATAAGCACACTAATAATGGCTATACTGCCCAGGTAAATTAAAGCAGGGTTTTTTGTGGAAAAGCGGCGGAGCTTTTCTCTCAGGTTTGCACGATAACCAATTGCCCTGGAGGTTTGGATATAACCTTTTCCGGTGAGGTAGTAACCTACATGGCAGCACCTTTCTGGTTCATTATCCTCAAAACTTTTTGTTGCCTGATCTACTACAAAGAGTGCAACTTCTTCTTCAGATTTACCGGAGCATCGGGCCATTTTTTCTACGGCATGCCGGTAACCATCCCTGGTGTTGAAATCCATTTGGGCGTAAACACCCGCAATATCTTCTTTTAGAATGGCTTCTATTATACTGGTATTTTCTACAAAATCCCGCCAGTTGGTATTGGTAATAAAACGAAGGCTGCTGATGCTGTTACTGATAGATACCTGTGTGGCAGCCTGCTCCTGGTTATCTTTCTGTATCAATTCGCTGCTGGTACTACCTGATTCTGCCAGCCGTTGTTCTATCCAGTTAAGCGGCAGCGACAGGGAGCTGCCCTTTTCCTGCAACCGCCTTACCAGTTCTGCCACGAAAGTACTTTTCATGGGAGGGTCAGACCTTGACATATCTGCAATGGCCAGTACAAGATCCCTTGGATTTTCTTCAGCCGTTTCAATCATCTGATCGGCCCATTTATTGGCCAGCGCTTTATTACTGATCTCTTCTGAAATGATCATGGATAGTCTGCGCAGGTTCTCAAGCAATGCCAACCTGAGCATAATGGGTATTGCCCACAGTTCGCCAAGGTTTAACTTGGTAACAGCCTGGTAAGCATTCACAAAATCCGTTAAACCGTATACGTCAACATGACCGTCACTATGGGAAATTATTTCCACAGCCATGTCGTAAATACGGGGCAAGCCGGCACTATCGCCTTTTGTTAAGCGTGGCAATGTTTTACTATATCCTTTAGGGAAATGTTTTTTAGCGGTATATATCTGCTCTTCAACCAGGTAAAAATTATCGAGTAACCACTCAGCAGCCGGGGCAATACGCTTGCTTTCTTTAATAGTACGGGTAACCATGCTATATGACTGCAGCAACATCTGTTCGTTTTGTGCAAGCCTTCTAAGCAATTGATCAGAATTCTTTTCATAGGTAATAGCATGGCGTCTGGCCAATGCAGCAGCTAGTTGCTGCATTTTTTCTCTCGTATAAATTTCTGATCTGAATGGTGCAGTTGTACTACCTGCCACATCCTTTTCCTGGTCTCCCATTACAGGTTCAATGATGCTCCGTTTTATCTTGCTTAATTGCCTGGGAATTTTTTCAAAAAAATCATCTTCCCCGTCTTTTCTCCTTAATACCTTCATTGCTGTACTTAATGGTGATGAATAATAGCCAGAAGTTAGTGCAAAAACCGCTCCTTTGCAATTAGTTAGTGCTTAGCTATCAGCCGTTGATTTAAAGACACAATTATATATAGGCATAAAAAATGATTACTATCAGCTATAAATTCAGTATCAATAATTTTATTCTTTACCAATCAATTAAATTCGGGTGATTTTTTAATTATGGATTCATCAACGTCCAGGAAAAATAATAAGCAGCAGTTACCTTTTTTATCGGGCGGCGGTGAAATGGGTGAACTAATGCGTAGTAAGGACTGGAAGCAGCACAGCCTTGGTGTGCCGGCAAAATGGCCACAGAGTTTACAAACCACCCTGAGTATTATTTTAAACTCCAGATTCCCCATGTTCTTATTCTGGGGTCCGGAGCTTATTTGTTTTTATAATGATGCTTACCGCCCCAGCCTGGGAAAAGAAGGCAAGCACCCCGAAATATTGGGTGCTTCCGGTAAAGATGCATGGCCGGAGATATGGGATATCATCAAACCACTAATAGACCAGGTACTTAAAACAGGCGAAGCATCCTGGAGCGAAGATCAGTTGTTACCGATCTATAGGAACGGGCGCATTGAAGATGTGTATTGGACTTTTAGTTATAGCCCTGTTATAGATGAATCGGCAAAGATCTCCGGCGTTTTCGTAACCTGTACAGAAACCACGGCAAAAGTGCTGAACCTGCAAAAGTTATCTAATGCGGCCAAACAATATCAAGACCTTGTAAACGAGGCGGTAGCTGCTACGGCTATATTTACTGGTAGTAACCTTGTACTGCAATATGCCAATGATGCAGCATTAAAGATCTGGAAAAAAGGACGCAACGCTATTGGTAAACCCTTGCTTAAGATATTGCCAGAACTGCAGGGCCAGCCCTGGCCCGATAACCTGTTGAAAGTATTGGATACCGGAATAGAATATTTCCAGGAAGAGTCGCTGGTATACTTCAAACAAGGAGATGTAATTGAGCCATCCTATTTTGATTTTTCTTTCAAACCATTGAAGGATGAGCAAGGCAACAATATATCCTTACTATTAACAGGAATTGACGTTACGGAAAAAGTACTCAACCGTAAGAAACTGGAAGCTAGCAGGAAACAATTGCAGTTTGCTATTGATGCTGCCGGCTTGGGTACCTGGGCTTACAATCCCAAAGAAAAAACCTTTACCGCCAACAGAAGGCTGAAGGAATGGTTTGGGGTTAATGCGCAACATGAAATTAAATTAGGAGATGCTCTGGCGGTAGTATCAGAAGAGGATAGGGGTCGTGTGGTAGCAGCCATTCAGCATGCGCTTGACTATAAATCAGGAGGTTTTTATGAGGAAACATACAGCATGCTGCACCCCGTAAGCGGTGTTGAACGCCGGGTGCTTGCCAAGGGACGTGCACTTTTTAATAAAAAAAATATTGCTTTTAATTTTTCCGGCACCCTGCAAGATGTAACGGAACAATATGCTGCCAGCAAAAAAGTAGAAGAAAGCGAGGAAAACCTGCGGTTGATGATATTGCAGGCGCCCGTTGGGATGTGCCGGCTAATGGGTGGCGATTTTACGGTAGAGATTATAAACGATCGGATGCTTGAGCTTTGGGGAAAGCTTTCCAACGATGTATTGGGCAAACCCTTGTTTGAAGGTTTTCCTGAAAGCCGCGGACAAGGGTTTGAAGGTTTTTTAAATACGGTGTTTACCACAGGTGAGCGGGTAAAAGCAGATGAAATGCCACTTGAACTACCCAGGGGAGATAAATTAGAAAATGTTTATGTGAACTTTGTTTTAGAGGCGTTGAAAGATGTAAACGGGGTTATTTATGGTGTGCTGGCCATTGCCAGCGAAGTAACGCAGCAGGTGGCGGCCCGCCAAAAAATAGAAGCTGCGGTAACAGACCTCACTTTGTATAAGTTTGTTACTGATAATGCTTTCGACCCATTTATCCTTATGAGGGAAGATGGAAGGTTTGCTTACCTTAATGATAAGGCGCTGGAAAAATGGGGTTATACAGCAAAGGAAGCGGAAAGCCTGAGGGTGCCGGATGTAGACCCGATTTACAACGAAGAAAAATTCGCAACTACCTTTGCGCTTGCACAAAAAGGTCCGCTTGATACTATCGAAACTATCCACCAAAACAAACAAGGTATTCAGTATCCGGTAGAGATAAACATGGGCGGCATAAAACTAAATGAAACCCCCTATCTTTTTGCTATAGCCCGGGATATTACTGAAAGAAAAAAGGCCGAAAAGGAAATTGTAAAAGCCTTTAATAAACTGGAAGAAAGCGAAACCCGTTTCCGCAATGTGGCCGACAGCGCCCCCGTATTGATCTGGATGGCCGGTACCGATAAGCTTTGCTATTTCTTTAATAAAGCCTGGCTAAATTTTACTGGCAGAAGCTACGAGGAGGAGAAAGGGAATGGCTGGGCGGAAAATGTACATCCACAAGACTTAGAACGATGCATAGAAATTTATACCAGGTCGTTTGATGAGCGGGCAACTTTTTACATGGAGTATAGACTAAAACGCCACGATGGCATTTATAGGTGGGTGTCTGATAATGGGGTTCCCCGGTTTGCTGCCAACGGCGATTTTGAAGGTTATATAGGGGCTTGCAACGATATACACGACCTGGTTGAATACCAGCAACGACTTGAGCAAAACGAAGACAAACTAAATGTGGTGATTGAAGCCAGCGGTTTGGGTAACTGGGAGTGGGAGTTGATTGACGACGGTGTTAGTTATTCTGATCGTTATGTTGAAATATTCGGCTATGAACGGGGGTCGGTCCTTTCTCTCCAGGAAGCATTAAAACGGTTTCACCCGGAGGATTTAGAAAAAAGAAACCGGGCCATTAAAGTTGCTTTGCACACGGGTAATTTATATTATACGGCAAGAATAATCTGGAAAAATGGCAGCCTGCACTGGATTGAAATTAAAGGGAAGGTGTTTTATGATGCGAACCTTAAACCTGCCAGAATATTAGGCACCATCCGGGATATTACGGAAGAAAAAAATTACCAAAAGGAATTGCAGGAGCGTGAATCAAAATTCAGGCTGTTGGCAGACTCTATGCCGCAGTTTGTGTGGACAGCATCACCTGATGGCGAATTGAATTATTTCAACAAAGCAGTATATGATTACTCAGGCATTACTCCCGAAGATGTGGATGATAAGGGCTGGCTCCAAATTGTGCATCCCGACGAACGGGAGGAAAATGTGAAGCAATGGATGGCATCTATAGAAAACGGCTCCGACTTTTTATTTGAACATCGGTTTAGAAAAAATGACGGGCAATACCGATGGCAGTTAAGCCGGGCCACTCCCCAAAGGGATGAAACCGGGGAAATACAAATGTGGGTGGGCACCAGCACAGATATTCAGGATATAAAAGAGAAAGAGCAGCAAAAGGATTACTTCATCAGTATGGCCAGCCATGAATTAAAAACACCCATCACTTCCATTAAAGGTTACGTGCAGATTTTACAATCGGTATATGCTGGCAAGGGAGATGAGTTCCTGGCAAATTCCCTCATGGTCATCAACAGGCAGATAGGTAACCTTACCATGTTAATAACCGACCTGCTGGATGTGTCAAAAATAAAATCCGGCGCATTGTCGCTAAATATTGAACCTTTTAACCTGGAATCGCTCATAAAGGAAACAATTGAAGAAACGGGGCATATCAATCCTGAATATGACATAGTTTTTAATAGCCAAGCTTCCGGCACAGTAATTAACGGGGATAGAAACAGGATTGGACAAGTGCTGGTGAACTTCCTTACCAATGCAGTTAAATATTCTCCCGAGCAGGGAACAATCTATGTTTCATTGTCATCAGGCAATAAAGAGGTAACCGTTACCGTTAAGGATTCCGGTATCGGCATTAGCAAGCAGGACCAGCAAAAAATATTTGAAAGATTTTACAGAGTGAAGGGAAAGAACGAAATAACATTCCCCGGCTTTGGTATTGGCTTATTTATTGCGGCAACAATCGTTCAAAAACATAAGGGCAGCATAGCTGTAAAAAGCGAACCCGGTGTTGGATCGGAATTTTATTTTACGCTTCCTAAAAATTAATTGTACAAATGTCACCAGAACTCACAAAGGTGCTCATCATTGATGACAATGAGGATATCCTTTACATGCTTAAGGCCATGTTACAAATGAAACATTTTGATGTTACCATCAAGCAGAATGTTGACAATCTTGAAGAAGAGCTAACAACCCTTCAGCCTTCTGTAATTTTAATGGATATGTTATTATCCGGCGCCGATGGTCGCGAGGTATGCAAGAGCTTAAAAGAAAATGAAAGTTTTGCAGCCATTCCTATTATTATGATATCTGCACATTCTCATGCAAGGGGCGAATGCCTGGAAGCCGGTGCCAACCAGTTTCTTGCCAAACCATTTGATATGCAGGAAATATTTGAAGCCGTTGATATTGCTCTTGCCAATGGTGAAAAGAACTCATTGAACTGAGCCCGGGCCTTAAAAAAATTAAACGGCAAATCTCCTTCCTGCTTTATTTAACACAACATTTTTGTACTTGCTATCGTTCCTATAAATGCGAACCGGCATTAACCTGCCATCCAGCAAGAGGGTCTGTAATGCCTTTGAATGTAAACCAAGAAAATCCAATATCGCATGCCAACCATTACCAATTTTTTCCACCATTCTCAGGAGGAGATAGACATTGTTAGAACCTGCACCAAAGTAAGGATTAAAAGGCTGGAAGATGAATACGGCAACAGCCGCTTTATTTTAGAAAGAAGAAACTGGCTGGGAATGTGGTACAGGCCAGCTATTAATGGTCAGAAAGATCATGGGTTTGCCACCAAGGATGATGTACTTAAGTGGTTCTACTGGTACAAATCCGGAAAAAAAGGAACGCTGTGTAAAAAAGGAGATTCCGCTGCCTGATGCTTCTGCCCTTGTTTTCAGTATTAAAAGATATACCTACCATGTTTATTGCCGGCAATGACGATAATGCCCGGAAAACCGTGTCGGAAATTTTAACCAGCTTTGGTTGGGAAACGGCTGATATGGGAAAGGCAGAAGCTGCAAGGGCTATTGAACCGTTGTGCATTTTATGGTGCATACCAGGATTTGCAAATAATCAATGGTCCCACGCTTTTAAATTGCTAAAGAGCTGATAACAAAAATGCTTCGGTTTTCCCGAAGCATTTTTGTTTGTATTAATATGTTCGCCTGGATACCCGCCTGTTACCGCCGGGCCCCTGTGATGAAGAATTTCTCCTTCCATTATCATTACTTGTGCTGTTGCCGTTGAAACTGCCTCTTGGCCTTTGTGGGCGCTGCTGACGGTTCTGGCCTTGCGGCGGCCTGCTCATAATCTGGGTAAACACTGTATGGTAAGGATGATTTTCATCCACCGGTATATTTTTACCAATCAGTTTTTGAATATCCCTCAAATCGGATGTTTCTTCTGCTTCGCAAAAAGTAAAAGAAATACCATTGGCGCCGGCTCTGCCGGTACGGCCTATACGATGTACATATGTTTCCGGTATTTCAGGTATCTCGTAATTGATTACATGGGTGAGGTCATCCACATCAATACCCCTTGCAGCAATATCTGTTGCCACCAATATCCGGGTAGATCTGTTTTTAAAATTGGAAAGGGCACGCTGCCTGGCATTCTGAGATTTGTTGCCGTGTATGGCTTCAGCACTTACGCCAATCTTGTGCAGGTCCTTCACCACCTTATCGGCTCCATGCTTTGTACGGGTAAACACCAGCGCAGTTTCTATGCTTTTGTCCTGCAATATATAAGCCAGCAGCGATCGCTTGTTGTCCTTTTCCACGTAATACAAGTGCTGGGTAATCGTGTCGGCAGTTGTGGCCGGCGGTGTTACCGTTACCTTTTCTGGCTGGTGCAATATGCTGTTGGCCAGCGATTGAATTTCTGGTGGCATAGTAGCAGAAAAAAACAGGGTTTGCTTGCGGGCGGGTAATTTTCCAAGTACCCTTTTTACGTCGTGCACAAATCCCATATCCAGCATACGGTCTGCTTCATCCAAAACAAAAATTTCTACGTCTTTCAGGTTTACATGTCCCTGGTTGCAAAGGTCCAGCAAACGGCCGGGTGTTGCCACCAGGATGTCTACACCCCTGCGCAGGGCATCTACCTGTGGGTTTTGGTTAACGCCGCCAAATATCACCAGGTTTTTAAGGCGCAGGTGACGGCCATAGGCGATAAAGCTTTCCTGTATCTGTATGGCCAGTTCCCTTGTGGGTGTAAGGATGAGCGCCCTGATGGGGCGTGCACCACTACTGGCCATGGTGGTTGGCTTTGCCAGTAATTGCAGCATAGGAATAGCAAATGCTGCTGTTTTTCCGGTGCCTGTTTGGGCACAGCCCAACAGGTCTTTTTGCTGCAAAACAAATGGTATGGCTTGCTGCTGAATGGGTGTAGGCGTACTATAGCCTTCTTCTTTAAGCGCATCCAGGATGGGCTTAATGATGTTTAAGTCTGTAAATAACAATTGTATGATTTTTTAAATTTTTAGTGCGGTAATGAAGCGTTGCTTCATCATTAAAAACGAGTGCTTATTGGTAAGCAGGTACTATGGAGGGTAAGTCTATAATAAACTGGCTTGTAATGCCGCGGAAATAAATGAACTGCGGCGAAGGTAGTCTTTATAGTTGGATAGTGAACACCGGAAGCAAACAGCGCCAATTGATAACGTTAAGAAATATGCAGTTGTTAAATCCTTGGGCTTTTTCTGCCCGCTTCCGGAAAAACTATTGTTTGTCATTTTGCACGACAGCGGTGATGTATTTATACAATTCTTCTTCCCATGAATTTTGTATAAAATTTTTTCTGCCTCTTACGGCGAAAATTAATTGAATGTATAATTGTGTGTAGGTATCGCCCATAATTTATTTTTTTACAGGTTGCCCC
>JBBSKH010000135.1:0-8589 GCA_038256495.1 Chitinophagales bacterium
ATTTTCCAACCCAATAGAACTATAGGCTACATTCAACACACCGGTTTGATTAACATCATTACAAAAATCCTTCAATGCGGTATCCAGCCCAAACTTCGCCAAAGCTTCCGGCATCATGTTATGTGCCACCCGGCGCATTTCCTGTATTGAACTATCCAGCATATCCATGCTGCGTTCAAATGCCTGTGCATTGACGGGTGTCATGATGAGATTACCTTTCACCGTATTAAAGGAGTACTTAATACCGGTGAGCATTCCTCCTAAACCATCGTGTAAATCTTTTGCCAGTCTCGTTCGTTCTTGTTCTTCGCCCTTTAATACCGCTTCGGTGGCTGCTAATTGCTTTTCGGTTTCTAATTCATTGATTCGTTGCCGCTGAAGTTTTTGTTTTTGCCGGTAAGTACGATAAGAAAGTAAAGAGATAATTAATAAAATGACAGCGCTGCCAATTAAAATATAATTCAAAGTATTTTTCTGACGTATCGAAAGCCGCTGCACCTGTTTCTCTGCTTCCAGTTTTTTGATCTGGGTTTCTTTCTTTTCAGTCTCATACTCATTTTCCAGCTCCGCCGATTTTTGGGATAACAGTTTTGCAACCAATGACCTGATAGAATCTCCATACTCCCGGTAGTACTGATCGCCTGATCTCATATCACCGGTTGCGAATGCAACGCTCGATAATATATGGATGGCCTCAGCATGTTCTAGTGTAAGACCATTTTTTTTAGCAATGATGGCTGACGCTGATGCATGCTTTTCTGCGTTACCGAAATCTTTCTTTTGCAGAGAATACATTGCCAAAGCCCTTAACGATATGGCTTCTCCATCCTGGGAACCAAGCCCACGGTGTAATAGAAGGCTCCTATCGATATACTGTTTCGCCTTTTCATAATCACCAGACCGCAGTAAGATATCTGAAAGATTAACCAGGATTGCACTTTCAAGGTTACTGTTATCTATACTCTTTGCAATCTCCAATGCTTCTGTTAATAATGGCAGGGCTCGGGGTTGCATACTTTTTGCGAGATAGCTCAATGACAGGTTGGATAGGGATTGCGCCACCTGGAATGGCATATTCAGTTGCCGGGATAGCTGCACGGCTTTTTCACCAAACCCAATTGCTTTATCATATTGCGCCATTTTCCAGTACAGCACCTGTAACCTGTCATTTATCTGAGCTTCAAGTTTTTTATGAGCTTTTCCCCCTGTCATTTTCAATCCTTCCTGGCAATTTTGAATTGCTGCTTCATAATTTTCAAGGAACCCGTGGGCTAAACCTATATTGAATAAAGCTATGCCGGTATTAAGCGAATCCTCTATTTCCCTGGCCAGCGCCAGCGCTTTTTCATTATAGAGCCTGGAAGAATCATACTCGCCCGTAATACCAAAAACGCTGCTATAGCTGAAAATACTTTTTATAGTTGCCGTATGTAATTTCATTTTGGTGCCGAGCTGTATTGCTTTTCGAAAATATTCTTTTGCTTTTAAAGGCTCAATCTCTTTATACGCATTACCAATTTCCAGGTATAGGTTTACCCCCGTAGTATCTTCCTTTATTGCCTTTAACAGCTGTAGCAAACTATCCATATTGGCTCTCTGTGCCTGCATGGCAAGATTAAATAGCAAAATGGTAAAAATTAGTAGATATTTTTTCATCATCAGAAAAATAATCCTTTTCCATCCATTGCACAAATAAACAATACAGCAGATCCATATGCGCTCTCCTTTTTTCAGGATTTTTATTGAAATAAAAAATCCTGTTTTTCGGGGATAACATTCATAAACTGTTCATGGCATATTTACATAAAATGTAAATAACATAAGTATGAAACAGATCCTCACAATACTGGCAATGGCAGCATGCATACTTACACAGGCACAAAATGTTGCCATAAACAACGATGCCAGTTTGCCCAACGCAAGCGCCATACTGCATATAAAAAGCAGCACGAAAGGAAAAGGTAGTTACAAATGTGTGGACTACGCAAGGTTGGTACCGTTGCTGATTAAGCGTATTAAGTAATTAAAAATGAATTAAAAAATTTAAAAGCAAAAAAATATCCATGAAAAAAAATTTCTTTCTATTTCTTGCTCTTACTGGGGCAATGATGGCAAGGGCGCAAAATGTAGGCATCAATACCCAGACCCCACAAGCCATGCTGCATGTAAAAGACAGCAATGTGCTGTTTAGCGGGCCTAATAGTGTATTGGCCAATACGCCTCACAACCCGCCTGTAGAAGGCCCCGGCGCAAGGTTGATGTGGTATCCGCAAAAAGCGGCATTCCGTGTGGGGCTTGCATTTGGCAACCAGTGGGACAAGGATAGCATCGGTCTTTTATCTATTGCATTAGGTAATAGTACAAAAGCTAAAGGTGAATCATCGTTTGCTACAGGTGCAGGTACCAATGCAACCGGAATTCGATCTACAGCAACAGGCAACTTTACCACTGCCTCAGGTTATGGATCCTTCTCATCAGGCAATCAAACAGAGGCATCAGGAGATTATTCTTTTGCAGCAGGTTCCTTAAGTAACTCAACAGGATTTACTTCTTTTTCTTTTGGACAGTTATCTGTTGCTACTTCCAATATGGCCATTGCAATGGGTATTAATGCCAAAGCTGCTGCTTTTTCCTCCCTGGCCATCGGGCAAAATGTTCGGGCATCAGGCCCTAATTCTATTGCCTTTGGCAGCAGTACTTATTCAGTTGGCAATATCGCTTTGGCTGCTGGTTATCAAACTAAAGCTAGTGCAGATTATGCTGCAGTGTTTGGTAGTTTTAACGACACCACTGAAACGGCCATAAATTTTGATCCCCAGCCGAACGACCGCATTTTTCAAATAGGAAATGGATTGGATAATACCAATAGAAAGAACGCACTCACAATTTTAAGAAATGCAAATACAGGCATAGGCACAGCGGGCCCACTTGCACGTTTACATGTGGCAGACAGCAACGTTGTTTTTACCGGCGGGTCATGGTTTTTGCCCAATGCCCCCGGCAATCCTGCTGTGCAAGGGCAAGGTGTAAGAATGTTGTGGTATCCTGCTAAAGCGGCATTTAGATCTGGAGCTGTTAGCAGTAACAATTGGAATAAAGACAGTATTGGCAAATACAGTTTTGGTGCAGGTTTGGATGTAAAAGTGAAGGGTGATTATGCCACAGCCTTTGGTGTAAACAATAACTCGGATGGTTGGTACAGTTTTACTGCCGGTACAGGCAATATGGCTGCCACCACTTCAGGTATCGCAATCGGATACAATGCAGTGGCTAGAAACTTAGTTTCAGTAGCTATTGGGTCTGAGCTTATCACAAAATCCGTATATGGCTTCTCTGTAGGTTTTGCTAACGATACTACAGATTTTCAACGTCCAATAAATTCCCCAGATTTAGATGACCGCATTTTTCAAATAGGAAATGGTTATGCAGGTGTGAGAAAAAATGCCATCACTATTCTTCGAAATGGAAACACGGGTATTGGAGTTGTAATCCCAAAAGCATTGCTTCATGCTTCTGAAGGTTCAGTATTGTTTTCCAGTGTGGGTATTGCATCAGCTTCACCTGCTAATCCCCCAGTAAGCGGGGCAGGTAGAAGAATGATGTGGTATGCAGATAAAGCAGCTTTTAGGGCGGGTTATGTGGATGGTGCACAATGGGATAGAGTAAATACAGGCAATTATTCTTTTGCAGCTGGATACAACACTTTGGCTTCAGGAAACAATTCAACCGCTTTTGGAAATCTATCCCTGGCCCTTGGTACAGAATCAATTGCAATGGGTAATAATGCTGTTGCCTCCGGAGATTATGCAGTCGCAATTGGTGTTGGTGCACTTGCTTCGGGTAATTATTCATTTGCTACTGGAGGTGGAACATCCGCTTCTGGAACATTTTCTACCGCCTCTGGTTCTAATTCAGTTGCCTCAGGCTTTTTTTCAACTGCCATGGGAGATAATACAAAAGCTAAAGCAACTGCATCCACAACCTTAGGATCTAATAATATTGCCTATTCCGATCAATCCCTTGTGATTGGTATTTTTAATGATACCACCGGTACCAACCGCTTATTTGAAATTGGTAATGGTTCAGCCACTAATGCAAGGAAAAATGCTTTGACTGTTTTAAGAAACGGCCATATGGGTATTGGAAATTTAGTACCCGATGTTCCATTATCTTTTACAAACACCGTCGGAAGCAAAATTGCTTTTTACTCAAGTGGAGTTACCGCTCAATATGGTATGGGAATACAGAGTGGCTTATTACAAATTTATTCCGACGCAGCCGCTTCTGATATTGTTTTTGGCCATGGAGGCAGCAGCAGTTTTACAGAAAGAATGCGCATAAAAGGAAATGGCAATGTAGGTATCGGTACAAACAATCCGGTAAAACCACTTTCGTTTCCTGCATCTCTTGGCGAAAAAATATTACTCTACCCCGGTGGCGTGGGTGAAGTAGGTATTGGTGTGTATGGAAATGAATTAAGGATGCATGCAGATAACCCGGGTGCTGCGGTAACATTTGGTACACAGGATAATGCTGGTGTATTTACTCAGGCAGGCAGGTTTCAGCTAAGCGGGGGTTATGGTTTGTTTGTAAACGGAAGTATCTGGGCAAACGGAACTACCTATGCAAGCGATCAACGCTTCAAACAGAACATCACAGCAATTCAAAATCCTCTACAAAAGTTAATACAAATAAATGGGGTAGAGTATGAAATGAAAACTGGATCATTTCAAAAAAATAATTTTCAAAAAGGGAGACAAATGGGTTTACTGGCGCAAAATGTAGAACAAGTTGTACCCGAAGCGGTGAGTGAAAAAGATGGTTACAAGGGAGTAGATTATGCAAGGCTGGTGCCGTTACTTATAGAAAGTATAAAAGAGCAACAAAAACAGCAGGATATTCTGAAAAAAGAAATCATTGAGCTAAAGCAACAAATTCAAAATATCGTAAAATAAGTTTCGTATGCGCAAATTCATCTTCCTGTTATTATGCCTGCTAACGCTCCATAATTTATCTGCACAAAATGTAGGTATTGGCATTCCTTCGCCGGAGGCCAAATTGCATGTAAATGGAGATCTAAAATTATTGGCCGGTGATGCAGTGAGTAAGTTCAGCAGAGACAGCTTATTCAGTGATAACAGTCACAACAATGTACCTACAGAAAAAGCCATCAAAGACTATTTACAAAAGGGAAGTTGGATAACAGGGTCCACACAGTTGATTGGCTCACAAGCACCGTTGGCAAGGGGTATTGCTACCGAAAACCTGGCGGCGCCCATTGCCGTTCAGGTAAAAGGAAGCAGCGCTTACGTAGCATCGTTCAACGGCCCATACCAGCTTGTGGCATTTAATATTGGCAACCCCGACAGTATTTACAGAACAGCCAGGATGGCTTCAGCCGGCAACCAAACCAAAGATTTTTTTGTAATAAATAATTATGCTGTTACCATTACCCAAAATACAAACAACCTTTTTGTTTTCGATATCAGCAATGCTTCAAACATCAGCCTTGCAGGTTCATTAAACCTGGGAGGCAATAGGCCGGTGGCTGTCTTTGCTAAAGGAAATTTTATCTATACGGTAAATGAAACCCCGGCAAACGGACTCAGCATTTATGATTTCAGTAACCCGGCATCCATCGTAAGCAGAGGCAGTATCTCCCTCACTACAAATACGCCTACCGATATTTTTGTTCAGGGCAATTTTGCTTACGTTACTACATTTGGCAGCACCGATAAATTGTCTATTTACGACATCAGCAACCCGGATGTTGTTACTGCAAGAGGCACCATCGGCGCAGCCTCTATTTTGCCCAGCGCCGTTTTTGTAAAAAACAACTATGCATATGTTACCTCGCAAGGCCTTAACCGGGTAAACATCTATAATGTTACAAACCCTGACGGTATAACTGCCAATGGTACTTTTAATAAAGAGATAAACTACCCCACTTCTATTTCCATTGCAAACAATGTGGCATTTATTAGCAATGCCGGCAACAGCAGCCTGGCTGTTTATGATTTGAGCAATGCAACATCGCCAGTTTATAAAGGCGTTTCGTATGCCAACCTCAGCAACCCGGTGAACGTTTTTGCCTCGGGCAACAGAGGGTATGTGGCCTCTTACAACAACAACCGTTTGTGTGTGTTTGACCTGGACAATAACAACGGTATCAACGTAACCCCCAATGGTGTTGTTACGGCAGGTACTCAGTGGCAAACAGCTCCTTACAATGTCCTTTATCGAAGTAATGGATATGTAGGCATTGGCACATCTTCGCCGCAGCAAAGACTACACCTGGTGGGTAATCAAACAATAGAAGGGTCGCTGGGTATAGGCACAACATCGCCACAGGCAACCCTGCATGTAGAAGGCTCTACAACGTTTAACGGCCATACAGGCATAGGACTATTATTTCCCAATGCGCCCCTTCAGTTTGCAACGACTACGGCCAACCGAAAAATTGTGTTGTATGATGCAAATAATAATGATAACCAGTATTATGGTTTTGGCATAAATGGAAGTACACTAAGATACCAGGTGGATGCAGTAGCAGCCAGCCATACTTTTTTTGCGGGAACCGGAACAGGCTCATCTACGGAACTTATGCGAATAAAAGGGAACGGTAATATTGGAATAGGTAACACGAATCCCACCAGGCCGTTGTCGTTTCCTGCATCTCTTGGCGAAAAAATATTACTCTATCCCGGCGTTGCAGGCGAAGTAGGCATCGGCGTTTATGGAAATGAATTGCGCCTGCATGCTGATAACCCCGGTGCTAAAGTGAGTTTTGGCACCCAGGATAATGCAGGCAATTTTGCCGAAGCCGCAAGAGCTCAAATTATTGGTGCCTACGGATTTTACGTAAACGGCAGCCTCTGGGCAAATGGAACCACTTATGCCAGCGATGAACGTTTCAAGCAAAACATAACAACCATTTCTTCGCCACTGCAAAAATTGTTGCAGCTTAACGGAGTAGAATATGAAATGAAGACAACAGAGTTTGCTAAGCGTAATTTTCAGCCCGGCAGGCAAATGGGTTTGTTGGCTCAGAATGTAGAAAAAGTAGTACCCGAAGCGGTAAATGAATTGCACGGCTATAAAGGTGTAGACTATGCAAGACTGGTGCCGCTGCTTGTAGAAAGTATGAAGGAACAGCAAAAACAAATTGATGGTCAGCAAAAACGACTAGATGAACAGCAAACACAAATAGATACATTAAAGAAACTGGTACAGGAACTTATTCAAAAATGATACACTGCATTATTTACATAACCAGGTAGTCATTACCAGCAACACTAGCAAAGGTTGAATTTTAATATCATTGAAAGTAAAATTCTTTCTCTACCATGCCCGTTATGTCTGCCTGCCTATAATCCTTTGCAAGGCTGATTTTTACTCTTTTTTGATAATAGCATTTAGTAGGCATTAAAAAGAGCGATCTTGTTGATAGCTATTATAATATTTAAAAATCCTGTTTTTAAGGGATAGAAAAAATACTTTTTAATTTCCATTTTTACAGTGTCCTCAAAACATTATATAAAAACACTTGTATGAAAAAGATATTATTATTTACCTGCCTTTCAGCTTTTGCCATACAAAAAGAAATACGTGCTGATGCTGCATTCATTTAAAAAAATAAAACGTTGGCCTGTGCTGTGTTATAATAAGCAACAAAATAAATCACTATTGTCCGACTAAAATTGCACCCAATCATTCAAGTGCTTACTGCTTGAGGGTTCTGGGTCCTCTCCCGTGGAGAGGGGTTGGGGTGAGGTAATGTAGGGTTGATAAGGGTTTCATACATTTATTCAAACTATAATGAAAATCAATAAATAACCGGTAGAAAAGTTTTCAATCAACTACACCTAAAATAACCAAACAATGAAAAAAAACTTGTTCTCTCTGTTGTGCCTCCTGCTGCTTGCAGGCTTTGCCTATGCCCAACCGAAACCTAAAGCTAAACCAGTGGTAAAAAAGGCGCAGTATGAATTGGAAAAGATATTAATGGGCATCGGGCTGCCTTACAAAATAGTAAGCGATAGTCTTGCAGTGATTCCTTACGAAGGTGAAAACATAAGATCTTTCCAGGTAGTCATCCAGCAAATAAGCGATCTGTACATTGTACTTAGTAACCTTACAGAAGCACTGCCGGGAAAAATTAGTGAGGGTAATTACAAATACCTGTTGTTTCAAAACAACAATTTTGATGTAGTAAAAATTGGCATGAGTGACGAAGACAATACAGTTGCCGTGAGGGCCGATCTATATAAGACCGGCATAAACACCGCCATGCTAAAACGGGTAATTGCGCAGGTGGCTACCGTTACCGATATTATTGGAGGTGATCTAAATAAATAATAATCCTCACGCTATTTTATTGGCTGTGTATGTAGGTAATACTACTAAAGCGGCGAATGCCTGGTAAAAAATAAAGCGCAGAATATTACCAAACCATAACACTGATATGAAAAAAATATTTTCCTTGTTGCTCGTTTGTTTTACTACTGCAAACTTGCAATCCCAAACTACTTCCTTTGTACATGGCGTTTTTATTGCGCCGCCAGGTACAAGCATTGTTTTGCAAAACAA